>CAZFQI010000185.1:1486-4898 GCA_964520755.1 uncultured Marinobacter sp. | reverse complement strand
GGCCTGCCTTTGCAGGTACCGCAAAGTCGAGGGGTGAACCCCGAACTCGGCACCGACTTCCACGCCCGCCTGTTCGGCCAGCATGCCGATAATCGCCATGTGATGAATGGTATGGCTGGCCAGGAACACCAGTTCCCGATCCACGCTGGTCTTGACTACCTGCCCCTGTTCGTCACTGGTGTGCAACATGGCAAGTTCGTCGGAGTGGTCCGCGCTGAATCGGCTACGCAACGTCTGCAGAATCTCGGATAATCGATTGGCACCAGCCCGTCGATCCGTTTCCAGTGACAGCTCCCGTTCACGGCTTTCATAGTCAAGCAGCGCTCCCGGTGACGCTGTGGCCGAAAGCAGGGCACTGTAATGGTCAATAATGTGCCGAACATGCTTGCCAATGACATGCTGCTTACGCCGGCCGAAACTTCGGCGGTAGAGATTCCCAGGTAAGTTTTCCAGCATTTCAACGAGTTGCCCGATTGCATGGGCGTTTTCTTCAACAATGTCGTTAACGGTGTCGTCTCGCTCAGAGCCTGATTGAGTCATGGTATTCGTCCGCTTCTTGTTGGTCCCGGGTTCGATTGCCTTTCAAGCTGAGGCAGTGAGAACGACCGCGTGGACACAAGTCTTGCTCGTGCCCACCCGATCAACGGTTCAGGCTTCGGCCTCTCCTTCGGCTTCACCTTCCGCTTCGCCTTCGCCTTCTCCCTCAGCTTCACCTTCGCCCTCGGCCTTGCCTTCCGCTTCGCCTTCAGCCTCGCCTTTTGCTTCGCCTTCGGCTTCCGCCTCTCCCGCGGCCAGCATCAGGTAGCCTGGTTCAGCCGTGGCGTCGGCGGCCGATACGTTGAACGCCGAGGCACCCATAACAACCGCAAACACGGGGCCGGTATAGGCCATGCCCCGGGCAAGCTTGCCGAGTAATCTCTGTTTCTGTGTTTCTCTGGACATGATGTGTCCCCCTTGATTTGACGTAACAACTGCCAGGCTTACACCCGGCCTCTCCATATCCGGAGCCGGAGAGCTTTTGCGCTCAACGGCCCCCGGATGCCTTTTGCGGTGCCTTCTCAAAACACCGCCCGGAAAGTGCCGCCGCAGCGGCCTCCAGATTGTTCATGTCCACCAGGTAGCGCTCACGACCTTCCAGCCAACCCGCCAGCCTGGCGAAGCCATCGGTATCCAGCGGCCGGCCGTCTTCGCCGCAACAGCTGGAAATCAGGTGTCTGAGACTCTCGTTCACGGTCAGGGTCTGCACACCGCTGCCGCCTCCCAGTGGCTCCTCACTCGGCACGAGCACGGCGTTTACGCGCCCTGTGATGCCTGCCTTCGCTGGCGTGAACAACTCATCACCGTCGGAGTTGTGCAGGGGCAGACCCAGCCCCGTAACGCCTGAGCCATCGGCGCTTTTGAACAGCGCGCCGCGGCCAAAATCCATACGCCATTGCGTGGACAGCGCCAGCGTCATCGCGTCGCGCAGCGACGGCTCCGAATGGCTGACCAGGAATATTTCGCTATCTGGACCCGCAACAAGACCGGCGTCTATGGCAATGTCATCGTGTCTGGCTGCATGGGTAGCCAGGCAGCTGGCAAGCGCCGGAATGACCGCCGCCAGTGACAGGCGCGAGCGGATCACCTGGCCATCAAGAATCAATGTAAAGCCCGGGGTATCCCGAACAATCTCAAGTCTTGGCAATGAGTCCTTCCCCGCCTCATCGGAAATCGCCATGGGTTCAAGCAGGCTTTCAATCCGGTTGACCAGCGGCGCGCTGTCGGTAAAGAAACGTGCCCGGAAACGACCGCAGGACAAAGTCATCGACATCATGGTGGACGTTTCCGGGAACGGAGGCTGGCCAGACTCTGAAGCATCCTGATCATCAGGCTGCCCCTCGGACTGAACCAGGAAACGGTTATTGACCCAGTCCGCCAGGGTATTCCAGACATCGTTCCGGATAGCCCAGGCATCTGGCGCGGCGGGCATGCTTTTGGCCGCGGAATCCACCAATGCCGAGGCAATGTCATCCGGCCCGGCACCCTCTGTTGCCATCAACCAGATCAGCGACGCGGTCTCATTCAGGCTGCTCAGGTGGCCCAGGCGGGTGTCGTAGAGGTAAACCTGGTCTTCGCTGAAGGTTTCCTCTGCCACCCAGCGTTCAAGGCGGGGTTGCTTCAGGGGCCGGTCAGAAAGGGCCTGGGCGACTACCCAATCAGACAACCGTGGCAAGGCCATGAAAGGCAGGTACGCCGACGGGTCTGATCCCGGTATCAGGTTCCTGAAACCACCGCTGTTCGCCAGTTCGGTCTGGGTTTCACGGACCAGTTGCTCCACCATCGAGCCGCTGGGCTCTTCATGCGCGGGGCGATTGAGGCCGAGCATTTCGACCATGTCAGCAACAATGGATCCCTTGATGCGTTCCTCGATGTCACCGCCACTCTCCGGACCGGCACAGACTTCGAGAGACGGGCTGAGGTTGCATTCGAGGATCCAGGGCTTGATGTCAGCATCGATCAGACAATCAATGCCCATCAGCTCATAACAGCCTCGGGTATCGGCACCGATCAACCGGGAACGCTCACGCATGGGCTCCAGGGCTGCCAGACAGGTCAGGGCAACCATGTCCTCGATCTTGGCAAACAGGGCTTCATCGTCGTGACCCTGTTCACGAAGCCAGACCCGGTAACGCTCGAAGTCCACGAATTCCACGGGCACTTCGGCATCCAGATTCAGCGCGTTTACATCCGGATTGGTGAGGTAGCTGTATGGGTTGTTCGCGTTTTCCTCGTCGTAAGGCATGGAGGCCAGCTTGGCGAACCCCTGGTGATACAGGTAAACGCGGAAGGGAGAGATGGAAGACACCAGCACATACAATCGCAAGACATATTTCCTGCCATGCATGGTGTGGGGCTTTTCCAGGTACTCCTGAACCATCCAGGAGGATTCCATGGGCACATCGGCAGGGTCTCCTACCAACTGAATGCCTTTACCACGGGCGCCGTTCTTCGGCTTGAGCAACCAGCGCTTGTCCGGATTATCCAATGCCGCCTGCTGGAACAGATGGTAATCCTCCGGCATGGAGAACACTTTGGGCACAAACGCCAGGCGGTCGGTCAGATGTTTGCTTCCCTTTTGCTGCCGTTCGACCCGATCCCGCAAGTCCATCAGGCTACGGTAAAGGCGGCTTTTTACCGTGAGGGCATTGTTACCGGGGATGTGATTGATTTTCCGCTCCGGCCCCACCTGGCTGAAGAATTCCGGGTCGGGCATACCCGTATACCAGCAGGCATCCCAGTTTTCAGGACCTTCAGCCTTTTGCCACAGGGATTTATCGAGGGACTCCTCGAAGAAGCGGTCCTGTTCGTAGGACCGGTTGCCGCCCATCCAGTATTGACGATCATGCCGAGTCATCTTGTCGCGCTCTCCGTT
>CAZFQI010000185.1:0-1386 GCA_964520755.1 uncultured Marinobacter sp. | reverse complement strand
GTGGTGGGGCCCATTCCCACCTTACCCGTAAGCGCAACAGCAGGGCTTGCCTTCGGTATTCTTTGGGGTACGGCTATCGCAGCGACCGGCGCACTGCTGGGGGCCCTGTCGGCCTTCTGGATTGCCCGGTGCCTTGGCCGGGAAGCCATCTGCAACCGATTCCCGGACAATCCGGTACTGGCCAGAGACGGCTCTCAGCGTTTTCTGACCATTGCTGTGTTCCTGACCCGGCTGATTCCTGTGTTCTCATTCGCCCTTATCAGTTACGCCGCCGGCGTTACTGCCATACAGGCCTGGCGCTTTGCCATCGCGACCCTGGTCGGCATGCTGCCGATGACGGTCGTGTTCGCCGGCCTGGGAAACACGTTCAAACTGAACCCGGTTCTGACCGTACTGGCCGGCGTCGCTATTCTCATCGTCATGATATGGTTGCCCTGGTCGATCAGCCGGCATCCCGGCTCAAAACTGGCCCGTTGGCTGCAACTGAATCAATAACAGCAAAGGATGCTGTCATGCGTCACCCTGAAAAAGCGGATCTCATGCCGTGGTTCGCCCGCGCCTTGTCCAGCCCACCCAGGTATTCCCTGCAACATATCGTTCAGCGCGCGCGTTCCAGGATCGGGAATTCGAAAACAAAGAGGGATACCAAATGGTAGCCATCGACAAACCCATCGCTCTGGTGGTCGGCGCCGGAGATCATCTTGGCTCAGCAATCGCCCGACGATTCGCACGGGAGGGCTACCATCTCGTTGTTACCCGAAGGCGTGGCGACCTGAATACACTTTGCGACGAAATCAGGGCCCTGGGCTCGAGTGCGACAGCTGTTCACTCCGATGCCCGTGATGAAGCCCAGGTAACCGATCTGGTCAACCACGTCGAAACACGTCTCGGTCCTATCCGGGTCGCCATTTTTAATGTGGGCGGAAATGTCCGATACACGATTGGTGAGACCACTACCCGGGTATACCGGAAAGTCTGGGAAATGTGTGCGCTGGCCGGATTTCTGGTCGGGCGAGAGGTCGCGGATAAAATGCTGGCCCGCAACGAGGGAACCATCCTTTTCACAGGCGCATCTGCCAGCCTGCGCGGTGGCGCCGGATTTGCCGCCTTTGCCGGCGGCAAGCATGCCTTACGGGCGCTTGCCCAGAGTATGGCCAGAGAATTGGGGCCTCACGGCATCCATGTTGCCCATGTAATCGTGGACGGCCTGATCCGCAATGAGGCGACGGCTCAATTCCTGCCAGACCTCTACGCCAGCAAGGGGGAAAATGGCATCATCGAGCCAGACAACCTGGCGGAAATTTACTGGCAACTGCACCAACAGCGCCGATCAGCCTGGACGTTTGAGCAGGATGCACGGCCTTTCTCGGAACCCTGGTAGCTCTG
>CAZFQI010000184.1:0-5004 GCA_964520755.1 uncultured Marinobacter sp. | reverse complement strand
CCAGACCATAGCAAACCGCAAATTCGAACGTTAAGCTTGTCTATTCTTACGCATCCGTGAAGTGGCCAGGTACCCAAGCTTGCAGAAAATGCCTCTACCAACCCAGACCGCCATCAGCCTCGGCGAGCTCATGTGCACCGTCACCCGGGACTGGCTCTGGCAACCGGCAGAGCAGTGGGTCCGGGAACGCAATCCGGGCAGCGTCCTGCATTGCCGGGTTGGGTCCGGCCAAGCCACCTATCACCGTTACGATTCTCGCGACCGGCAGCATCTGATTACCTACGGTGCCCGCATGATTGCCGCCAAGCACCAGCCGGAGACGGCAAGCGGCTGGCTCTCGGGCCGGGAGATCCGGAAACGGGGGTACTTTGGCGGGGAACTGAGCACTCTGAATCTTTTGGCACACACCTGCTGCCACGAGTTTGCCCATCTCCTGCAGCAAAGTGCCGGACAGCGGTATCGGGGTTCTGTGCACAACCGCCATTTCTATACCATTCTGGATGAGTTGCACGAGAACGGGGCCGCGCAAGCGACCCGTAAGGCCCTGGCAGATGAGGCCCGGGAACAGGGCCTGGCGCTACCGGATACGCCCTTCGAGCCTGTGGACACAAGGCAACAGATGGCCCACTGGCAGGTGGGCGATACCGTGCGCTTTGGTGCCGGCCGGCGGGAACTGCACGGGCAGATTATCCGGGTCAATCGCAAGACCTGCACCGTGGACGGTATCGGGCCCTCAAGAGGGGTGCGCTACCGGGTGCCGGTTCAGATGCTGAGCCGGCTCGGCCAGCGGTAGCGGCTTCTCTTACCTGAGTACGTCCGCCATCGAAATGAGTGACCGGGCAACCTCCGGAAGTTTCCTTCCCTGATCCATGGCCAGCTTCCGGAGCAAGCGGTGGGCTTCGTCGTTACTGATTTTTCGATGCTCCATCAACAGGAGCACCGCTTTTTCCTGAGTTTTCCGGTCTTCCAGCGCTTCCTTCGCACTCTGGAGTTCGTCAGTCATCTGCTGCAAGCGGCGAGTCTGCTCCTGCACCAGCTCAAAGATTGAGCGGCCAAACTGCTGCCCCATCCCTTCACTTGAAAACGCCTCACCCGTCGGGCCTTCGCTTCCCGAATTGCACAAAACCAGGAGGGGCTGATTAGCGGACCCACCTGTATCAAGCGATGCAATCAGTGTCTCCTGATGCGCCAATGACTTTTTGGCAGCGGCAAAGCGCTCTATACAACGGGTGTGAAAGCAGCCCTCGACAGAATCCTCAATCTGTTTCAAAGCATCGATACGCTCGGTCATCAGTCTGAACCACTGATCGGCAAGCTCGGGATCGAGCTCCTTGAATCTGCCCACAGAGGACGCCAGACGTCTCATTCGCTCGATCTCACCTTCACGCTCGTGGCTACATGCCTTTTGCCAGAGAGACAGGGAATCCGCATCGGCAAAACCGGCAAATACTTCAAAACAGCGTTCCTGTGCCTCAATGAGGTGCGCCATGCGCTCGGAAAGTGCACGATCGAATGTCCCGCTCGAGAAACCGGCAGAACCCACGGCCCGCTCCTGCCCACACAACTCTTTGCCGTTCATCAGGTGGACCATCGCCACCAACAACCCTGCAATTGTGGGATCGACAGCGGTGTCAGCGGCCTCGAATACAACCGCGATCAAATTGTGAATGAGACTGCTGTAGTCCTCGGTGGCTGATTCAGCGGTGACTTTCCGAGCAACAACGCAACGTCTTAATTCGCCCAACCCTTCAAGCCCGTGCAGGGCGCTGGCAATCTGGTTCAGCAGACGGCTACTGACCGGGTGGCCCGTCAGCTCCTCGTGGATCTCTGCCAGCGCCAGCTCAAACTCGCGTTTAAGTTGGTCCGATTCAACTGCCAGCGACTTTCTTTCCTCCTGAAACTTCTTGCCAGAAGAGCCGAGGAACACATTGGAAGCGCCGCGCTCCCTTTGCAGACCATGCACCAGACTACTGATGCACTGAACCAGCCTGCCCATCTGCAAAAAGTACTGGAGGCTCATCAGCTCGCAGTTCTTGGACGCAATCAGATAGTCGCCAGCCCTGGGAATTTCCGGAACGGTATTGCGCTTGGTATTCATCAGTACACTCCCGGGCGCTCTCACCCTCACCCCTCGCAGGGGGTTTCCGCAATTTGAAGACACATGGAAGCGATCTGAGCAATTACCGCGCCATGCGAAACAGGCGCCAAAGCCGTGCAGTCTGCCCTGCGACAGGGCAGTTTTTCGGCCCGAGACCGCCCCGAAAACTTACAGCAATGCCCAAGCCATTGTTTTTATGGGCTTTAAAAACCTGGCATGAAGATCGCTATGTTTTTAGCAAGGACGAACGTCCCGGCCAAGGATCAGGCCGGACCATCAGATCATTGTTGTTGGCATTGGCGCCGGACCATCGATTTCCCTCCCTTGGGAATAGATGCTCCGGCTTTTTTTGTTGTTTGGGAGGCAGAACCGGAATGAGTAAGAAAACCCTGATCGTGATTGGCAACGGCATGGTCGGCCATCACTTCCTGGAACAATTCTGCGCCAGCCCGGCCGCTGCCGATTTCGAGATCATCGTGTTCGGCGAGGAAAAACAGCTGGCCTACGACCGGGTCCACCTGTCCGAGTATTTCGGCGGCTCTACCCACGCGGATCTCGCCATGGGCACTCTGGAGTGGTACACGGAGCAGGGCATTCAGCTGCATCTGAACGAACAGGTGACCGGCATCGACCGGGAAAACCGCACCCTGGAAACGCCCCGCGGCAACTACCGGTACGACGAACTCGTGTTGGCTACCGGCTCCTATCCGTTTGTACCACCGATCAAGGGCAATGATCGCCCCCACTGCCTGGTGTACCGGACTCTCGAGGACCTGGATGCCATTCGCGCCAGTTCAGAAGGCGCCCGTACCGGCGTGGTCGTCGGCGGTGGCCTGCTGGGTCTTGAAGCTGCCAATGCGCTCAAGAGCCTGGGATTGGAAGCCCACGTGGTGGAATTTGCGCCCCGGCTGATGCCCGTGCAGCTGGATGCCGATGGCGGGGCCGTACTGCGACACAAGATCGAAGAGCTGGGCGTTCAGGTGCACACCGAGAAGGCGACCACAGCGATCACCGAGGGCGAGGATGCCCGCCTGCGCATGAACTTCAGTGACCAGTCTTTCCTCGAGACAGACATGATCGTCTTCTCCGCCGGCATTCGGCCCCAGGACGCCCTGGCAAGGGCCAGTGGACTGGAGATCGGGGAGCGCGGCGGCATCGTGATCGACAACCACTGCACCACTTCGGACCCCCATGTGCACGCCATTGGCGAGTGCGCGCTCTGGGAACAGAAAATTTTCGGCCTGGTGGCACCCGGCTACACCATGGCCCGAACGCTCTCTGCGGCCTTGAATGGCGACCGTGAAACCGCCTTCACCGGGGCCGACATGAGCACCAAACTGAAACTGCTGGGCGTGGACGTGGGTTCCATTGGCGACGCCCATGCCCAGACGCCGGGCGCTCGCAACATCCGCTTTAACGATGAGCAGGCCGGCCACTATCGACGAATGGTAATCAGCGAGGATGGCAAGACCCTGCTGGGCGCCATTCTGGTAGGCGACAACAGCCACTACGACACCCTGCTGCAATACGCCCTCAATGACATCGCCCTGCCGGAGAATCCGGAAACCCTGATCCTGCCGGAAAGCCAGGGCGGCGCGCCGGCCCTGGGCCCGGATGCCCTGCCGGAAACCGCCTCCATTTGCTCCTGCCACAACGTCACCAAGGGCGATATCTGCGGTGCCATCGATGCGGGCTGCTCCGACCTTGGCAGCGTCAAGACCGAAACCAAGGCCAGCACCGGCTGCGGCGGCTGCACCGCCCTGCTCAAGAACGTGGTGGACAGCGAACTGGAAAAGCGCGGCGTGGAAGTGAGCAAGGACCTGTGCGAGCACTTCCCCTTCAGCCGCCAGGAGCTGTTCCACCTGGTGAAGGTGAATGGCATCCGCACGTTCCGGACGCTGATCAGTCAGCACGGCAAGGGCCATGGCTGCGATATCTGCAAACCGGCGGTGGCGTCGATCCTGGCCACCTGCTGGAACGAGCACATCCTGGCCACCGATCACGTGCCGCTGCAGGACACCAACGACACCTTCATGGCCAACATGCAGAAAAACGGCACCTATTCGATTGTGCCGCGTATTCCCGGCGGCGAGATCACCCCGGACAAACTGATTGTGCTGGGTGAGGTGGCGAAGGAATACGATCTTTACACCAAGATCACCGGTGGCCAGCGGGTGGACCTGTTCGGTGCCACCCTGAGCCAGCTGCCGGAGATCTGGGAAAAGCTGATCGCCGCCGGTTTCGAGACCGGGCACGCCTACGGCAAGTCACTACGTACCGTGAAGTCCTGCGTGGGCAACACCTGGTGTCGATACGGCGTCCAGGACAGCGTGGGCATGGCTATTCGCCTGGAGGACCGCTACAAGGGTTTGCGGGCGCCTCACAAGGTGAAGATGGCGGTCTCGGGCTGCACCCGGGAATGCGCCGAAGCCCAGAGCAAGGACTTTGGTGTGATCGCTACGGAGAACGGCTGGAACCTGTATGTCTGCGGCAACGGCGGCATGAGGCCACGCCACGGGGATCTGTTTGCCACCGATCTGTCAGATGAGGAACTGATCCGGACCATTGACCGGGTGGTGATGTTCTATGTGCGCACCGCCGACCGGCTGCAGCGCACCAGTGTCTGGATGGAGAACCTTGAGGGTGGCCTGGAGTATCTGAAGCAGGTGGTGCTTGAGGACAGTCTGGGGATTGGTGCAGAGCTGGAGGAGCACATGGAGGGGATTGTTGGGACCTACCAGTGCGAGTGGAAGACGGCCGTCGAGGATCCGGAGAAGCGGAAGCGGTTCCGGGAGTTTGTTAATGCGCCTTCTCAGAGCGATCCGGTTCAGGAGTGGACGGTTGAGCGGGGGCAGCGGCGGCCTGTTTTGGAGTCTGCTTAGACTGGTTGTTGAGGGGCGGAGCGC
>CAZFQI010000183.1:0-5082 GCA_964520755.1 uncultured Marinobacter sp. | reverse complement strand
GCCAACCACTCGGCCAACTCCAGCCAGCTCTTACGCGGAGCCTTGCTCCCGGCCAGAATCCCCATATGACCACCCGGCACAACCCGGAACGTCTTGTCCGTAGAGCTCACATGATCCATAACCCGCTTGGCGGCATCGGGAGTCACCAGAGTATCCTCGCCGCCAGCAATGGCCAGTAAGTTGGCACTCACATTGTCCAGCTTCGCGATATCTTCGCCAATCTGGATCTCGCCTCTGGAAAGCTGGTTATCAATCCAGACCCGAACAACGGTGTCCTGAATAATCCCGCCTGGATAAGCCACCATACGGTCCAGAAATGCTGAAGTGGTCGCGTGGCTGGTGACAAACTCCCGGTCACCCAGCCGAATGATCAGCTCCCAGTAACTCATCACGCTGGCGACAGGATTGGTCAGCTTGAACCCGATGGTGTTGGCCCAGCCCGGGGTATGAAACCAGTGTGGTTTTACATCGTGAAGACGGAACCCCGTCCGTTTTCGGATAATCCCGGCCACATCTGCCATGCGTTGGTTCACAAGCCCCAGAATCCCGGACGCGTGGCTGTCGATGGGCGAACCCAGCACGATGGCATTGCGCACATGCTGATCGTTACTGAGCGCAGAATAGAACAGTGTAAACATGCCACCCATGCTCCAGCCATGCAGCGACAACTCCTGCTCACCGCTGTGCTCCCGAACCCGATTCAGGTAGGCCGGCAACAACTCGGCCACGTAGGTATGCAGGTTGTAGTGACTGTGCTCCCTCGTCGGCATGCCCCAGTCAATCAGATACACCTCAAACCCCTTGGCGCGCAGAAACCGCACCAGACTGCGCTGAGGAAACAGATCATAGATCAGCATATTCACCGCCAGAGGCGGCACGATCACAATCGGCGTCTTGTGTGCCTTTCGCTCAACCGCAATGGTCTCGCCTTCCAGCTCAATGAAATCCTCGGCCAGTGGCGGGTAGTAACGCAGGCTCACCAGACCATCGGTATACAGGGTTTCAAACGGCGTCTGCCCGGCCTGAACCAGACTGGCGGCCCGGAACACACGGTCGAAGGCATTGCCGGCATAAAGGGCCGTTTGGCGGGTAACGCCTGCCGCGCGGTCGGCGGCGGATTTGAAGAGATTGGGCATGGGCATGTCCATGGAAAATTTGACGCTCACTATACGGATTACCGAACTTCTACTGTCCCGTCTCGCGGGCCAGAAATCGAGATTATCCATGGTGAGGTTCAAATCACCATGGCAGAAGTGTCCAAACCGGTGGGCAAACCGGTCACTTCAGGCCACTGCCCAATAAGGCCTGTGGTTGCTATCATTAGCCCCCATTTGCAAACAATAACCAGAAACAGGACCGCCATGCTCAGCTTTCTCCCCGCCCCCGTCATCGGTGTACTCAATTCCATCCTGTTGGGAATCAACACCCTGTTCTGGTGCATCCTGCTCTACATCCCGGCCATCCTGAAACTCATCATCCCAATCCAGGGCTTCCGGGTCCTGTGTACTCGAGTCATCATCTGGATTGCGGAAGCCTGGGTTGCCTGCAACACCGGCTGGATGAAGCTGACCCACGGTACAAAATGGGATGTGAAAGGCGCCGAAAATCTCCAGCGGGAAAGCTGGTATCTGGTGCTGGCCAATCACCAGAGCTGGGTAGACATCTTCGCCATGCAGCGGGTGTTCAACCACCGTGCCCCTTTTCTCAAGTTCTTCCTCAAGCAGCAGCTGATCTGGGTACCGGTGATCGGCCTCGCCTGGTGGGGCCTGGATTTCCCGTTCATGAAGCGCTACACCCGGGAATACCTGATCAAGCATCCGGAGAAACGGGGTGAGGATCTTCGGTCAACCCGCAGTGCCTGTGAGAAGTTCCGGTACACCCCGGTGAGTGTGATGAACTTTGTGGAAGGCACCCGGTTTACCCAGGCCAAACACGACAAACAGAAGTCGGCCTACAAGCACCTGCTGACGCCCAAGGCTGGCGGTGCTGCCTTTGTGCTCGACGCCATGGGCGATTCGATTCAGACGCTGGTAGATGTGACCATTGCCTATCCAGACGGAGCGCCCACCTTCTGGGAGTTTATTTGCGGTCGGGTCAAGGAAGTAAAAATGGAAATCCACACCGTTGATATCCCGGACCACCTGAAAGGCCGGGACTATTCAACGGACGCCGAGCATCGCCGGAACGTAAAAAACTGGCTTGGGGATCAGTGGCGGGCGAAGGACGAGCGGCTGGAGCAAATGCTCGCCAAGTAAGACCAGTGGAGGACCTCAGCGGTTGCTGTCGTCCTCCTCCTCAACTTCATCCGGGTGCTCACGCTTGTAACGCTCCCATTCCTCCCAGTCGTGGGGCGTTCCGGCATGGGGCCTGCGCAGGTGTTTGGCGTGCTCCATGGCGTTGTGGCGCAGGCTGTGATCCCGATCTTCCTCTTCCTTGTCGAAGCCGTATTTCTTCAGAAACTCATCTGGACTGATGGGCATGGTGCACCTCCATCAATGGATCATGTCCTTCTTGATACGATGCACCCGCTACTGTGGTTTTTCAACCGTCGTCAGACTTGCTCCCGGTCGGGATCTCCTGCGCTTCCACCAGCTTGAAATTGATCTGCCTGCGCTCCTCATCCACCCCGGCAAAGCTCACGGTTACCGGTTGTTCGAGCTGGAAGATGCGGCCGTTCTTGTTGTGGATCAGGCGCAGGGTAACCGGGTCGAAGCTGTACTTGCCATCCAGATCCTTGCAGCTGACGAACCCTTCCAATCCGTTGGCATCCAGCCGTACAAAGAAACCGGCGGGCACGGTGCGACTGATGACGCCGCTCATGGGTTCTTCGCCAAGTGTTTTGGCGAAGTCACTCTTGAGCCAGGCCTCCAGGCTGTTTGCCGCCTGGCGGGCGCGGATCTGGGCTGCTTGCAGGGCCTCCAGCTGATCCTCGGACAAGGCCTTCATGGGGGTGTCCCACAACGCCGACTTGATCAGTCGGTGCACATAGAAGTCCGAGAACTTGCGCAGTGGCGAAGTAAACGTGGTGTAGGCGTTCAGGCCCATCCCCTGGTGAGGCGCGGGCTTGAAGCTCAGCTCGGCCCGGGCCAGCTGGCGGGACAGTATGGCCTTGACCGGTACCCCGGCCTCCAGGGCATCGGTTTCTTTCATCAGTTTCCGGAAGCCTTCGGCCTGGTGGGCATCAACCCCCGACAGATGCGGTGCGTGGCTGTCGATCAGTGCCCGGATGTTGTCGGCGCGATCATCCCGTAGCCCGGGATGCTGGATAAACAACCCGGCGGTCTGGTTGGTCAGGAAGTCTGCGGCGCAGCGGTTGGCGGCGACCATGCACTCCTCCACCAGCCGATGGGCTTCATTCTGAACGGACGGTTCAATCAGCCGGATACGTTTGTTTTCATCCAGCCGGAGGCGGAATTCCGGCCGGTCGCCGCTCAGCAGCGCATGTTCACTGCGCCATTTCCTGAGTGCTGTGGCTGCCTGGTGCAATTGGTCCAGGCTGTTGGCAACGGCGTCCGGCAGCGCCTTGATCTCATCGTCTTCCCGGCCTTCGATCAGGTTGGACACCAGCTCATAGCTGAGCTTGCCCTTGGACTGGATAACCGCCTGGTGAAAGCTGTAGTCACCCAGGCTGCCATCGTTGTTGACCTGAAGATCGCAAACCAGAGCGAGCCGCTTCACGTCTGGCATCAGCGAGCACAGGCGGGTGCTGATGCTGTCAGGCAGCATGGGCAGGGGTTCGCCCGGAAAGTAAATGGCGGTGGCCCGATTGAACGCTTCCTGCTCTGCGGGACTGTCGGTTTCGATGACAGCGGTCGGGTCGGCAATGGCAATCGACAGGGTCCAGCCGGTGGCGTTGGGCTCGGCCAGCAGGGCATCGTCCATGTCCTGGGTGCCCGGGCTGTCGATGGTCACATACGGGCGGTCCGTGCGGTCTTCCCGCCCGGCTTCCCGGGATTCAATATCGCTGTCACCAAGGCTGTCGGCCTGCGCACGCACCGCGTCCGGCCAGGTGTCCGCCAGATCAAAGGTAGCCAGGGTGAAAGAGCGTTCAATGCCGGGTTCTCCCGCCTTGCCGATTACCCGTAATACCTTGGCCTGACCCTTGCCGTCCTTGATCGGATGCTTGTGAATCTGGCAATAGAGGTAATCGTCCTGCTGGGCGTTCATTCGCTCCTTGGGGGGAATGAAGATCCAGCGGTTGATGCCCGGGGTCTCCGGCACCACGAAATGGCCTTTGCCTTTCACCAGATAACGGCCGACAAAGGTGTTCAGGCGGGTTTCCAGCAGTTCGTCCACCACGCCCTGGGTTTTGCCTTTCTCAACCTCCTGCTCGGTGACATTCACCCGGTCCCCGGGCAGCACCTTCTGCATTTCTTCGGGTGGCAGGAAGACATCCCGGCCCTCATCGAGCGCAACAAATCCGAAGCGGCCATTGGTGGCTTTGACAGTGCCGGGGAAAACCACCTTGTTGTCCTTGATATCCGATTTCAGCTGGCGCAACTGGCTGAGGGCGTCGGCTTTGAGCATGAAGTAACCTGGCTGGTAAAAAATGAATGATGGGGCGGAGTATAACGGTTATGGCGATATGAGTCAGACCCGTTACGCGGGGTTAATCTCCGGGTCTTCCGAAGTGGTAATACAGACCCGGTTCCGCCCCTCATCCTTGGCCTGATAAAGGGCCCGGTCTGCCTGGCGAAGAATGGTATCGGTGCTGTCACCCGGCAGAGCAAAGTAGCCACCAATACTGACGGTGACCCGGGTCCCGGTTTTGCGGCTTTCCTGTTCCACGGATTCCCGGATGCGGAGGGCGATACGGTTTAGTGTCTCGGGATCACAGGGCGACAACAGAACCACGAACTCGTCCCCACCCCAACGTCCCGGATGGTCGTAGGGGCGAACGCCGGCTTTCAGCCACAGGGCAACCCGACACAGGATCTGATCGCCGGCCTGATGGCCCAGGTTGTCATTGATGCTCTTGAAATGGTCAATATCCAGCCAGATCACGCCAAAACCGGTCTCCTGGCGACGGGCCCGCTGGATTTCCTCATCCAGCACCTCGTCCAGGCCACGACGGTTTTTCAG
>CAZFQI010000182.1:1236-5083 GCA_964520755.1 uncultured Marinobacter sp. | reverse complement strand
CCTGGTGGTTGAAGGCCAAGCAGCTGCCAACACTGTACTGGCATGGCATGCTGAAGGGGCATGAGTGGTTAGCCAAACCCGCAGTGAGACCCGCCCAAAAATGAAAATGCCCGCTTAAAAACTCAGATTTGCACTATTTGTCCTTGCGCTTACGGCTTGACCATGAACTTTTTCATGGCGAGCCTACGTATCAGCAACTACCTTTCGAAGGTGAGACTAGCCAGATACGCAAGGACTTGCGATGCGGAAGAATTTACCGGTAACCGATAAAGAGAAAACTTTCTCTCCGAATCAAAAACTGATCTCTTCCACGGACCTCAAAGGCAAGATCAAGCACTGCAACTCGGCCTTTGTGGAAGTCAGCGGCTTCAGCCGGGACGAGCTGATCGGGCAACCGCACAACATCGTCCGACACCCGGATATGCCCCCCGCCGCTTATGAGAACATGTGGTCGCACCTGAAGGCTGGGCAACCCTGGATGGGTCTGGTCAAGAACCGCCGTAAGAATGGCGATTTCTACTGGGTGAGTGCCTACGTTACCCCTGTTACCGAAAACGGTAAGGTGGTTGGATACGAGTCCGTCCGAACCTGCCCAGACAGAAAGGATGTCGAGCGAGCGGAACAGCTTTACGCTGCCATCCGTTCAGGTAGATCCGGCATCCCTCTCTGGCGCAGGCTGCAGCCCCCCACCATTTTCCTGGCCTTCGTGTTCATTGTCGCGGGCACCCTGTTTTTGACCGGCCAGCAAACCTTCTCTGAACTCATTCTGGCCGGTGGCGTAATTGCCTACGCCGGTTGGATGCATCTGGCCCGCAAGCGCCTGATGGGTTCCGTCACCAAACTGCTGGAACACAGCTTTACCGATGACCTGGCCGCAAGAAGCTACACCGATGACGACTTGCCCCTGGGACGCATCAAGGTCGCCGTTAAAGCCCAGCAGGCCCACCTGGATGCAGTTCTCACCAGGCTTGAAGACTCGGCCGATGAGATGCGACTGTTCTCAGTAAAGGGCCGGGAAGTCAGTTTTGAAGCTCAGGAAGCCCTGAAGCAGCAACAGGCCGAAACCGAACAGGTTGCGGCGGCCGTGCACGAGATGTCCCAAACAATTGCGGAGGTCTCATCAAACGTTCAGTCAACGGCAGAGCGGGCTGACGGGGCCAAGGAATTTGCCAACGAGGGCCGTGCTGTTGTTCGTGGCACCCGCGAAGCCATTGAGTCCCTGAAGGGCTCCGTCCATGGCATCAGCGATTCCGTTGGCGAACTGGCCCAGCAGACCGAGCAGATAGCTTCGGCCGCAAAAATTATCGAAGAGATCGCCGAACAGACCAACCTTCTGGCACTGAATGCCGCCATCGAAGCAGCCAGAGCGGGAGAGCATGGCCGTGGTTTTGCCGTGGTGGCCGAAGAGGTTCGCGGGTTGGCGTCACGCACCCGTAACTCCACCAGCGAAATCCACGGCATTGTAAGTGAATTGATTTCACGTTCAGAAGAAGCGAACAAAAAGGCGGACCAGGGCAAGCTCTCCGCAGATGAAGGCATGGAGAAAATGCTCTCCGCCGAGAGCACGCTGAATGACATTGCCGAATCCGTCACCAACATTGCAGAAATGGCATTACAGATGGCAGCGGCCGTTGAAGAACAGGCGCAGGTTTCGGATCAGATTAACGAACAGGTTGAGAAAATATCCGGCCTGGCGTCGACAAATCTCAGCAAGGGCGAAGAATCAACGAAGTGCGTGAAAAGTATTGAGCAGATAGCAAACGATCTGCACGAATTGGTCATAAGGTTCAAGTAGCCACACTACCTGAGGATGCAGACTTGAAATGAGCAGGCAGGATCTGGCATCCGCACTCATGGGTGCGGCAGTAGATGCCATTATCGTCATTGATGACAAAGGAATCATTCAGCAGTTTTCCGATTCCGCTCAGAGTCTCTTTGGTTATGCCGCCAGCGAGGTTATGGGTAGAAATGTCTCAATTTTGATGCCGGAGCCTGATGCCCGGAACCATGACCAATACATTGAGAACTACAAACACAGTGGAAATGGAAAAATCATTGGCATTGGGCGCGATGTCAGAGGCCAGAAAAAAAATGGGGAGACCTTCCCCATGCATCTCTCCGTTGGTGAAAGCAAACAGCAGAACCAACACCTGTTTGTGGGAATCTGTCACGATCTCAGCGACTACACGAACGCACTGAACAAGCTGGCCAGCGCCGAGCAGAGATATCGTGAGATTGTTCAGGCCCAGAAACAGTTCATCCTCCGTCTGGACAGTGATTTCCGAATCACCTTTGCAAACGCTTCCTTCACTCGCGCACTGGGGACAGAGGCAGAAGACATCATCGGAGCGCCAATCTCTGTTTTTTTCAATGAACCCGGCTACAGAATTCACCGTCGACTTGCCTCACTGTTCAGCGATAAGGAGACATCTGGTGAGATCGCTGTAAAGGTCACAATGAATGGGCAGGACGGCTCTCAGACGCTGGTGGAGTGGAGCTTTCGCCGCACCTCGACGCCCTCCGATGATGAAGCGGAGCTTCAGGGATTCGGCATCGACGTTTCGGAACAGGAAAGGGCGCTTGAGCAGGCGCATTATCTCCGAACCCATGACGCGCTTACCGGTTTGCTCAATAAACAATCGCTGGTACAGGATTGTAGGGTCTGGTTTAAAAGCGCGAGCCTGAGCGCGCTCCTGTACCTGGATATTGAGCATTTCAGTCTGATCAACCAGCGCTATGGATACGAGATTGGCGATGCCGTTCTGATCAAACTTGCCAATCGAATAAGTCGCGCAATCCAGAGAGCCAATCACTGCGCCCGGACCGGGGCAGACAAATTCCTTATCGCAGTCCACGTGAGCAGTAAGGCGGACGCAGAGGCCATTGCCGAAAGGCTCATCGAATACCTATCAACCCCTTTCAAACTTCGGGACAAGCAGTTGAACGTCCGAGCCACCGTGGGCATCGCCATGTATCCATCGGATTCGGAAAATATTGAAGTTCTCCCGGAGCTGGCAGAGTCCGCCAAAGACTATGCCCGCAGGCGCAACCGGCGTATTGGTATCTTCGATTTCGAACACCATCGGGTTCTCCATCGGCAGATGGAAATTGAGCAGGACCTCAAAGATGCCATTGAGGATCATCAGCTTGAAATCTTCCTGCAGCCAAAATATTGGGTCAGCAACTGCACCATAGCCGGCTTCGAAGCGCTCGTCCGTTGGCAGCACCCCAGAGAAGGCTTTATCTCCCCCGGTGAATTCGTTCCGATCGCCGAGAAATCATCGCTCGGGCTGGAGCTGGATCGTTATGTGATGGCCACAGTGTTTGACATGATTGCCCGCGCCCGCAGTGCTATGGCCGATTTTCCACCGGTGGCTATTAATATCACCCCTGCCCATTTCTCTCAGGTGGACTTTCAAAAGCTGGTGTTGGCAGGCATTGCAGAGTCCGGGATTCCAATCGCAAGCATCGAGCTCGAGATCACAGAGGGTGCCGTCATGGAACACTCGACTGAGGCCCAAGATAACCTCGACGCGCTCCGGGAAAAGGGGGTGAGGATCGCAATTGACGATTTCGGCACGGGTTACTCCTCTCTGAATTATTTGCGCTTCATCGGGATTGACGATCTGAAAATCGACAAGACGTTCGTGGATGAAATCCTCACCAACAAGGGAGGGGTGATTATCAAATCCATCATCGATATCGCTGCTGCCCACAACATTCAGGTGGTCGCCGAAGGCGTCGAAACCGATGAACAGCTCCAGCGGTTACGTGAAATGGGTTGTCATCTTTGCCAGGGCTACCTACTGTCAAAACCATTACCTGCTGACGAAGCCATAAACCTTTT
>CAZFQI010000182.1:0-1136 GCA_964520755.1 uncultured Marinobacter sp. | reverse complement strand
CTTGCGCCGCTATCGTTCCAGACCTGGGAAAAGCTCAGTCACCCCTCTGATATAGAGTCAGCAAACGAAGCACTAACCGCTTACCTGAGTGGTGAAGCCTCTAAATTTGAGTGCGTGGTGCGAATGCTCCACAAAAATGGCGACTGGCGCTATATCCACACCCGCGGAACCCTGTTCAACAGTAGCGAAGCCGCGGAAAATCGCTGGCTGATGGGTACACATTTGGATGTCACGGAAGAGAAAGCCACACAACACCAGTTGCAGCAGCTGGCAGAATCTCTCCCAGGGATCATATATACCTTCACCCTGAATAATGATGGCAGTTTTCACTTCCCCTACATGAGTCGCAAGGCCAAGGATTTCTATGGCGTAACGGCAGCGGAAGCGCAGACCAACCCGGAACGTATGTTCGAGCCCATTCACCCTGAGGATGTTCCACGGGTCCATCAAACCATAGAAGACTCCCGCCAAACGCTGAGCGAATGGGTTTGCGACTACCGGATCATCAAAGACGGTCAAACCCGGTGGTTGCGAGGTGTTTCCCGCCCAGAAAGAAACCCGGATGGAAGCACCACATGGCACGGCGTCATCACTGATATCGATGATCAGAAACAGCTGGAATTCCAGCTGGAGGCACTCTCGATCACCGATGAGTTGACGGGTCTCTACAACCGGCGATATCTGGTAAAGAAGCTTGAAGAACTCTCCGAAGAATCCGCGCGTTACGGCCACCCCTTTTCCCTTTTGTCATTGGATATCGATTTTTTCAAGAGTGTCAACGATTCCTGGGGTCATATTACTGGCGATAAGGTTCTGCGCACGGTCGCCAGTCTGATCGAAACGCGGACCCGCAAATCCGATATTGTGGCCCGCACCGGGGGCGAGGAATTTATCGTGCTTATGCCCCATACCACCATCAATGATGCCAGGCACGTTGCCGAATCCCTGCGTATCGGTATGGAGAGGGAAAGCTTTTTGAGCGAGGATGGCACCGCTTTCAACGTTACTCTGAGCGCAGGGGTCGTGTGCTGGACCAGCGACGCAGACAGGGTTCAGGAATTGCTGTCGGCCTGTGACCAGCTGCTTTATCAGGCCAAGCGAGCCGGCAGAAATCAGGTGGTTGTCAGCGAAATGGG
>CAZFQI010000181.1:0-5187 GCA_964520755.1 uncultured Marinobacter sp. | reverse complement strand
GCTCGTATCCTGAAAGCCAGAGGCCTTTGGGGTCCGGCAGAGCATGTGGCTAATTAATAACCGTACTCTGGTGACCGTGGACGCAGTCAGCCGGATAACCGGTCCGGCTCACCGCTCGTTTCAAGTATCGTGTGCCGTGCGCGGTCGCGCAGCTGGACCGCCGATTTCCAGTCATCGCCGTTGGGCTGGAGCGGCTCACCAATGACTACGCTCACCGGGCCGGGCCTTGGATTCCAGCGATCCGCGGGAAGCTTGCGCCGGGTGCCCCTGATGGTAAGGGGTATGATTTTCTCCTTCAGCACAGCTGCCGTCATGAAGGCGCCCATCTGAAAGGGGCGCAGGCCCGGCGCCGCATCAAAGCTTCCCTCCGGGAAAAATACGAGCCGGCGGCCCTTGGCGCTCGCGGCGATCCGCCTGGAATCGCCAACACTGCTCTGAACGTCAGCACGCTCAACGGGCTCGACTTCCAGGCGCCTCAGAAAGCGCTTAAGGCCGCGAACGCTCATCAACTCTGACTTGGCAATGAAGCTCACTGGAACAGGGACGATTGCAGCCAACACAAGGGCATCAAGGTAGCTTGAGTGGTTGGCAACCACGACACAGCCCTCCGGAAGCTTTCCAAGCCTGTCGGCGCCCTCCACTTCGAGCCTGGTTCCCGTGAGTCTGGCCAGCAACCTGGCGTTCCAGTGGACGACCTGCCAACGCAGCAGGAGACCCGGAAGGGTATTGACCAGAATCCAGACCGGTACCGAGACCACTCCCAGCATCGCCCAGGCCCAGGCTGAGTAGAGCCGGCGTAAAACACTTCTCAGGCTACGCTGCCCCAGCTGGCGCCAGGTGCCAACCGTCAGCCTTGCCAGCTGCCGCCAGACGGGCTCTCTTTTGCCCTCAAGTTCACCTCGCTCATACCGGAGCCGGCAGTCATTACGCCGCAGTTTGCCACTGGAGGTCTTTGGCACCGAGTGAGGACGAACCATGACCACCTCATCCACCTCAATGCCCAGGGAGTCCATGGCGATGCGCCGGATTTTTTCTTTGACCTGATCAAGTTTTTCCTTGTCCTTTTCAGCGGTCTCTGCAACCAGTATCAGCCTTTCCCCTTCGCTTTCTCCCATTCCCGAGGCAAACGCCGCCACGCACCCGGCCCGGACCAGCTCAAGCTCACCCACGGCTTCCTCGATTTCCCCGGGGTAGATATTGCGGCCCGCCCGCACAATCAGGTCCTTGTTACGGCCGCTCAGGTAGAGCTCGTCGCCAGCGATATAGCCCCGGTCACCCGTATTCAGCCATTTGCCGTCAAAAAGTGCGTCCGTCTTGTCTTGATTGCGGTAATACCCGCTGGTTGCCGATGGGCCGGTGAACTGCAGGTTGCCCTCCTGTCGTTCGCCCAGCTCGTTGCCGTCATCATCCACTATGCGGATGGCATGATTTGGAACGGCCTTGCCACAGGACACGAATCTGAGGGCGGAGTCGTCGTCTGAGGAAACCGGGTTTGCCTCCCCCTCTTTCTGGAACCTGTCCCGATCAACATGATCGATAACCGGCTCCCGGGGCTCCTCAGGAAAGGTCAGCGCCACACAGTTCTCGGCCAGCCCATAGACCGGCGCCATGGACTCGGCCCTGAACCCCCACTTGCTGAAGCGTTCGTTAAAGCGCGTCACCGTATCCGGGCTGACCGCCTCGGCACCGTTGAAGGCGACGCGCCAGGAGCTCAGGTCGAGCCCTTCCATGTCGTCATCACTGATTCGTTTCAGGCAGAGCTCGTAACCGAAATTGGGTGACGGCGAGAGCGTGGCGCCAAACCGGTCAATGGCCCAGAGCCAGTATTGGGGCCTGGTGAGGAAAAGCAGTGGTGACATGATGACCAGATGCATGCCGTACCAGAGGCTGGACAGGCATGTGCCGATCAGGCCCATATCGTGATACAGGGGCAACCAGCTTACGAACACATCATCCTGATCTACCTGGAGCACCTCGTTCCCGGCTCCAATATTTGCAAAAAGGTTGGCGTGGCTGAGACTGACACCTTTGGGGTCCCCGGTACTGCCCGAGGTGTACTGCAGAAAGGCAATATCATCGCCTTTGGGCCCTGTTACTGGCCGGTACAGGGGTTTTGCCCAGACTTCATCCAGGGTCAGTACATGCTCGAGGGACGGCACCATCCCTTTGATGACGGCGGCGAGCTTTTTGGCCTCAGGCACGGTAATCATGACCCGGGCCTGGGCATTGTTGAGAATCGAGGCCTGTTTTTTCAGGTGTTCTTCGATCTCTGAGGCTCTCATGGGCGGATAAAGGGGAACAGGTATGGCGTTGGCGTAGAGCGCGCCAAAAAAGCCGTAGAAATAGTCGTGACTGGTGGGGAGCATGAGGGCTATTGTGTCGCGCGCCTCAATATCGTGCTGGAACAGACCATTGGCGACCCTTAGAGCGCCTTGGTGAAGACTCCCGAAGGTCAGGGACCTGACATCGTCGTAGCCCTTTACCCAGTGGAGATAGGTGCGATCAGGGTGCTCCCGTGCGTGCCAGCCCAGTGCTTGCTGCAGGGTTTCGAAATCGGGAACGGAGAAATGCTCACGGTTTTCCTCTCCAGGATCGAGAACGGCTTCGCTTTCTTCGCGTTCCTCCCTGGCATTTTCGGGTTTCTCGTCTGGCTTCTCGCCTCTGAGGCGCATGACCTCATCAAGTATGTCACGGGGGGTGTCCGCCTCGCTGAGAAGCTGTTCCGGCAGCTGAACCCCGAATTTTCGCTCCACCGTTACCAGCAGTTCAGCGCGGCTCAGACTGTCCAGGCCCAGATCGCTATCGAGCCTGCTGGTCATGGTGACTTCGGGTTGCCGATCTCGATTTTCCGGCATCGCTTCGGCAATGGTTTCCGCCACGGCGTCTGCCATGTCCTTTTCCATGCTTCGCTGACTACCCGGTTGAGCCATGGCCCCTCCAGACACAGAATTTACTGACCTTCATAGTGGTCAATGAACCATGGGCCCGCAAGGCGACTTCATGCCGGGCAATCCCCTTTCTATCGAAAACCGGTTGTACAAGTCGGCAGAAACCTACCAAAGTAGTATGAGCAGTGACGCTTTTGCCAAACAGGAGTATCCGGCTATGAAGCTGACTGAATTCATCCGAGCTCATATGGAAGAAATTTTACAGGTCTGGGATTACGATGCAGAAGCGATCCTCCCCCACCCCGACTTGTCCCGGGAAGAACTCAGAGACCACGTCGAACAGATCCTGCAGGGCATCGTGGTAGAGCTGGAACGCCCGGCAACCGGCCATGACCGATCATCCCTTTTCAATCCCGATCACCCGGACAGTGTCGCGTCAGCCCGCATTCACGGCATAGAGCGGCACAACCTGGGCGCCGATATCGTTCATGTCACTAGCGAATTTGGTGCCCTGCGGCTGACGGTCGCCCAGCTCTGGCTGAACTCCCTTAAAACCGTCGAGCCAAGTGATATTGAGGACCTGAACCGGTTCAACAGCCAGATTGACAAAGCCCTGACGCAATCCGTAAAGCGTTACGCTATCGAAAAACAGAAGCAGGGTCGGCTGTTCGAGACCATGCTGTCATCACTCCCGGATCCCTGCTATATCCTGAACCTGGACGGCACCTTCATTTATGCCAACAAGGCCATGGCGGAATTGTGTGATCTACCCGCCGAACAGATCCGGGGCAGACGGTTCTCCGAGATGCCGCTCCCTGCCCAATACAACGGTAAGGACCAACTGGAAAAGGTCATTCACCGCAAGGAACAGAGGCGAGGCGAGGTGGAAGTCCAGTCTGCTCGAGGCCATAACCGGTTCTTCGAGTATGTCTATGCGCCGGTCATCGATGACAAGGGAAAGGTGGAGGCCGTATCCGGGATTGGTCACGACATTACTTTGCGCAAGCAGTCGGAGGCGAAAATCTGGCGTCATGCCAATTACGACCTTGTGACCAACGTGCCCAACCGTCGCCTTTTCCAGGATCGACTGGATCAGCACACAGCCCATTCCGAGCGCACCGGCGATCCTTTTGCCCTGCTCTTTATCGATCTGGATGACTTCAAGGCCATCAACGACCGGCTAGGTCATGATGCCGGTGATGAGCTGCTGATGGATGTCGCCAGGCGCCTCAGCGGCTGCGTGCGGCACTCGGATACGGTGGCAAGAATGGGTGGCGATGAATTCACAGTGCTGTTGCTGGATACCGGCAACCTGGACTTTATCAAGGACATCGCCAGAAATATTCTGGCTGAACTGGAGCGGCCGTTTCGTCTGGGTGATGATGAAGTAAAGGTTTCCGGTAGCATTGGCATCACTCTTTTTCCGGAGGACGGATATTCCGCCCAGCAGTTGTTGAACAATGCTGACCAGGCCATGTATCTGGCCAAGCAGTCCGGCCGTAATCAGGTCTGCTTCTATAACCAGATCATGGGACATGCTCGCGATGCCCGCCAACAGATGGTCAGTGAACTGCGCCTGGCTCCGGAAAAACACCAACTCGAATTGTATTATCAGCCGATTGTGGAGCTGTCCAGCAACCACATCGTGAAGGCAGAAGCCCTGCTTCGGTGGCACCACCCCGAGCGCGGCCTGCTGACACCGGAGAAGTTTCTCGGGCTTGCAGAGGAAACCGGCCTGATGGGCGCCCTGGAGCACTGGGTGTTCGCTGAAGCTGCCGCCAACACCAGTCGCTGGAGCTCTATGGCCGGCTTACCATTCCAGATAAGCGTCAATACTTCTCCCCTGCAGTTCACGCGGGGCAGCCACAACGAGTTCCGGGATACCGATCTGGAGTGCTTTGCCCGGTGCGGGGCCAGCGTAATACTTGAGATGCCCGAAAGTGTATTCCTGCAGGGCATGACGAATCTCGGTGAGCGTTTTTCTGAACTCCAGAAAGCCGGCGTCCAACTGGCCCTTGACGACTTTGGCAGCGGCTATTCCTCTCTGGCCTATCTGCAGCGGTTTAATGTGAACTATCTGAAGTTGGACCCTTCCTTCGTACAGGACAATCAAATCGATTCGGGCGGCCAGACGATCGCCGAATCCATCATTGCGATGGCCCATAAGCTGGGCATTCAGGTCATTGCCAAAGGTGTGGAAACCGAGGAGCAGAAAAACTGGCTCAAGGATGCCGGCTGCGACTTCGCCCAGGGCCATTACTTTTCCCCGCCCCTGTCCGCGGAGAAGTTCAGTGAACTG
>CAZFQI010000180.1:0-5207 GCA_964520755.1 uncultured Marinobacter sp. | reverse complement strand
ACCGGCCTGTCACGCCGGGGGTCGCGGGTTCGAGTCCCGTCCGCTCCGCCATTTTTTCCCTCTTTTTTTACCCCTTAATACCTTCAGTCTTTCTTTAGTGCCTTCACGTCTGCCAGAGAGCAACCGTGTGTCATCGTTTTGTCACTCAGACGATCTAGTCTGTTCCTGAAAGTTCAAGAACAGGACAGCCGCCATGCGGGACTACGAAGAAGAGTTGATCGAAAACCAGTTCGAGGAATACGAAGACGATGACGGCTGGGATGATGCTATGGAACTCTGATCTCAGGAATGCCGGATTCGCTTTCGGTGTTCTCCCGGGCTCAGGCTGAACCACCGCCGATAGGCCTTGTGAAAGGCGGCAGGATTGGCGAATCCCAGAAGCCAGGCAATTTCCGCCAGTGATGTCTCTGTCTCGCGAATATAATCCCGCGCTAACTGTTTCCGCGTTTCATCCATCAGTTCCCGGAACCCGGTTCCCTCTGCAGCCAGTTGTCTCTGGAGCGTCCATGGCGCAACCCCCAGTTTCATGGCAATGGTTTCCAGGCTGGGTGTTTCTCCGCGGAACAGCGGTGTGAGGAGGTTTTTTACCCGGTCTCCCGTTGTCCATCCCCGTCGGATCTGCTGCATTTCCTGCTCACAGAGTTCAGACAGCTTTTCATGCATGGCCTGCTGGGCCTGCTGGCTCGCGCTTTCCCAGATCTCCTGCCGCACTGTAATGCCGTTTTTTGCCGCTCCGAACTGCACCGGGCAGCGAAACCAGCTTTCAAACAAATCATCCTGGCCGATGGAGCGGTATTCGATGGTGACTTTCTCCAGAACGTCATAGCGACCGGTCACGGTTCGCAGGAACTGGGTCCAGGCCGCGAGAACAGAATCCACCACGAAATAGTTGAAGCCGTTGTAAGGGCGAATCGAGTAGAACTGCGCCTGTCGTATTTCCGGCCAAACCATTGGTACGCCGCGACTGTTGCGGCTGGTCAGCAGGGCGTAGCGAATCAGCGTGCTGATTGCTGCCCCAGCAGTGCTGGCGGTTTCTCCGGCAAGCCCGGCAATACCGGCGTCAACGGGGCGGGATAATGCCCCCATCCTCAACCCCAGGGCGGGGTTGCCAGTCTCGGTGATCGCCGCGTGCCCCAGACGCATGAAACGGGGAATACTGATGCGCGCTTCCGGCGATGTCAGTGTCTGATGGTCAAGCTGGAAACGGGATGCCAGTTCTGCACTGTTGGCGCCTTCGGCCTCGGTCGCCCGCATCAGCGCAGAGACATAGAGGACACTGATGTCTCCCAATGAGTTTCGGCTTTTAGGCGGGGAAGATCGGTGATCGGTCATTGAAGTCTTTGTCGGACATGTTATGCAAAGATAATAAAATGTTATCCCGGGATATTGTCGATGGCAAGCGCCGCGAGTAGTTTAAGGCGCAACAATGAACGGGGCCCTGGCAATTGTGGGAGCCCCGCCGAAGATCTTGATGAGGAGACAGAACATGACTGCGAGCACGACTCCAGGCGTTGCCAAATACCCGAACCTGCTTGAGCCGCTGGACCTCGGTTTTACCAAATTGCGTAACCGTACTCTGATGGGGTCCATGCACACGGGGCTGGAGGAAGCCAAAAACGGCTTTGACCGCCTGGCCGCATTCTATGCAGAACGTGCCCGTGGCGGCGCTGGCCTGATCGTTACCGGCGGTATTGCCCCGAATGTGGAAGGGGGTGTGTTCCAGCACGCTGCCAAGATGACCACCGAAGAAGAATCTGACAAGCACCGGATCATCACTGACGCTGTGCATGAAGCTGATGGCAAGATCTGCATGCAGATCCTTCACGCTGGCCGGTATGCCTATTCTCCGGAGCTGGTTGCGCCGTCTGCGATCCAGGCGCCAATCAACCCGTTCAAGCCGAAGGAGCTGGACGAGGCGGGCATTGAAAAACAGATTCAGGATTACGCGGATTGTGCCGCGCTGGCACAGCGTGCCGGCTATGACGGTGTTGAGGTCATGGGCTCGGAAGGGTATTTCATCAACCAGTTCATCGTTTCCCACACTAACCACCGGACTGACCGCTGGGGTGGCAGCTACGAAAATCGTATTCGCCTGCCCATCGAAATCGTACGTAGGGTTCGTGAGCGGGTGGGAGAGAAGTTTATCCTGATCTACCGCCTCTCCATGCTGGATCTGATTGAAGACGGCAGCACCTGGGAAGAGGTTGTTCACCTGGCCAAGGAAATCGAGAAGGCCGGCGCGACGATCATCAATACAGGCATCGGCTGGCACGAGGCCCGGGTGCCCACCATTGCCACCTCGGTTCCCCGCGGCGCCTTCACCAAGGTGACGGCACGCCTGAAAGGTGAGGTAGGCATTCCGCTGGTCACCACCAACCGGATTAACATGCCGGACGTGGCCGAGAAGATTCTGGCGGAAGGCGATGCTGATATGGTGTCCATGGCCCGCCCGTTCCTGGCGGATGCCGATCTGGTTCTGAAAGCGGCAGAAGATCGTGCCGATGAGATCAACACCTGCATCGGTTGTAACCAGGCGTGTCTTGATCACACATTCAGCGGCAAACTGACGTCCTGTCTGGTGAATCCCCGCGCCTGTCACGAGACCGAACTGACTTATGTGAAAACTGCTGCTCCGAAATCCATTGCGGTGGTTGGTGCCGGCCCCGCCGGTCTGGCGTTTGCCTCGGTAGCCGCGGAGCGTGGCCACAAGGTGACGCTGTTTGATGCAGGCAGTGAGATTGGTGGGCAATTCAACGTTGCCAAGCTGATTCCGGGCAAGGAAGAGTTCTACGAAACCCTGCGTTATTACCGGGTAATGCTCGACAAGCACCAGGTGGACGTGCGCCTCAATACCCGTGTCAGCGCCGAGGAGCTCAAGGCAGGCGGCTTTGATGAGGTGATTCTGGCGACCGGCGTCAAGCCGCGAACTCCGGAAATCGAGGGAATCGATCATCCGAAAGTGATCGGTTATCTGGACGCCCTGCTGGAGCGCAAGCCGGTCGGGCAAAGAGTGGCAGTGATCGGCGCCGGCGGTATTGGCTTCGACGTCTCCGAGTTTATCGTGCACAAGGGCACGTCGGCCGCGATAGACACCGACCACTTCATGCGAGAGTGGGGCGTGGATCTGAGCGTCGAGCACCGGGGTGGCATTCAGGGCGTTGAGCCGGAAGTGCCGGAGCCTGCCCGTGAGGTCTACCTGCTTCAGCGTAAGGCATCGAAAGTGGGCAAGAATCTGGGCAAGACCACGGGATGGATTCACCGTACTTCCCTCAAGAACCGTCAGGTTCAGATGGTGCCCGGTGTAACCTACCGCAAGATTGATGATGAGGGGCTGCACGTCACGGTCACGCCGAAAGGCGCCGAGCAGGGAGAAGATCGGGTGCTGCCAGTAGATACCATTATCGTGTGTGCGGGTCAGGAGCCGCTGCGTGAGCTACAGAGCGATCTGGAAGCAGCTGGCCTGCCGGTGCACCTGATTGGCGGTTCGGATGTGGCCGCGGAACTGGATGCCAAGCGGGCCATCAATCAGGGGAGTCGTCTGGCGGCGGAGCTCTAAGCGCAAACACGATCACAAATCGTTGCAGTTTTTCCCTGTGCAGAAACGATTGTCTGGCTAGACTAATAGCTTTGAGTCAGTCGAGTCGTTGAACTGTGGAGAACGTGCAATGGTGTCTGCCGACCAGGCAACCGATGGTTATTCGGCGGTATTTTTTGTGGAAGGGAGTCAGGTGGCCCGCGAGATGCGGGCCAGTGAATTCGGAGCCTTCCTGGATGGCTATGTAGGCCTGTCCGATCTTGCCGAAAGCGATGTCAGGGCCGTTCTGGTTGAGCTGAGTGGCGATCTCCGGGTTCAGGCACTGGTGTTCTTCCGCATCTGGTTTGATGAGGAAGGTCGGGCCGACAGTCACTGGAATGTGCCAATCGAAGAGCTGGCCAGAATGGGTGCCAAAGGGCCGGACATGGGCGGCGGCGCGATCCGGCTGGTTTGCCGGAGCCAATGCCCCGACCCCAAGTTCAAGGAGGACTTGTGGGACCCGGACATGACGCCCGGCAACAACCATTTTCAGGCAATCCGAAAAGCGGTTGAGGCCAACAGTCTCAAATTCCGGAAAATGGAACCGGCCCAGGAAGAGAACATTCCGGTTCTCAGTGACCAGGCCGAAGATCCGGCTGACCGGCAAGAGTCCGCCGCAGCGGCGGATCGTTCCCGCCTGGCGCAGTTGATCCGGGAGCAGCGTCTGAGGATCAAGACCCTGCAGAGTGTGCATCGCGATGCCCTGTCGGATTTACAGCGGGAGCATCGACTGGAAATTCAGGGGTTGCGCAGCGACATTGCGGATCTCGAGCAGAAGTACGAACGCCAACGCCTTAGTAATGAGCAGCTCAAAAAGCGCCTGTCGGAACGAAACGAGCAGTACCTCGCCATGCAGGAGCAGATGGCCGCTGTTGGTGAGGAAAAACAGCGTGAAGATTCAAACGCGGGTGCCGAGCTCCTGCTGCTCAGGGAACAGCTGGAACGGCGCCAGCGTGAGCTGGAGTTGCGGGACGAGAAGATCGTTGCCCTTGAAGAGGAAAACCACGAGCTCCGTAATCGCGAACCGCCGGAAAATTCCATACTCGATCACCTCAAGCGCCAATCCGTTTTTCTGGTGGCCTATCAACCCGGCGCTGGCCACGTGACGCTGCCCTTCAAAGACATTGAAACCTACTTCGATAACCCCACCGCCTATGCCGCCGAACGCTGCGGTATGAACGAGCCGGCTTACCGGGAGTGGCTTGAACACTACGAGAACCCGGTCTGCGCTCATAAAAGCGAGGATGGTAAGCGATGCGGTGAGCCGATTCTTCGTGTCAGCCAGCCAGCGGAGTTCCGCCCGGGCGTCGATGACCGGTGTGAAAAACACCAGGGCTAGAACTTTTTTCAGTATCGGGATGACTTTCGTTAAACTGTACGCCAGATTGTCACCGGGGTAACGGTTTCGTTTGTCCCCGCCGCATCCCGACACCACAGGAAACTTCATGGATCAGTTCAGGAATATTGGTGTGATTGGCCGCATGGGCAGCGTGAAAGTGGTTGAATCACTGCGCCAGCTCAAACAGTACCTGATCACCAACAACTACCACGTCATTCTTGAGGAAGACACGGCCAGCATGCTGCCCGGGCATGGGCTGCAGGTAGCGAGCAAAAAGCTGTTGGGAGAAATCTG
>CAZFQI010000179.1:0-5326 GCA_964520755.1 uncultured Marinobacter sp. | reverse complement strand
CTGCTGGCCAGCATGATAATGCGCTTTACGATGCCCTTATCGGACAGAACCGGTAAATAGCGAGCTTCCAGCCAGATCGGCTGCCCGTCAGCAGCAAGATTCAGGAATCGTCCCTGTCTCACGTGGCCTGTAACCAGTTCACGCCAGAACCTGATGTACTCCTCACCACGCGCATCCTCAGGTTTGCAGAGCACCCTGTGATGCTTACCAATCAGCTGTTGCTCCTGGTAGCCAAGCATATCCAGAAAGACATCGCTGACCGACTCAAACAATCCATCGCCGCTCATTACCGCAAGCGCCACGGACCGTTGAATTGCCTGCCAATCGGCTTCCAGTTCAGACACCCGGTTCTCGGCGGCCTCCAGCTTTTCCAGAGCGGCCTGCAGTTCCTGCTTTCGTTTACTTTGAAACACAATCAGTTTCCCTTTATTCAGCGTTTGATCTTTTTAAAAGATAACGAGTAGAAAGAAACCCCAGATCACTTCAAGAGCGCGCCATGAGCCTGATATGGCCTGTCTATAACGAAACGAATAGTACAGTTCCGCCAGCGCAACCGCCTGCGTGGTTATTAAGCCAAAAGCCAGCGATTAGCTTAGTTGGTCGGGTTTGGTTTGCTCCCGAACTGATACGGTGACAGATGCGGTTCGTAGGTCAGGGTTGGGTCATCAAACAAAACCATTGTTAACGCAGAGGTACATGTATGGACAATTCTGAAGACATTCTTCAATCTCCACTGTTTCAAACCGTCGCCGACTTGGCTTTTGAATCGATCATGGTGACCAAAGCGACTTCTGATCATACAAACTCTGTGATCATCTATGTAAACCAGGCCTTCAGCAATTTAACCGGCTATTCTGCAGATGAAGTAATCGGAAAAACACCGGGATTGCTTCAGGGACCGAGAACCGAGAGAGGAGTCAAAGAGCGGTTGGCTGAAGATCTGAGAAATAACCGGACCTTTCACGGCGACACCATTAATTACCGCAAGGACGGCTCCTCTTTTGTCATTGAATGGAAAATCGCACCGGTGATGGATGGCGACGAAGTCACGCATTATGTGGCCGTTCAGAGAGCTATCGGTTAGGACTTATAAACGCGTCCAAGCAGAGAGCGACCGAAAGAAAGCCAATGAAAGACACGCACAGCACCAGCAGTGCCAACTCCACCCTGGTTTCGTTCGATTCTCGAGACGAGCGATTGGAATGGAGCTCACTCGGTGACCAGGTGATGGGCGGACAATCGGACGGAGCGCTGGTTCACTCTACGGAAGGAGTCGGCCTCTTTCACGGCACTGTGCGACTGGATAACGGCGGTGGCTTTGCCTCTGTCAAAGCAGACTTGCCGGAACCCGTCGATGCCACCCGATGGACAGGCATTGAATTGCTCGCACAGGGCGACGGCAAAACCTACAAGATCGGCCTTCGCAACAGCACCAACCGACGCAGCATTGTGTACCAGCATGCGTTCACTCCGGACACAGAAGACTGGAGCCGCATACGCCTGCCGTTCAGTGAATTCATTCCGACCTGGCGCGGCAAGACAGTGACCGACGCGGAACCACTGAATCTTGAGCACCTGGCTTCAGTCAGCCTTTTCGTTTCCGGGCGACAGGTTGGTGAATTTCAACTGAAGATGCAGGACTGGAGGTTGATCCGGTGACCAAACTCGCCCTGATAACCGGTGCCAGCGCAGGCATTGGCCATGAAGCCTGCGCCCTCTTTGCCCGGAAAGGCTACCGGGTGATCGCCCTGTCCCGACAACCAACCGGCGTCGAGTCTGCAGATCTGGAGCTGGCGCTGGATCTCGAATCCTTTGAGCAGATTGAAGGGCTTGCGGGCTCGCTGGACGCCGAAATCGCGGGCGCCGAGCGGGTTATTCTGGTCAACAACTCCGGTTACGGGCAATTCGGCGCGCTTCGCGACCTCTCCGAATCCATGTGGCAAAAGCAATTCAGCACCCACGTATTCGGCCCGATCAAGCTGGCTGCTGTCTGCCTGAGGCTCTGCGAACAACACGGCATACCCTTGCGGGTCATCGCGGTTAGCTCTGTTCTCTCCATCGCGCCCCAGAAAATGAAAGGCGCCTACTGTGCCGCCAAATCCGCGATGAACACGGCCCATGAAAGCTTCTGGTTTGATGAACAGGGCAGCAACAGCCTGGAAAGTGTCTCGCTGGTGCTTCCGGGCCCCGTAGTGACCCGGTTCAGAGAACATGCCCTTGCCGCTTTGCAGCCAGTGCTTGGCCGAGCGAGCGCCGTGCACCAGGAAAAGTACAAAGCAATGGAAGCAGCACTGGCGCCAGGCGCCAGCATCAAGCCCTTTACAGCCAGTGCGTCGGACGTTGCCGAAAAGATTGTCCGGGCGGCAGAGGCGACACGCCCCAAGCCTCGGTATCTGGTTACGCCGCAGACTTACGTTGCCGAATTTATCACCCGGTTTATTCCCCGGTCGATCCAGAGAATCTTATTGAGGTAGGCAACCATCCCCTAAAGCCGGCCCTGTGTGGGCTGCAAGCCGAATAGCAACATATATATTGCAAAAACCCTAAATAGCAACTAATGTGTTTCATATGGACTAATAGCAACCTATAAGCTTCATCATGAATTCACTACTCGAACAGATAAAAACTCGCCGAAAAGCCCTGGCGCTAAAGCAACACGACATGATGCTGCGCGTGGGGATGTCCCGCCAGCAATATCAGCGGCTGGAATCCAAAGGCAATCCGAGGCTCGACACTCTTGAGCTGGTAGCCAAAGGACTTAAAAGCGAATTGCTGCTTATTCCGCAGGAAAAGCTGAGCGCCGTGTTGGCTGCACTCGCGGAAGATTCAACGACACCTGGCGGGCCAGATCAATCCACCAGGAAAAAAAGTGAATCACTAGCCGATGATCCATGGCAAGGATTGCTGGGAGAAAACGAGTGAGCCCAAACGCCAACGATGAAGTCAATGTATTGCAGCTCACCATCCATGGCGTTCTGGTAGGCTACCTCGCGGGCTTTCAGAATGGTCGCAATGTATTGAGCATTGCGGATACCTTCAGAAATAATCCCGCACGCCCGACATTCAGTTTAATTACCCACCCCACGTTTCCGAATGCAGCCAGGCTAATGTCGGAACCGTGGGCACGAAATCAACGGCTGCATCCTGTGCTGTCTAATCTGCTCCCAGAAGGCGCCCTACGTGAACTCATAGCGCAAGTCCTGAAGGTGCATGTCGATAATGAATTTCAGATACTCTCGTATCTCGGAAAAGATTTGCCGGGGGCTATCGAAGCCACCCCCATGGACCCTCAAGAGGTTCCCGCCTATTTACTCGATAACGTGCTAAACACTCACGGGACAGTCAAAGCGGTCAAATTCGATACAGAGGCTCTTCGTAACAAAGGAAAAGACCGGTTTTCTCTCGCTGGCGTGCAAATGAAATTTTCCATGAAGGAAAGCGATGGGCGTTACAATTTGTCGCAAGACAATGTGCTGGGTGACTGGATCATCAAAACGCCCTCCACCAAGCACAAATTTGTACCGCTGAACGAGTACACGGCCATGTCGCTGGCTGGGCTCGCTGGTGTTGATATTCCCGAGATCCGTCTTGTTGAGCTAGACAAGCTCGATAATCTGCCGCAAATCAACCTACCCGAAGAGAAGCAAGCCTTTGCCATCAAACGCTTCGACCGCGAGGGCAATCAGCGCATTCACATGGAAGACTTCGCCCAAATTCTGGTGAAGTACCCGCACGAAAAATACACATCCGCGAACTATGAGGCTATCGGCAAGGTCATCTATGATTTTTCTGGCGACGGGCTGGCCGACGCCCAACAGTTTGCCAGGCGATTGTTAGTGAATATTCTCCTGGCAAATGGCGATGCGCACCTCAAGAACTGGAGCTTGCTATACCCCGACAAGGTCACACCGCGACTGTCTCCCGCCTACGATATTGTGACTACCAATGTTTATATCGAGGGAGAAACCCAGCACGCGCTCAATCTCGGCAAAACAAAGGAGTGGTATGCCGTCACCATGGCGCACTTTCAACGGTGGGCGGAAAAGTCAGGCGTTCCATGGCGGGCGATCAAGCCGCATTTGGACGACACGCTCAGCAAAGCACGGGACCTATGGCCGGAAGCATTAGATGCACTGCCGATGGATGAGACTCACAAAAGAGGGCTGAAAGCACACTGGGGGAAGCTTCATCAGGATTTTAAAATCTATACCACTGGCTGACGGCGCGCCTTCTTCACCCGCCGGGACCGGCTCAGTTCATCCTTCACGAAAGCCCCGACGGCCTTGAGGATGCCCAGATCCGGATCAGCCTCCTCGCCATCTGCCAGCCGGAAAATCTGCTGGTAATACCAGGCCTGGCCACCCAGCACGTTGATTACTTTGAGTGGCATCAGCGGACTGGCGGGCGAGAAAAAGCCCCGCTGGGCAAGCTTGATGTGATCTTCGTGGCAAACGGTCTTATCGATGCGCCCTTCAAGCAGATCCTTGGGCGTATCTGGATCCGTGCAGAGCGGTCGGCCAAGGCCAATCACGTCGGTTTCGCCATTGGCAATCGCCTCTTCCATCAACGTGCGTGTACGGAATCCACCGGTGACCATCAGCGGGCAATCGCACACCTCACGAATCGTCTGGGCATAATCCAGGAAGTAAGCCTCCCGCTTGCGAGTGCTTTCCCGCACGGCCGGCCCATCGCTCGCCGTGTCGGCATCACCACTGTACCCGAGCAGCCGCGGCTGTTCGTAGGTGCCGCCAGACACCTCCAGCAGATCAATACCCTCCTCATTGAGCCAGCGCACCACGCTTACGGACTCATCGAGCGTAAAGCCGCCCTTGCGGAAATCATCAGAATTCAGCTTTACCGCCACCGGAAACTCCGGCCCTACAGCGGCGCGAGTCGCCCGCACCACCTCAAGCAGGAAACGGGCGCGATTCTCCAGCGACCCACCCCAGCGATCGGTGCGCTGGTTGGTGACCGGCGACAGAAAAGACGACAACAGATACCCATGAGCCCCATGCACCTGAACACCGGTGAAGCCCGCCTCTTTGGCAACCCGGGCAACATTGGCAAAGCGCTGGATAAAGTCCAGGATCTCCGGCTCCGTGAGTGCCCGTGGGCGGGCATAGTTGCCCATCAGCGATAACTGCACCGCCGACGGCCCCATCGGGCGCGTAGTAACGTAACGCGGCGACTGCCGACCGGCATGGGAGATCTGCATCCACAAATGGTTGCCGTTGCGGGTGCCCGCTGCGGCCCAGGCACGCAACTGCGCCATACCCTCAGGCTCGCCTTCAGCCGGCGCGGGATCAATCGCCACGTTACCCGGCCG
>CAZFQI010000178.1:0-5328 GCA_964520755.1 uncultured Marinobacter sp. | reverse complement strand
GTGAAGTTGCCAGAACCATCATTGATCAAAGCAGCGAGAGCATCTCTTGTAGGCGTTTTAATAGCAGTTCCGAAATTATCAAGCCCGCACCAATAATGGATCAACAGATCTTGATGAGAATCCCGGTTGAGATCGGTTGGAATCGTCAAAAATAGTACTGCGGTTTCACACTCTGCGATGTAAGCATCAACTGGATCTGCGATAATCCAGGTATCCGCGACCGCTATATGATTGAATTCGGACGTAATTTCGCACTCTGACTCCACCTGCCCCGTGGTATACGTTGAGCCGTCAAGCTCCCCATTGCAGCCGCTGACAGAGCCAATCTCATGAAATTCTTCAGGGCGCAATTCAAAAGAGGCCGATTCACCCTCAGGGACGGTTACTGATAATGGTGATATGGTTCCATTTTCAGAACTGTGAGCTTGGACGACAAACTCTTCCTTTACAGAATCTGACTCTTTGGCGTCATCTTGAGCCAGCTCGTCTCCACCCTGTGAGCCAGAGTCACCACCGCCGCCTCCACAAGCGGAAATCAAAAAGCACCAACCGATAAAGAGAATAAATTTGGAAATATGCATTTGAAAGGTCTCGTCCGAAATTTTTACCGACTTCACCATCTCGCCTCGGATTTGTCGATTTTCAAATGTAAATCCCAGCATGATTTTGTAAACGACAATGGAACTTGCTCCGCATACACTCCTCAACAGATCCAACAACTACGATAATGCTGAGCCAGATATGAATGCTTTTATGTGGCTGCTCTGTGATATCCCCTTTATGGCGATAGCAAGGAAGTTGGGGCAGAGACATGAAGACTGTCGTGTCAAACGACGGCCGAATAAAATGGTGAGGCGATCAGTCACTCGCCCAGACGCAGCTCTACGAGGCCGATAATATTTTGGGTTTAATTTGGATATTTTTTGGGTGAGAAAATCAACTAAATTCGGGTGAATTAATTTGTTGATTTTAAAGGGTAAAAATGGAGGCGCGGGTCGGAATCGAACCGGCGTACACGGAGTTGCAGTCCGCTGCATAACCACTCTGCCACCGCGCCGGAAAAGATCGAAGGGATCGGATCTTTGTGCTCTCAGGTGGGCATTGAGAGACTTGAAATTGGAGCGGGAAACGAGATTCGAACTCGCGACCCCAACCTTGGCAAGGTTGTGCTCTACCAACTGAGCTATTCCCGCTCTTTGCTTCAGAGGCATTGCCTCGTCAACGGCTGCGTATTCTACGGATTACGGTTCTGCCGTCAATACTTTTTTTCAAGTTTATGTTTTATAGGGATTTGTTGGTTAAATAATGTTCGAGTCGGTATAATGCACGTAACTCAACGGGGTGCCCGGTTTGTTCATAAAGGGCTGAGACCATACCCGCGGAACCTGATCCGGCTCGTACCGGCGAAGGGATTGAGTGCTCACCGTTCTGGTGACGCCGCGGCATGGTTCCCCGACCGACACAAGGATTCGAACCATGCCAAAGCTTATCCCTTTCCTGCTGGCGGGCGTTGCCCTGCCCCTCCTGGTGAATGCCCAGGACACCGAGACGCTTACCGTATATACCCATCCATCCTTTGCAGCCGAATGGGGGCCTGGTCCGGGCGTTAAGGAGGCCTTCGAGCAGCAGTGTGATTGCACCCTTGACTATGTGGTACTGGAAAGCGGGGGTGACATACTTCAGAGGCTCCGTCTGGAAGGCAGTTCTACCGGGGCGGACGTTGTTCTAGGGCTGGATACAGGCACCATGGAGACGGCTCGCCAGACCGGCTTGCTCACCCCACACAACATCGGCCTTGATGCGCTCGATCTGCCGGTGGACTGGAATGACTCGCTTTTCGTTCCATATGATTGGGGCTACTTTGCCTTCGTCTACGATACCGAACAGCTGCCCAACCCGCCGGAAAGCCTGGAAGAGCTGGTCAATTCGCCGGACGACCTCCAGATCATTATCCAGGATCCGCGCACAAGCACGCCGGGTCTCGGCTTGTTGCTCTGGATGAAAGCGTTCTACGGCGACCAGGCCGGCGAGAAATGGCGGGCGCTGAGCGACAACATCCTGACGACTACCAAGAGCTGGAGTGACGGATACTTTTCGCTGTTTATGAACGGGGAGGCCCCCATGATTCTCTCCTACTCAACTTCGCCCGCCTACCACATGGCCATTGATAAAACCGACCGGTATCAGGCGGCGCAATTCAAGGAAGGACATTATCTGCAGGTGGAAGTGGCGGCGCTGGTGGAGCCTTCTGATCAGAAAGCGCTCGCGCGGGAGTTCCTTCAGTTTATCCTGACGCCGGACTTCCAGCGTCATATTCCGCTCAAGAATGTGATGTACCCGGCTATTGATCTCGGCGATGAGTTGCCGGAGGTGTTTGATCGATTGATTCAGCCAGAGGCAACTCTGTTCATTGATCCGGCCGAAGTGGCCCAGCAACGGCAGGCCTGGCTCGATGAATGGCTGAACGCCATGATTCCCTGATGCAACGATCCTTATCGGGCTCCTTCCCGGCGCCACTCAGTCGCCCGGCCTGGCAGGTTCTACCAGGCCTGATTATCGCGTTTGTTCTGCTGGCACTGACCCTGGCCGGTCTGGCGGCGCTGGTGTGGCGTGCACCCTTGCCGGCGGTGTCCGAGCTCTGGGAAAACCGCTACCTGGCAAATGTTATTCGATTCACAGTCTGGCAGGCCGCGCTTTCGACCGTCATAAGCCTGAGCCTGGGACTGGCAATCGCGCTTGCTCTGGTCAGGCAACCTCGGTTTCCGGGCCGCAGCCTGCTGTTGCGTATCATGGAACTGAGCCTGGTATTGCCAACAATCCTGGCCGTATCGGGTCTGATTGGCATTTATGGCCGACAGGGCTGGCTAACCACTCTGGTGGGCGACTGGACGTCCGCTAGCTGGAATCTTTACGGGCTCAACGGGATCTTGCTCGCACACGTCTTTTTTAATGCGCCGCTGGCCGGCCGCATTCTGCTTCAGGCGCTGGAATCGGTGCCGTCGCCTCGCCGGCGCGTGGCCAGCCAGCTGGGTCTTCGGGGCTGGTGGCTCTGGCGAACACTGGACTGGCCCGCGCTACGGAGCGTGTTACCAGCACTTTGTGCCCTTGTGTTTACCCTGTGTTTTACCAGCTTCGCCATAGTTATGACGCTCGGGGGTGGGCCGGCATCCACCACACTTGAAGTGGCCATATACCAATCACTCCGTTTCGAGTTCGATTTTGGCCGTGCCGCCCTGCTCGCCATGGTGCAGTTGGGAATATGTGGGGCACTTTGGTTATTCGTCGTGCGACGAGGCGTGGCGCATGATTTCGCACCAAATCGAAGGTTAGCGGAAATCATCCGCCGCCCCGATTGCCGGGGTGCGACCCGGTTCAAGGACAGCGCTTTACTGTTAGCTTTTTCCCTGTTTTTACTGCTGCCACTGGGCGCCATCCTGCTTCGTGGCCTGCCTGGGTTGGCTACTGTCGCCTTTGAAGCTGGCAACCCGCTATTCGACCTGGCGAATGCAACGCTGCGCAGCTTTGCCATTGCCCTGCCTGCTGGTGCCTTTTCTGTGATGTCCGGCCTCTTGATTCTGACGCTTGCCAGCCGAGGCAAAGCGCTTTCGAAAATCTCGTCTATCGCTTCGGCGTTGCCTTTAATGGTGCCACCCATTGTTCTGGGGACGGGGCTGTTTCTGCTGCTTCGCCCAGCCCTTGGGCAACCCTCCGAGGGGTTGGCACTGGTGGCCCTGATAAACGGGCTAATGGCCCTGCCCTTTGTAACGCAGTTACTGAAGGGCCCTCTGACCGCCCTGGATGAGAACACCGTGCGCCAGGCAGACCAGCTGGGATTGCTTGGCTGGTATCGCTGGCGCTGGTTGCACTGGCCGCGGCTGAGGCGCCCGATGGCCCTGGCTATGGCCTACGGAACCGCACTCTCTCTCGGGGATTTCGGCGTCATCGCCTTGTTTGGAACGCCGGGCCAGCCTACCCTCCCGGTCCTGCTCTACCAGCAACTTGGCAGCTACCGTATGGAATTGGCGGCTGGCACTGCCCTCTGGCTGATTACGATGTTGTTGCTGGTTTTTGCCGCTTTCAATCTTGCCAGCCATGAGCGAGGACAACGTAAACGTTCGGAAAGCACCATCGAGACTCTCGCGGAGGCCCGTCATGCTTGAGGTAAAGGATCTGACCTTCCGCTATCCCGGCACGAATACCGCCTGGCACTTTACGTTCCAGGTCCGCCCTTGCGAATGTATTGCCATTCAAGGTCCCAGCGGTTCTGGCAAATCCACGCTTCTGAACCTGCTGGCGGGGTTTCTGACGCCTGAATCAGGCTCTGTTCGATGGAACGGTGAATGTCTGACAGATCTGCCCCCATGGGATCGCCCCGTCACCAGTCTGTTTCAGGAACACAATCTGTTCGAGCACCTGGATGTTCAAACCAATATCGGCCTGGGTATCCACCCCGGATTAAAACTCAGCACGGATCAAAAAAGGGCAATCTCCCGGGGGCTTGCCAGCGTTGGCCTGGCGGGATTTGAAAGGCGGATGCCAGGCGATCTCTCCGGCGGTCAGCGCCAGCGAGTCGCCTTGTTACGCGCACTTCTTCGAGATCAGCCCATTCTTCTGCTCGACGAACCTCTCACCGGGCTGGACGCCGAGGCACGAAGCCAACTGCGTAATTTGCTGCAGAACCATAAGGCGGAAGGCAAAGTGCTGATACTTGCCAGCCACGACGCGGAAGACAGAAAGATACTGGCGGATAAGCAGCTGAATCTCTAAGCTGTCGTTAGCTTGATATTCAATAACTTCCCGAGCCCCGGACGCATCTGCAGATGGCACCACCCCCTTCCCAGTCCCAGGCATCTGGCCTGACCGGTTCGCCAACCGGCAAGGTCCGATTCCATTCGGGCCGTCTGACCATTCAGGGTGATTGGACACTTGCGGGCTTTTATTCCCTGAAAAAGCAATTGGCCGCGCTCACTGGCGATGCCCGTGCACCGGAAAGCCTGGACCTAACGGATCTTCAAAAGATTGATACCGCAGGCGCGTCGCTGATCGGCGCTTTCCTGGGGTCTGATACCCTGAAACGCCATGTGGCCGCGGATGACAGTCTCTCCCGGGAAAAGGCTGCTCTGCTTTTGGCTGTGGCTGATTCTCTGAACAGCGTGGCAAACCCCGACAGACCCAAGGGCTCGCTAATACGCCGATCTCTCGGCAACACCGGCCAGAAAGTGGAATCAATCGCTCTCCTGCTCTGGGTGTTAATCGGTTTTATCGGCCAGACCCTGGGCACCCTGGCCTGGAACCTTCCGAGACCCTGGCGCTGGCGTATGACGCCCT
>CAZFQI010000177.1:0-5339 GCA_964520755.1 uncultured Marinobacter sp. | reverse complement strand
AAGATCGGCGTTCTTCAAGTGACGTCACTGATATCGCCGCACAGCCCGCAGCAATCCTGTCTCAGGCGGACGGTACGTAATCAGTTGAGCAATTGTGCCCTCGGCACCGTGAAGGGTCACCATCGTGCAGCCACTGATGACTAAACAGGTACAAGTCATAAACAGCAGGTAGAGCTTTTGCATTCTCTCCGTTGGGCTACACGCGGCGAATGTAATCACAGTGCACCCAGCCGGTGGCTATGGCCTCGCCTCCGCTGTCCAGTACCTCGACGTAGCCCCAGCTGGCGTCGCGCAGTTCGAGGCGCAACTGCGTGCCGAGGGTCAGGGGGGCTTCGCGCAGGGTGGCGAACTCAACCCCTGGACCCTGGCGGATATTGAGCCTCGCCGTGGTCTCGTACAGCGGTAATTCATCTTCCATGCGGCCGCAGAGCCAGCTTGCAAAGTGAGCCATCGGGAAGGCAGGGCCTGGGTCTCGTTTACGCTCAGGGGCGATGTCGTCATGGCCAAGGATGTCTTCAAGGTCGTAGTGATCAAAAAGCAGCTCCGAAACATCCAGCGCCGCCGCCAGCTGTGCCTCTGTGTAGTTGTGCCAACCTGCTTCGATACCAATGTGCTTGTGAGCGGCGATGGTGACCTCATCGTCCGGATAGATGCGACCGAACCAGGATTCCCAGCCTCGGCTGGTCTCTTTGAGTTCACCGGCGTTGTCGAGTTCAATCCCAATGGAGTGATTGTTGAGGCCGCTGATCCCCTGCCAGCGGCTGATGCCTGCATGCCAAGCCACCTGGTTGAAGGCCACCATCTGGGTGATGCTGCCATCGCGCCCAATGACCAGATGCGCTGAGGCTTTGGCGCTAGAGCGAGTGAAGTGAGTGATCGAACTCTCGGCAGAGGAGCCCGCTGTGTAGTGCATGATCAGGAAACGAGGCTTGCCGCCGCTGCGCTTGTTGGGCGATGCGACGAAGGGCATTTGGTTCCCCGCGTCATCGTGGAGAAGGTGTCGTTTAATCTGCATGGATCGCTCGGCTCAGGTGAGTCGGCCGGATGGGCGCGTTCAGTTTCTGAGGCACACCATAAACCCTGAAGAAGGCCTCTTCACGGGATAAATTAAGGAGTGGGGGGCTGTACATGTTGGCGTCCTGGCGATGGCGAAACCCGGATGGAGCAATGGTGTCTTACGCTTTCATTTAATGTAGGAGTTTTGACAGCGGCGTCAAGAATGTTGGGGCAAATTGCAGAAACGTAAAGCTCTACGAGCGTCGCAAAACGCTGCAATGCACATGTCATCGGGATTGGAGTTGCTCGAAAGAAAAGAAGCAGGCCGGTGGTAACCACCGGCCAACCGCATGTGTCGTTAACGGTATTGACCTCTGCCAGTCCGGAATCTATCAATGAGGCACTAACCCACTGTGAGCTTCCTGCAAGCGTTCCGCAAAGTCGCTATGGGAGCGCCAATTGCCCAGTCTTCATGACTGCACAGCGCATGACGCGCCGCTGGACCCACGTACTTACCCAGCATTCTGCTCGGGGTATCGCTTGATACGCCTCTTCACAAACTGACGCGGGGAAGGGAATCAGCATGTTACTGTTCCTGCCATTATCGCGCACTGCAGCATTGCTTATTAACTAATCTAGACCTTTTTCGCTTGGAAAAACAGCCCATCGCTACCTCATGGTGTTCAGGAGGTTTCCAGAGCTTTCAGCGCCTCTGTAATGGAGGGAACCATGTTGTTGATCCGGGTCAGACTGGCCTTTTCGGAAGCAGTGAGTTCTCCCACCAGGTTTTCCTTGTTTCGTTTCTCATAGGCGTCTCTCAGAACATCCAGGCGGGCGCTGCCGAGTTGGCGAATTCTGGATAGCTCCGTCCTGATTTTGCCCCAGTTGGTGACCCTTAAGGCCCGTTCTAGAGCTACTGAAATACTGGTATCCAGTTTGTAGATGCCTGCCCTGGCTGGTAGCAACAGGTTTGCCGTATCGTCTTCAGGCCTGGTCTCGATGCCCCCTTCGTGACGGTCCTCTGAAAAGCTCCCCACAGCCGAGAAGTTTTCGTCTTGCTGGCTGGTGGGCAGGGTGTAGCGGGAATTGATGGTGACGGAAACAGGATTCACCTTTTGGTTATCCAGGGTCAGTATGGCGGCGTGGCACTCCAGGTCAGCGTTAACATAGTTCAGGGCAATGAGGGAGGGGGCATCCAGGTTTGTGTTACCCAGTTCTGCTTTGACCAGTTTGACGTCCACGCTGTACTCGACCCAGTAGCGCTCGACATTCACCCACTCCTTAACCCTTTGTTCGATATTCTGTTCGTGGGCCACGTTGGCCTGGTGGGTAATGGGGAACAGGTTGAAGTCGTCGCCCGGGCCTCCGACCCAGTCGTTAAGCAGGTGTCCGCGAATGAAACGGCGGTCGCCGGACAAGCTGGTCGGGGTGGTTGTAAGCAGATCCATGAGATCATCGAGTCCTTTGGGGCCGCTGCCTCGGGGGTGATCCGGGCCGAGTTCTGCGCTCATGCCCATGCCGACGGGATGGCCAGCCAGGGTTCCGTGGCGATACTCGATTTCGGTCTTCCGGCCAGCCAGGCCAGTGCCGGATGCGGGTGTTTTGCCGACGGAGACCAGAGAAGGATTGATCGCCAGTTCCACGCCTTGGCGCTCCCCCTGTGCGATGAAGCCGATACGCGTCAGTTTGTAGCGTTGCTTGATCTTCCGGAAAAACCGGTCCCTGAGGTCCTGTGAATCGCTTGCCTCCCGGAACGCCAATTCCAGGACCTTCCGGGCGGCCTGCAAATCCTGCTCCTGTTGTTCCCTTGTACGGGGCATAGCTACCGGTGGCTCATCCAGTGCTCGTAGAGAAGGAGACGATGAGTGTCTGGGGCCGGTTTCCGGAGGTACTTCTTCAGGTATCGCTGTCTGCTCCCGGGCCGCAGCCTGCTCCGGGGGCCGCTCTTCCTGCTCCTGCTGCCGACGGTTATCGCGGCGCTGACGCTCCCTTGGTGATCCGCCGCCGCTTTGTGCCCGTGGCGAAGCTTCTGGTGCGGGGGTGGCTTCGGCCTGCCTGGCCAATTGCTCCGGCACCTCGTTGCTGCTTCCCTGCTGACGGGTTGGGCCATTCCATTCGGCGCGGTTCTCCAGGGCTTCCCGGGCACCGGAGGAGGGGGGGCTATCCTTGGGCATGGCGTCCTGGATCAACTGATCGGCATCGGGAATATCGCCGCTTTCGATTTCCAGGCTGGGAGGCTCGGGATTGGAAAAGTTGTAGCTGAGTCTCGCCTGCAGAGCCAGGGTCGGGCCAAGATCCCATACCCACTCTGCCAGTTGCCACTCATTTTCCCAGACCGTAACCCACAGTGCTTCTACTTCCGCCCAGGCGTTCAGTGCCAGTTTGAATTTCGCGGCGCCGGCGAGTGTGGCGGTTCCATTGATCGTGTAGTCGCCGTTCTCATAGGCCAGTTCCGGTATCACGGATATGGCGCCGTAGATGCCGGCGGTTGCCATACCCTCGATGCCTCCGGTGAGTGAGCCCAGAACCACATCCAGCCCCAGCCCCGCACCGATGCCCAGATAGGCCTCCGCAAAGGCGGGGATATACAGCTCACCACTGACCGAAAAGGACGGAAGTTCCTCAGCACCAATGGTGTATTCGCCGGCCACGGTGATGTTGCGCAGTTGGCCCGGGCCGATGCCGGCCCTTACACCGGCACGAATACGAATGATGGCGACCAGGATAGCCCACAGGGGAATGTTCTGGCTGTGACTGAACAGTTCACGTTCGAGGCGTTTTTCGGGAAACAGTTCTATGGGTTCCGGAACGCGGATTTCACCACTGGTATCGATCGTCCCATCGGGGTGGATGGTAAGGGCGAGGGTACCTTCCAGATTCGGGGCAATTCTGGCCGTGACGTCGCCACCGCCATGCACGTTCAGTCCACCATCTTCCTCCTGGGCAAGTGCCAGTGTTACCGTTCCCTGCAGCCGCCCATCGTCGACGCTGAACTCTACCTGTTGCTCGGCAGACCAGAGCCCCTCGCGATAGGTCACGTGCAATTGCGCGCCGATTCCCGGCAAGGTTTCACTGTCGATTCCAATATCGGCTTCGCCCTCAAGCTCACCATCGGTCAGTGTAATGAGCACGTTGGCGGATTGCAGGCCGGGTAAATTGGTCAGTTCAACGTTGGCCGTGATGCTGGCCCCACCATTCTCATAAGCCGCGGAGAATTCACCCCGGCCCACGCTGGCCAGAGCAATGGCCACCGTGCCACTGAAACCGACATTGCCGGACTCATCCAGGTTTCCGATGATGCGCCCGGACTCCACCGGTAAGCCTTCGGGAAAATCATTGGCGGCAAGCCGGAAGCCGCCGAAGAAACGGCCCTGCCGATTGAAGCCGACATTGCCAGCTACCTCGGAAAATCCGGGTAGGGACAGGTTGAACTCTCCGTTGCCCTCGGCATGATCGTCGCTGAAACTGCCATTGAGTGTGGCATCTCCAAGCTCCCGATAGGCGAGGTTTACACCTTCTATCGCTCCCGACAAACGCTGGTTTTGGTAGGCCAGGGTGACCGTCCCTTCGCTCATGGACAGTCCCGGTACCGGGGGCTCAAGGCGCGCGGCCGGCAAGGAGATGCTTCCTGCCAGGTCACCCGCCTCATTGATTCCGAGTTCAGCCCGGATGCCCGCAAGCAAAGGCTGGGTGACCAGTGCATGACCGCTGCCCGATAAGTTGCCGTCCTCTGTAAAGCGCATGGAAACATGACCGGAACCCAGCCCCTCGTATGCCAGATCAAAACTCAGGTTTCCGCTGAGTCTGCCCCGGGTTAGCGCAATGCGACCACTTCCGGTAACAGAAAGTCTCCTCATCCGGGCCGGTACCAGGTCTGCTCCCTCTATGTCCACGGCGGCGGCAAGCTCACGATTCCCGTCGAGGGACAGGGTAAGTTCGGGATTATTGAGGGCCGGTATCTGCGCGGTGGCGGTGAGCTCCCCTCTGAGGCTTGCAAGACCGCTGTCATCCAATGTCAGACTGGCCCGGGTAGACTGGAGGTAGGGCACGGAGACTTCTGCATTGAGGCGGCCCCGGTGGCGCCTGGTGTTGTACCGGAAGTCGGTCAGGCGGAGTCCTGGGATGCCAAGGTTGAGGGCAGACAGGTCGGCCCTGAGCTGGTCTTCCCCTTCGATGTTATCTGCGCTGATATGAACGCCGCCACCCAGGCCGATGACAAAGCTGCCGTCCTCCATCAGACCGGTAACAGCAGTGTTGCTTACGCCGGCCTCGGAATTCTGGGGTTGCTGGGCGGCCGGGGCCGGCTGAGGAGTTGCATCCGCTCTTTGGGTCTGTGTCTGGGG
>CAZFQI010000176.1:0-5453 GCA_964520755.1 uncultured Marinobacter sp. | reverse complement strand
CAGATAACACATCCACAGAACCAGTAAGGGTCTCCAGCTCCCTGGCCAGCGCTTCAGGATCCTCCAGGGCCGCCCGCCATGTGCTGGCGGTGAGCTCCGAAGCATATTCATAGGGGTTTTCCATCAAAGGAACCGCGGGGGTTGCAGCGATAACCAGTTGCTCGATTCGGTTGCCCAGCTCATGGGCGGCCGCCATGGCGAAAACCCCACCTCCGGAAAAGCCGGATAACCTGAACGTTGTCAGCTGCAAGTGGTCGGCGAGCCGTCTCAGGTCATCGGAATGCTCTGAAAACCCATAATCGGCCGCGGGCGTAGACTGTCCATAGCCTGGTCGGTCCGGGACGATGAGCCGCACTCCGGAACGTACTAGTTGGTCCTGAAGATGGTGAGCTTCCTTACGCGAACCCGGAATTCCGTGACAGTGAATCCACGTGCCGTTCTCGCCGGTGCCTATATCTGAGTAGCTGAGTTTGCGCCCGTCGGGAAGATCCGCGCAGTAGGTTCTGTCGGTATCAGTCATGTCAATTCTTCAGGGTGTCAGCGCACAGAAGAAGGAGCCGTTGCAGGCTTGCCTGCCGTCGGACGCCCGTTTTGCGCATGATGGATTTGAGTTGGGTTCGCCCGGTGTGGGGAGAAATCTCAAGTACGGCGCTGGCCTCGTTGACATCGAGCCCAGTGACCAGAAGGTTTGCAAGCCGATACTCCGCAGGTGTGAGGTGATACATCGTGGTCAACCGATTCTCGTCCAGGTCTGCCGGCCGGGTGGTATCCAGCAGAAAACAGAGAATCTTCGGTGCCGGCGAGCGGGTTATGTGAAGGCTGGTACCGGCTGCGCAGGTTGGCAGCATGAGCAGGCAGGCACCGCTTTGCCCAAGCTTCACAGTTTCCGTGAGTGAGCGATGCTCAATCAAACGGCGCACCATGGCTCGTAGGGTCGTGGATGCTCCCGGGGCCAGCATCCGAAGACGGTGGTATTGGATTTTCAGGCCAAAACTGTTGGTGGCGAAGGCCTCTTCAGCGCTGGCGTTCAGCCATTGCACCCGTAATTCGCTGTCCATGTACCAGACACCGAAGGGTAACCGGTCAAGGGCGTGTCTGGCTGCTGAGAGAGCATCGTTCAGGTCGGCCATCAAGCGGGATAACTTGGTGACTCGTCGAAGGTGAGGGCTGAAAAGCTCCAGCAGTTTGAGCTCTTCGGTACTATAGGCGCCGCGGTGTTTTGGTCGGTGAATACCCACATGCATTGCCTGACCGTTCTGGCGTTCGAACTGGGTGCCCAATGCATAAAAGTTACCGTTGGGCCGAAACACGGATTGATAGTGGACGGAATGCTCAAACGCACGGTCTTCGATAACCGCGGTACTCTCCAGCGCCTTGCCGACCGGCAACGCCGCCATGGCGTCCCTGAAGGGATCACGCTCAACGCCCTCGGCTTCGTAGATTCGATTGATTTCCTGTCGAAAGCCGGTGGTGTAGGACTGGTGGATAACTGGATTGTCCAGGTCTGTCAGACGTATGGTAGCGGTTTCTCCGCGGAACAGAACCATCAGCTTGGCAAGAAACTCCGGCCACTGGTCGGGGTCGGTCGCTCGCTCATAAAGATCATCCAGCAAGTGAGGGACTTCAGACCCCGGATCCATCAAACCAATCGCTCCCTGTTGCTTTTTTGTACATATTGGTTGCGTGCTGCAAGTAAAGCACAGGGGTTGAGGGGGTGCCAGTAATCCATAAAAAAGCCCCGCGCATGGCGGGGCTGAAGTAAACAAGCAGTTCAGGTTTCAGTCGCAGTTGTTGCAGATGGCGTAGGCTATGTAAGCGCCGCCGGGTCCCATTGGCATGCCACCAGAGTTGTCGTAAAAGCGTGACACCAAAACCAGCAAGCGGTTGTCCGCAGAGGAATAACCATATTGCTCGCCAAAGGCGATATCACCGCCCGAATAGGTGTATTGAGGCGATTCCATCCTGATCAGACCAGTTGGCGCGTCGACCTGATAAGTCCAGGTGTTGGCAGGGAGGTCGCCTGACTGCCGGGTAATATCCACAACGTCGGTATTCAGACCGAAATTCGAGTAGGAGAGGCTCAGGCCTCGCTGTGACGTGGCGGTGCCGCTGCCGTCAAATTCCAGTGTTGCGCCTGGCAGGAAAATGTCGGTCTCAAAGTAATTCTGACCGGCAAAGTAGCCTTTCAGCATCAGGTCATAGGATTTTCCAGCAAGGTCCGCCGCCTCAAAATTCGGGTCCAGTTTGACGCCGATCAGGAGTGACGATTCGTTGGTTTCTACAGTGTAGGGCGTGAACGGGTTGGGAAGTGCCAGTGTCATGACATCCGCGCCTTGCGAGGCAAAACCGCCAAGTTCGCCGTTCAGCAGGCTTAGTGTGCCATCAGAGGCGATGCTGAAAGCGCCCAGGTCATCGTTGAGGCCGTTCTCTTCTATGATTGGATCAATTGATACGCCCTCAGCCTCTAACGGTTTCAGACCCTGCAGAAGCAGTAACTGAAGGTCATCGGTGAGCCTGGCGTTGCCGGCTGCGTCAACGGTGAAGTTGAGTGCGCCGGCGCCATAATCCATGAAGTTTGGCTCAAGCACATCGGGATTGTTACCGTCTGTCGCCTGGTTGATGCGTAAGGTGGCAAAGCCCCAGTCACCCGCCAGAGAGTCGGCCGTCAGCGAGGGATCTTTCTTGCTGAGCATATGGGTGTTCATATCGCGGCCTTCGGTGAAACTTCCGTCGCCCTCTTCGTACTGGAAGCGGTTTGCCTCACTGGCAATAAACAGGCTGCGCTCGGCATCAAGAGCCCGGAAGTCAATTTCCGTAGCACCGCTGATAATCTGCGAGTTGTCCTCGGGATCAATCGTGGTGCTTTCCGGAACCGCTGCGAACAGTCCGCTTTCCGTGAAGCTCAGATCAAAGGTGTTGCCCTGTCCGAAGCATTCGCTGACGGAATCAAACAGGCCATCACGTCCGTCCTCGCTGGCTCCCGCATCAATGAGCAGGTCGCCGACGCAGAGATCGGCCCAGCTGAGTGTGCCGGTGTCGTCACCGTTATCGACAATGCTGGCATCGATGTGGGCGTAGTGTGCCTGAAATACCGTCGGTGGATTGTTCAGTCGTGAACTTTCAATGCCAGCAGCGGTGCGCAGGTAGTGGAAGTCTCCGGTGACCGCGGGCCCCGGTGTTAGGTCTGGATCAGAGCCCGGATCCGGGGCGGTGTAGTCCACTGTCACGATGCCATTACTGGGCGTCACGCCCGGAGCTAATTCACTGAGCTGAAACACTTCGCTGTCATCAACGATGAGTGAACCATCGATAACAGTGGAGTAGTAGAAGCCCTGAATCGGATCCGAGAGTGTTACTTCTCCGTTCTGGTCGATTGTTGCAGTCGAATCCAGTCGCAGAGTGTCGCTATTGTAGGTGTAGGTGCCGAACTCAAGGCCTGGAGAGCCCGCGGAATCGGCAGTACTGCTGGTACCGGCAAAATAGAAGCCATCTTCCAGAAGTGTGATGACTGTGAAGTCAGACGCATCCGACGTACCCAACGGATCCTGAACGATCCAGCTTCCAGCGATACCCGACTGGTTCATTGGCACTCGGGAGAACTCAGCGCTCTCGTCAGGGCCGCCTTCCGGACTGAAGGAGGCGGTCAGAATATCGCCGTCGACCTGCAGGCTGAGCCGCTCGTCGCCGGCAAATGTGCTCGTCAGGCCCCATTCACCGTTGTTATCAAGCGATATGCTGGTGACGGTTAGCTCGCCGGTCTGGTTGTCCCACTGGTACTGGCCGAGTTCTATGCCGGTATTGCCGGATGTATCTTCAGTCGGACGGTAAGGCAGATCCAGCTCCTGGTGCATGTAATAACCGCTTTCCAGGAAAGTTAACTGAACCCATGGGGCGTTATCCCCTCTATCACTATTGCGCGCGATCCAGCTGCCGATCAGGGCGTCTTCTGCCATTGGCGGTAGCGTCTGATCCGGGAATGGATTTGATAGTCTTGCGGCGACGAATACCCCGAATGGATCACGGGCAATCAACCGAAGTTCATCGGTTTCGTCGGGCACGTAGGTTTCTGGCAACGTGCCGGTAAAGCTCAGGGCATCGTTGTCCAGTGGGTTGCCAGTGAAACCTCCGCCTTGGCCGCCAGACGTCTGGCCGGTAAAGTTGTTACGCACAGAAACTGCCTCGTATCCCGGGGGCAGAGTCCACTGGAAGGTGTACTCATCAGTGGCCAGGTCTGCTGAAGCAGTCGTGATCTCCGGCGCGCCATTGCTGAAGTCGGGGCTGCCGCTGCGGATGGTGAAGGTCGCTGTGGAATCGACAATTCCTTCCACCGGGTTATTCCAGGCAAAAATAACCTGATCGCTGGAGCTGATCGAGCCAGCCGGCAGGCCCTGGAAAGCGGCAAAACGGTTGTTTCCGGAGTCAATGGGGAGATTGCCGTTAAAGCTCTGCAGATCACCGGAAACGGTCACGCTGGAATCGGCGACCGTGCCCAGGTTTGGCGAGGGGAAGGCGGCATAAATCAGCGTTGCGATTTCCTCAATCTCCGGGCTGTCCGCGCCATTCTCGTATCGGTGGGTAGGCTCAACAAAGACGAAGAATTCCAGCTGGTTACCCTGGAGTTTCCAGTCGCCGTTGTCATTGATGGCCTGCCATGATCCTTGCGATGCACCAATATTCAGCCTGGCGGTGCCTTCACCCAGTTCTGCCAGGGACCAATTGCGAATGTCTGCCGCCAGCTCTCCGGCATCTTCAATGCCCTCCGGGGAGCCGGACAAACGAGTTGCAAAGCCGCCAATAGTTTCGCCGTTGTTCAGGAAGTCGTTGGTGAGACTCTCGAGGGTTGTTTCATCCTGGCCTTCAAGCGCGTCGGCAAAGGAGGTGGCCAGAGTGTTCAGCGCCTGCAGTGTGGTTATGCCTTCGCTGATTTCGGTTTCGTTTACCTCAAGCGTGGTTTCTTCGCTCTCCGGCTGAACAAAATTGTTGGTAATAGTTTGGGTCGGATTAACACGGTTGGTGATCGTTGCCGTGTTTGTGTCGGGATCGATCTGTACTTCGATTACATCGAGAGCGGCATCGAACCCTGACCGGTTCGCGGTAAACGGTGAGTTGCGCAGATCAAAGTCTTCGTCCACTCCCAAAGCATCGAGCAGAGGTTTCAGGCGTGTCTTCAGCGCTTCTTCCTGGGTTTCGATGGTCGCTTGTTGGATCAGGTCGAAGTCCGGATTATTGAAAAACTCCTGGGGGCTTCGTCCCACAGCGTTACCAACGATCAGGTCGGTCAATGGTGTGATGTTGGTGGTGCCATTCAGGTCATCGGCGAATGCCACGGAAAGCATCTGATAGGCGTTGCCGCCGGCGATCCCGCTGGCATAGAGAAGGACTGGGGTGGTCAATTCTGAGAGATCCAGTTCAAAGCTGCCATCAGGATTGATGTTGGCAGTCGCCGTGTTATC
>CAZFQI010000175.1:0-5546 GCA_964520755.1 uncultured Marinobacter sp. | reverse complement strand
GTTCGCGGATAAACAAAGGGGGCTTGCCGATTGGCGGGCCCCCTTTTTGCGTTTTTGATCTCGATCAAACCAGAGAATATATGCTTATAACATTTGTTGATGGCTGCGGTCGTACAGGCGTATGTTCAAGAGAGAACAGGGGCCACCCGCATCCAGGAGGAAACATCATGAAACAGATACTGACAGCACTGCTTGTCACTTTCGCCATTGCCTTCAGCGCCCAGGCGGAAGAAGCCCTTTCCCTGACCCCACAGGAAACCTATGACATGGTTCAGAAGCAGGGGGACCAACTGCTGTTTGTGGATGTCCGGGATCCGGTTGAAATCATGTTTATCGGCTTTACCGACGTGATCGACAGGAATATCCCGTTCAAACTCGCCGATCGCTCCGACTTTCTTGCTGACAAGGGCCGGTTTGCCATGAACACCAATCCGGAGTTCGCGGCGCAGGTAGAAAAAGCTCTCCAAGAAAAAGGCCTCAACAAGGATGACCTGGTCATTACCATGTGCCGCTCTGGTTCCAGCCGGGGCAAGCCCAGCGCGGAATACCTGCTGGAGCGCGGCTTCACCAATGTGAAGTACATTGACCACGGCTTTCAGGGAAGTGGCGCCAAAGAAGGCGAAAAGAAAGGCATGAGAATTGTGAATGGCTGGCAGAACGAGGGCCTGCCATGGTCCATGACACTCAATCCGGAAAAGATTTATCGTCCGTAATCCGGATTGTCGGCCTTACCGACTCTGAAGTCGCTTTTGCAGGGAGTCTTTATATACTGATTTGGCCCTTGAACAGGGCCAGGGAGTCAGAAACGTGAAGATTTTGGCATTGGACCGCTTCATCATTCGTTTTGGCAAGCTCTCTGCCCAAGTGGCAATGGCCGGAGCATTGGTTTGTTCCGGCTTTTCTGTTTATGGAGCCCAGCGCCCGCCTGCGACTGCCGACCACAGCAAATTCGAAGCGCTTCAGGGCCCCTTCGAGAATGCCCAGGCTGTAACCGAAGCTTGCCTGGGCTGCCATACCGAAGCGGGTGAACAAATCCGCGCAACCACCCACTGGACCTGGACATACGAGCACCCCGAAACCGGCCAGACCCTCGGCAAGAGCAAAGTGATCAACAGCTTCTGCGGCATGGCCATCACCAACGAGCCCCGTTGCACCTCCTGCCATGTTGGCTACGGCTGGGAAGACATGAGACAGCCACCTCCCACCGCGGACAACGCCGTTGACTGTCTGGTGTGCCACGACACCACCGGTGATTACTGGAAGTTTCCCACCCTGGCCGGGCATCCCACCTATACACCCCGGGAATGGCCCAAGGGCAGCGGCAATATGGTTCAGCCACCGGATCTTGAACTAATTGCCCAGAATGTTGGCGCCAGTGGCCGGGCCAACTGCGGTAGCTGCCACTTCTATGGTGGTGGCGCAGACGGTGTGAAACACGGTGATCTGGACTCTTCGCTGGTGGACCCGCCCCGCTCCCTTGATGTGCACATGTCGCCGGATGGACTGGACTTTGCCTGTGCCGACTGCCACACCAGCTGGGGCCATCAGGTGGCTGGCAGCCGCTATCAGGTCAACGCAGCCGATACCCTGGGTATTGATGTGCCGGGCCACACCGATCTTAGCCGCGCAAGCTGCCAGTCCTGCCACGGCGATTCACCGCACCCGCAGCAGAAGCTGAACGATCATGTGGACACCCTGGCGTGCCAGACCTGCCACGTGCCCGAGTTCGCACGGGGTGGCGTCCCCACCAAGGTTTGGTGGGACTGGTCCACCGCCGGCCGACTGGATGAGGACGGTCAGCCGATTACCGAGTACGACGAGCATGGCCATCCCAGCTATCTGAGTGAAAAAGGGGACTTCCGGCACGGCGAAAATGTTTTACCAACCTACGCCTGGTTTAATGGCACCGTGGAATACACCCTGGTGGATGAGAAACTCGACGTGGCCCATCCTCCGGTTGAAATCAACCGCATTGAAGGCAGTCCGGAGGATCCTGGCTCCCGCATATGGCCTTTCAAAGTCATGCAGGGCAAACAGCCCTACGACACCGAACGGAAAACCTTGCTGGCCACCCACGTGTTTGGTGCCGATGACAGTTCATTATGGAGCAATTTCAGCTGGCCAAAGGCACTCAAGGCAGGCAGCGAGATGTCCGGGATGCCCTTCAGCGGCAGCTACGACTTCATCGAAACCACCATGCATTGGCCCATCACCCACATGGTTCCGCCGGCTGAAATGGCGCTGGATTGCGCCTCCTGTCACGCCAGTAACAGTCGTCTGGCCGGTCTTCCAGGCATCTATATGCCCGGCCATAGCGGTAACATCTGGCTGGACCGTATCGGCTGGTTACTGGTGGCCATGACCCTGATAGGCGTTGTGCTGCATGGTCTGGCAAGAATTCTTCTCAAGGAGAGGGAGAAATCATGAGCCGGGTAATGATCTACAAACGTTTCGAGCGTTTCTGGCACTGGTTCCAGGCACTGTTGATCTTCACGCTGCTGTTTACCGGCTTCGAAATTCACGGCAGCTACTCGGTGATTGGTTTCGGTGAAGCGGCCCGACTGCATACCCTTGCTGCCTGGGCGTTGATTGTGCTGTGGCTGTTTGCCATCTTCTGGCACATCACCACTGGTGAATGGCGCCAGTACATTCCCACAAGGAACGGCCTGTTTGCAGTCATGCGCTACTATCTGATCGGGACTTATACTGGTGAGCCGCACCCCTACCGGAAAACCACGAGAGCCAAACACAATCCGCTGCAGCGTTTGGCCTATTTGTTTTTCAAACTGATGATAACACCGGTCATCTGGCTCAGCGGGCTTCTCTATCTGTTCTATAACGACTGGCCCGAAACCCTGTCAGGCGCACTGGCGCTGGAAACGGTGGCATTGGTCCATACCGCAGCGGCTTTTGCCATGCTGATTTTCATCATTGCCCATGTCTACATGGCAACCATGGGCCCGAAGCTGACCAGCCTGATCAAGCCCATGGTTACCGGCTACGAAGATCTTGAAGAACATCGGTAGAGTTTGTGGCTATGCCAAAAAGCACCCCGTTTTTTTAGTTCTTGATGCTAACCATTTTAAGAGCTACCGTTTTGTTGTCAGATACCTTGAATTACCGATTGGTCAATATGCAAAGGACAGCAATTGGGGCTAGTAGGGTGTCTCCACGCCTTATCTGATGATTATCGAGGGAGAGACAATGAGCCACTACCATGGTATGCAAGATCTTAGCGGGCTGCCCGAGCATTGCAGGGTAGATTACCAGCCTTCCCGGGAAGACCGTTTTGGATGGATGTTTCCTCATCTGGCGCATTCCTACGTTTCACCAACCGTTTTGCAAAATATCGGCAAGGCCGGTGGCCCGATGGACAACGGCGGGGCGAGCGATCGGACGTCATCGGTGGCTGTCGGAATGGTGATTTTGGGGCAGTTTATTGATCACGATATAACGCTCGATACCAGTTCCAGCTTCGCTTCAGTGAATCACCCCAATGAAATTCCCAATGTGCGCACACCGACCCTGGATCTTGACTCGATCTACGGCAACGGTCCCGAAGCACAGCCCTATCTATACAACCAAACGCCTCCGTTCAGAAACGCCAAATTGCTCACGGGTGCTGATGAAGCCGGCGCTGATGACCGGCGTAAAAACGACCTGTTAAGGGTTCCAACTGGAAGCGCCATTATTGGCGACCCCCGGAACGATGAGAACCGAATCATCAGCCAGATGCAGTTAGGCTTCATCAAGTTTCACAACGCCATCTGCGACAAGCTCCGTGCCGAGGCCGCTGCTGATGGTCATGACCTGAAGAATGATGAGCTTTTTGAAGAAGCCCATCGCGAGGTCATCTGGCACTACCAATGGGTGGTTGTGAATGATTTTCTCGTTTCCATGTGCGGTCAGGCGGTCGTGGATGATGTGTTGAGCCAGGGGCGCCGGTTCTATAAATGCAGCGTGCCGTTTATTCCAATTGAGTTTGCCGTTGCCGCCTATCGCTTTGGCCACTCTATGGTGCCTATGAAGATACAGGTACAGAAGGGGGATACGGCGTTCGAATTCTTTGGACAGATTCTCGGCCGCGGGTTTTCCCCGGTGGGCGATACCCGGGCTGTAGTTGATTGGCACGAGCTGTTTTTTACGGCTGAAAATCGCGTTGTTCAGAGAGCTGAAAAGCTCGACACGTTAATGGCAGGCGATCTTCTGGAGCTTCCTTTCGTGCCTGATGGTGGTGAAAAGTCCCTGGCAACACGGAATCTGCTCAGGGGCAACAGCTTCAGACTTCCGGGGGGTGATACGATCGCTCGGGAAATGGGTCGGACAGACGCTGAAGTCGGCGCCGTCATGGCCAGGATTAACTCTATATCGAACGGCGAGGTAACGTCTGGAGCACCCCTCTGGCTTTACATATTGGCGGAGGCAGAGGTTGTTGGCAGGGAATCTTCAACCGGCAACTTCGAGCCGGGCGAAGGGCTCGGCCCAGTCGGCGCCAGGATCGTTGCTGAGGTCCTGATTGGACTCCTGGAGCTTGACCCGGAAAGCTACCTGGGCTCGAATCGCAACTGGATGCCCTCCAGTGCCTACGATACAGTTGGGAAGATACTCTCTTCTGTAAATTCTGACCTGTTGTAGCCGGCACCCGTAAGGAAAAGTGGTCCGTTACTGCGCCCGGGAAATGAATGGAACCGGTGGCGGACCAGTTATGCAATTGCGCTCTGTTATCAAGTTCGCCGCCAAACCAAAAACCGATTATTAGCCGGCATCCCAAAATCCTCTTCAAGCTCCAACCCGGTTTTTGCACCAAGTGCCTTGAGGTCCTCAATATCCCGTATCCCCATATGCGGCGCCTGCGTCCTCAGCGAAAGATCAAACCGCGCATTGCTTTCACTGGTATGCCGGCCGCCATAGCTGAAAGGCCCGTACAGACAGAAAATTCCGTCCTTCGGTAAAGCCTCCGACACACCGTGAAACATCGCCTCCACCTCTTCCCAGGCCATGATGTGAGCTGTGTTGGCGGAAAACGCGCCTCCGATCGCCGGCAGACCGGCCCAGTTTCCGTCCAGCACGTTCAGGGCAATGGGCCCGTTGATATTGGTCAGATCTGAGTCGTCGATCCAAGCTTGGGAGAATTGGGCATTCTGAGGGTGGTCTGAGGGCTGCCACACCAGGTGCGGTAAATGGCTCGCAAAGTACACTGCGTGTTGGCCGGTGCCCGTGCCGATTTCCAGAATGGTGCCCGGCTGTTTGAAAAGCTCCGTGAGTTTTTCCAGAATCGGCGCTTTATTGTTTTCGCAGGCTTGGGAAAACGGCTTGTCTTTTTGCATGCTTCGACCTTTTAACAGGGAGTAGTTTGTGGTGCATCGCTTAGCGCACGCTGAAATCCCTGAATTCGCCGGTCGCGGACTCCGGGGCAATATCGACGGCGTCCACCCTGGCATCCGGCGGCCCTTCCGCGCACCAGGTTTTCAGTTGATTCAATCGGTCTTCGGGCCCTTCGGCGATAATCTCGACCCGACCATCGGGCAGATTGCGAGCGAAACCCG
>CAZFQI010000174.1:0-5600 GCA_964520755.1 uncultured Marinobacter sp. | reverse complement strand
AGAGCCTGTGGCACGGGGAGTGCTTTGTTTTTGATGACCGGGTAACGGTCAACCATCGGCTGGAGCGTGGCGATTATGACCAGTGCCATGCCTGCCGCAGGCCGATCACCGAGGAAGACAAGGAACGCCCCGAGTATGAGCAGGGTGTGAGCTGCCATCAGTGCATCGATTCGCTGACTGAAGAGCAGAAAGCCCGGTTCGCCGAGCGTGAACGCCAGATGCGTCTGGCGGAAGAGCGCGGCGAAGCCCACGTGGGCGGTGAAGCTGCGCGCATCATTGCGGAGCGCAAGGCCCGGAAAAAGGTCGAAAGAGAACGTCAGGCCCGGAAAAGCCTGGATGGCGAAAGGGCGAGGAGCACCGAGGGCGCCTGACCAACCCCAAAAGGAGACTTCATGGATTTACGAAAGGCTGTAGCCATTACCGCAGTTGCAATCGCGCCCTTTGCCAGCGCGCAGGAGGCCGACAACTGGAAGGGCGAAACCGAGCTGGGTGTGTTGATTACCTCGGGCAATACCGAAGAGACCAACATCAAGGGCCGTCTGGGTCTGATCCATGAAGTCGAAACCTGGCGCAACACCGGTGAATTCCGGACCAATTATTCCGAAACGGACGACCAGACCACCGCCGAGAAATACCAGGCCTCGCTGGAGACCGATTACAAATTTGCCGAGGATCAGTACTGGTTTCTCCGGGGCTCCTACGAGGACGATCGGTTCTCCGGCTACGATTTCGAATCCTCAGTAACCACCGGTTATGGAAACCGGGTGTGGACGTCCGGCGAGCGTTCCTTCCTGGATCTTTCAGTCGGTGGTGGTTACCGCTACAACAAGCTGCAAATGGTCAATGCCGAGGGAGAGGATACAGAGGAAGAGGCGATCGCTCGCCTGGCCGGCCAGTTTGATTTCGCTCTGTCGGAGAATTCCCTGTTCCGCCAGAAGCTGAGCACGGAAATCGGCCTGGATGAAAACAACACGGTGACCGAATCAGAAACGTCTCTGCAGGCGAACGTGGTGGGGAACCTCTCCATGAAGGCGGCGTTCCGGGTCAAGCATCTGTCTGATCCGCCCGCAGGCTCCGAAGACACCGACACGGAAACGTCACTCTCGCTTATCTATGGTTTCTGATTGATCTCTCGAAAAACGGGTCAGATGAGATTTTCATCTGACCCGTTTTCATCTGCCCGCGATTTTAAACGTTGTTTCTAAGGCCCAGCTCATCTGGATAGGGCGTCAAGTATTGCTGGGCATGCAAGTAATCCACCGGCTCCCTCCGCTGAGCCATGCGCAGCAGGGTCATCGGCACCACCAGAGGCACCTCGCCCCGGCGGTAAGCGTCCATCTGTTCCATCAGCACCTTTCGGTCTTCGTCACCCATGGAATCCCGCAGGTAACCCATCAGGTGCTGCATGGCGTTCATGTGTGAACCCCGGCTTACCTTCTTGCTCATGGCCTCCATGAACAGGTGGATGTAGCGCTCGGCGATGTCTTCCAGTGGTTCGGATTTCAAGTCCCCCAGCATGGGGCCGAGTTGGCGATAGAGCTTTTCTGAGTGCGCCAGAAGCTGGAACTTGTGGCGGGTATGAAACTCGATCAACGCCTTGGCGGAGAGCTGGTCGCCGGCCACGTTCTGCATCCAGTCGTCGTAGGCAAACACCCGCTCGATGAAGTTCTCCCGGATCATGTCATCATTGAGGCGTCCTTCCTCCTCCACCGGCATCAGCGGGTAGGCCTTTAGCAGCGCCTCGGCGAACATGCCCCGGCCATCGCGGCGGGTCACGTTGCCTTCCTCGTTATGGACCTTGATGCGCTCCATGCCACAGCTGGGGGACTTGGCCATCAGGATGTAGCCGCGAAGGTCTGCCAGTGTGGGCATGACCTGTTCGATAAAGCCCTGCATGGCGTCGGTATGGTCCGCCGCGCCCCTGGTTTCGATCAGGCGCAGGCCATCGCTGTACTCGCGCAGGTGGATGGCGGGGCGTGGCACGCCCAGGCCAGCTTCCAGCTCGGGGCAGATGGAGCGGAAATCAAAGTGCTTTGAGAGCACCTGGGTGCAGTAGCGGGAATGTTTATGGCCGCCATCATGGCGAACTTCCTTACCCAGCAGGCAGGTGCTGATTCCGACGGGGATGCCGCTCACATTAGTCTCCGATAATTAAGCAGGTCTGATAGCTAAAACTGTCTTTGTAATACGTGAATTCAGTCTAGCCCGATCAGGCCGCCGCGGAAAACTGTAACCCTGCCTATTCAGGGTGGATTATCGAACCTTTTCGTTTCTTCGCGACCATGGCGAGTGTGGTGGCGTAAATGGTGCGAACGTCCGTGGCAAACTGCTCCACGGAATAGTCCCTGGCAAACTCCAGGGCCTGGGAGGAAAGCTTGTCACGCAGTTCGTCGTCTTCCAGCAGTTTTTTAACCTGCTCCCGCCACTGGTCCTGTTTCTCCGGCGTCTTGAATCCGTTGAACCCATGCCGAACCACGTCCTCAATTCCACTGGATCGAACCGCCACCACCGGCAAGCCGGCCGCCATGGCCTCCAGGATTACCATGCCCTGGGTTTCAGATATTGAGGCAAACAGGAAGGCATCGCCCAGCCGGTACCAGATGGCCATTTCGTCCGGCGGAACGGCGCCGACCAGGGTAAAGTTCTGTTCAAGACCAAGGTCTTCAATCTTCTTCTGCAGCCGGTCTTTCTGGTGGCCATCACCGATCATCAGGAACCGGAACGGCACATCGCTTTCCCGTCTAAGGGCATCAATGGCCTCGATCATGAAGTCGATGTTTTTCTCGTTGGAGAGTCGCGAAACGCTGACGAATACTTTTTCATTCTGTAGCTGCAGCTTGTCACGCAGTTCCTCGACGTCCTTCTCCTGAACTTCCTGGAATTTGTGGTATTCGATCCCTGTCGGCTGCACGAAGGTCGGTGTTTTCACCCCGATCATCCGCAGGTATTCCTCGGTGGAGTAGGTGGGCACGATGACGCCGTCGCACTTGTTGGCAAAGCGCTTGATCAGGGCGTGGGAGATCAGGTTCCGGAACAGCATGCCCGGCAGTGGCACAAAATGGGCGTAGTGCTCCAGACGGGTATGGTAGGTATAGATGGCCGGTATCCTGAGGGTGCGCGCCACAAACAGTCCCAGCGACCCAAGCCAGAACGGATGATGCAGATGGATAATATCCGGTTTGAAAGCCCGGACTCGCTTGCGGATCCGGCCGAGGAAAATATTGGCCAGCCGGAATTCCCGCTTTTCTCCCATGGCAAGAAGTGAGGGTACCCGCAGCACGTGAGGTTCGGCCTCGGGTTGGCCCTTGTAACGTGGGGCCACCACAAGCAGTTTGTCGCCGAGCGCTTCCAGACCGAGCCGCAGGCGTTCAATGGAAATCGGCACACCGCCGATAAAGGGCAGGTAGTTATTGGTAAACATCGCCACCCGCATCGGCTGTTCGAGCCAGGGCGCGGGGTCCAGATCGTAGTCGGGATAATAGTCCTTGGCGATGAAAATGGCGCCATAAAGCTTGATCGCAATGGCCGCAAACACGGCGACGATCAAAATAAAGTTCAGATAACCGGTGTAGAACAGGGAGTAAATAAAGAACCAGAGACTTTCCAGCCGCTTCAGTACCGGGTGTTGGCCCACTTCCAGGCGCTGCAGGTTATGGCTGACCTCGCCGTCGGCGTCCACATTTACCTGCACGTAGTGATAGAAACTGGTGTCGTTGTTCATTACCAGGCCACCGGCGCCGCCCGTGGTAACAAAGGTGGTGTCTCCTACGGTCTCTTCCGAATAGAGCGAAAGGTTGGCGGAAAACACCCGGTCAACGTCATGCTCTTCGATGGCCGAAAGCAGGGCATCCCGGAATTCGGGGGGCGCCAGATAATCATCCTTCTGGTCGAACGGGGCGTTCTCGTCCGGATGAAGGGGAGGGTGGCCGATAAACAGGATTCTCGCCTTCGAAGTGTCCTGGGCCAGCAAATCCTTCAGCCAGCGGATCTGCCAGCGCCAGGGCGTTTTGCCGGTGCTGTCCAGGAAGATCAGTCGGCTGTTGCCAGCCTCAATACTGAAGAAGTGCGGGCCAAAGTGATCGTAAAAACGGAAACTGCCAAAATCCTCGAACTCATGGGCGCCGAAGGTGAGCAGATAGGGAATCTCCAGATGGCTCAGGGTGCCGTAGAGGGCCCGGTACTTGTCCTCGCCGCCGCCACTGACCGCGTTACCGGCAGAGACCAGAAAATCGAGCCCTGACCGATTCAGCTCCGGAATAATACGGTCCTCGAAAATCCCCACCGAGTTGTTGATGTTGCCCACCACGGCAAAGCTGAACGGCTCTCCGGGTTCAAGCTTTCGATGGACCTGCTCTACCTGTTCGGTATGAACGCCCTCGAAATCTTCCGTGAACAGGTTCAGGTAGGTCTTGTAGCCAACCAGCAGAACCACCACCAGAAGACAGAGGTAGAACAGAAGCTTGAGTGGGTTTCGGAAAATCATCCGGTTCTCCCGCGATTGGCAACAAGCTCTCTCTGGAGCACAACCAGCCCGATAATCATGCCCAGGTAAATGGTCAACAGGCGCCAGCAGACAATAACCAGTATCAGGTGGTTACCCGAGAGGATATCCCGGAAAAAGCTCCCGAAAACACCCTCGGAAATCCCAGAGGCACCTGGCGTTGGCGAGAAATACATAACGAAGGTGGTGACGACCAGCAGCCCCACCGACACCACATAGTCAACACTGTAGTCGAGGCTGTGCATCAGCAGCGCAGGGAAGCTGAACAGGCTGAGCAGAAATATGGCGGTGAACAGGATGGACAGCCACACAAACACGGGGTCGCCGCGCAGGTAATCGCCAAAACTCCGGGATAGCCGCAGCATCTCTCTGCGAGCCTTGAACTGCCACCGTCGATGGCGGCGCTCGCTGATCAGGTGAAGTCGGCGAGCGGCCCTGAGCAATCGAGTCAATGGGCCAATCAGCCAGCGGGTCCTGAACAGCAGCACCAGGAAAAATCCGAGGTACAGAACGATCAGAACCGCCAGCGCGGTGCCGATATCACCGACAATTGAATTGCCGTCCAGGGGCTTGAGCGTGAGCAGGAATACCGGCGTGAGCGAAAAAATGAACAGCACCGCCAGTACCGTTCGAATCGTGGTGGCTGCCGTGGCCCTGCCAACCGGAACGCCATGCTGGCTCAGGAACCAGATCTGGGCGAACCCGCCTCCGGTGGCCATGGGCGTGATGTTGGAGAAAAACAGATTGATAAATACCAGCCGGAACATCGCCGGCAGGGGCAGCCGGTGCCCCAGCGCCCGCAGGGTAAAATACAGCCGAAGGCCATCGGAGATGAAATACACCAGCAACAGGCCAGTCACCGCCAACAGGGTTCCCGGGGCGATCAGCCTGGCATCGAAGGTAAGGGTGCGCTCAGCGAACAGAGCGTAAACGGCATACAGCCCGGCAGCGGTCAGCGCCACAAACAACAGACTGAAAAGCGCCAGCCTTTTACCAGACGCGCGTTTTGAATAGTTGATGTCGGTGGAGTCAGTCATGGGCTGCCCGTCAGAGAGAGACGGGCAGTTTACAGGGTAGGGTGTGGTGGGTGTCCAGTGTC
>CAZFQI010000173.1:0-5670 GCA_964520755.1 uncultured Marinobacter sp. | reverse complement strand
GCCCTGGTGCTGTTCGTCTGGAATCGAATCCGGTTCGACCTGGTCGCCCTGCTGGCGCTTCTCGCCGTTGCCATCACGGGGATCGTGCCGGCGGATCAACTATTCGATGGCTTTGGCCACCCGGCGGTTGTGACTGTGGCTGCGGTTCTGGTGATCAGTCAGGGACTGGTCAATGGCGGTGTGGTTGACCGGCTGGCCCATCTGCTGGGCAAGGTCGGACACCGGCCGACTCTGCAGGTGTTGATGCTGACCTCCGTGGTGGCCCTGTGCTCGGGCTTTATCAACAACGTCGGTGCGCTTGCACTTCTGATGCCGGTCGCAATCTGGATGTCCAGGGAGGCCGGGCGGTCGCCCTCGCTGCTGCTGATGCCCCTGGCGTTTGGCTCTCTGCTGGGTGGGACCATGACCCTGATCGGCACGCCTCCGAATATCATCATTGCCAGTTACCGGGAAACGGGTTCCTTTGGCATGTTTGATTTCGCGCCGGTGGGCCTGGCGATAACCCTGGCTGGCATTGCCTTTATCACAGTGGCGGGGTGGCGTCTGACGCCCAGACGGGGGAAACCCGATGACGGCGGCAAGCTGTTCAGCGTGGGGGATTATGTTACCGAGCTTCGGGTTCCGGACGATTCCTCGCATATTGGCGCAACACTGCATAGCCTGCTGACACAGGCTGACGCCGAGCAGGATGTAGTGGTGCTCGCGCTGATCCGGGATGACAAGCGGTCACTGGCACCATCGACGTTTTCCGTGCTGCGCGGCGGCGATCTGCTATTGGTGGAGGCGGATACCGATGCTTTGCAGGAATTTCTGGACAGCACCGGCCTTGAGTTGGCGAATGTAGAGGAGTCCTCCTCCGAAGAGTCCGACGAAGATGAGAGCGCACCGGAAAAACTGCACGAAAAGTCACTGTCCGAGGGTGATGTCCGCTTGATGGAAGCGGTGATCACGCCAGAATCCGGTTTGATCGGTAAAACCGCCAACAGGTTGAATCTCCGTGAGCAGAATGGCCTCAATATTGTCGCTGTTGCACGTCAGGGACAACGGTTGCAACGACGCCTGGGTGACATCAGCTTTCAGGCCGGTGACATTCTGCTCGTGCAAGGTGAGGAGGAAGCCTTGCGCGTTACCCTTCAGGGGCTCGGTTGCCTGCCTCTGGCAGAACGGGGTCTCCGCTTCGGACGCGAACGCAATGCGCTTCTGCCGGGCGGGTTGTTTGTGGCTGCTATCGCCGTACTCGTCGTTGGCTGGTTGTCGCCACCCGTCGCGCTGGTTGCCTGTGCGGTTGCCATGGTTCTCAGTGGTGTGCTCAGCAATCAGGAAGCTTACCGGGCAATCGACTGGCCGGTTATCGTTTTGCTGGCGGCTATGATACCGGTGGGCCAGGCACTCGAAACCACCGGTGGGGCGGAGTTGATAGCGTCCTGGATGCTGATGCTCGGCTCCGGGGGCGATGCCTGGGTGGTCGTTGCGGTTGTTCTGATGGGGACGATGTTGCTCTCGAACGTGGTGAATAATGCAGCGGCCGCCATTCTGGTTGCCCCCATTGCCTTGAGCCTTTCGGGTCAGCTGGGCATTGCCGCAGATGCCTTGTTGATGGCGGTTGCCATTGGCGCATCCTGCGCCTTTCTGACGCCGGTGGGACACCAGTCCAACGCGCTGGTTATGGAACCTGGTGGCTACCGGTTTGGCGATTACTGGCGCCTGGGGCTGCCGTTGTCTTTGTTGATAACCCTGGTGGCTGTTCCTGTCATTCTGGCTGTTTGGGCGTGAGAGCGTTTAACCCGGCTCTGAACTCTCTGGTATGCTGACGAAACCGTTTGACGATGAGTGGTTGGCGAGATGACAGCGATTGAGCAAATCGATGCGGCAAAGGCGGAATTGCTGGATCAGCTTGAATGGACACGGAAGCGTACCGAAAGTCTTGTCTGCTCTCTTCCGGAGACGGCGCTGGACGTTCCCTACCATCCGGGTGTCAATCCGCCGCTCTGGGAAATGGGGCACGCTGCCTTCTTCTACGAAGTGTTCGTCTTCAACCTCCTGGACGGCACGCCGAGCCACGATCCCTCCATGGACGATCTCTGGGACTCGTTCCATATCGAGCATCGGGATCGCTGGAACCGGGAGCTGTTTCCCGGGCGTCAGAAAACTCTCGAATACTTCGAGCTTATCTATGATCGCGTTGCCGAGCGGATCCAGAAAGAGCCTTTAACCGACCAGGCTCGTTACCTGTATCGCTACGCAATCTACCACCAGAACATGCACATCGAGTCGATGATCTGGTGTCGTCAGACTGTCGGCTATCCGGCACCGCCGCGCACCGATCTTTACCGGCCGGCACCGGGCGATCCACATGGGGGAGACGCGGTAGTGTCGGCAGGGGAGTGGCTGATAGGGATGCCGGGTGAATCAGAACGTTACGCCAGTGAAGACTTTGGCTTTGATAATGAAAAGCCACGGTTTACCGTAAAGCTGGAGTCGTTCGCCATTTCGAAATGCCTGGTCAGCAATCGCCAGTTCATGGAGTTCGTGGAAGACGGTGGCTACCGGCGGCCAGAGCTCTGGTCTTTTGGTGGCCAGAAATGGCTAAAGACCGAAACCGACATGGCCCTGGTTCATGGCAGTGATGAGCCCATGTTTCGGGCGCCCCGTCATCCGTTGTACTGGCGCTGGCACGATGACCAGTGGCAGGAGCGTCTGTTTGATCGCTGGCAGCCCCTGAACCCGGATGCACCAGTCACCCATGTGACTTACTGGGAGGCGGAGGCCTGGTGCCGCTGGGCAGGGCGTCGTCTGCCGACGGAGCATGAATGGGAAGTGGCAGCCCTTGGCAATCGACCGGGCGAGCCATTCCGGCACTTTCCCTGGGGCAACTCGACACCGGATGAGCGCCTGGCTGATCTGAACGGGCGCGCCATGGCCCAGAATCCGGTGTTTGATTTTCCCGATGGTGACAGCCCCTTTGGCTGCCGCCAGATGACAGGTACGGTCTGGGAGTGGACCAGTGATCAGTTCCTGCCTTACGACGGCTTCAAGGTGGATATGTACCCATTCATGTCCACCCTGCAGTTTGGTGATCACAAGGTCACCAAGGGCGGCGGTTGTGCAACGTCATCCTGCCTGATCAGGGGCACCTATCGGCAGGCTTACCTGCCCCTGCGCAACGATGTCTATACCGGGTTCCGTACTTGTGCTCTCGAGGAAAACTAACCTGCTTGCCGCGGCCAGAGGCCAGACTATACGGATTTCTCCACAGTGAGGGATGGCGTGGCCCGTTTTCTGTCTAGCAGGTGACTGGCCAGGGCAACACCCGTTTCACTCATGGTGAGATAGGTATCATCGGCGCCGGCTTCGCAGATTTGTTTTGCCTCATCGGCGTACAGGGTGTGCGCAACAATGTAGCCCTTGAATCCAAGCTTTCTGAGCATCCGCGCGGCAATCAGTTTGCCCTCGATATCGCTCATCGCAAGAATGACCGCTTCCACGGACGGCATGTGCAGCCCCTCCCAGAAGGTCGTGTCCTCTGCGTCAGCGAATACCGCATTTCGGCCTTCTTTCTGATGCTTTTCGATTTTTGCGGGATCCGAGTCCAATCCCATCAAGTTCTCTTCGGATTCTTTTAGCCAATCGTAGGCGGCGGTTCCGGTACGCCCCATTCCCATTACCAGAAAACGGGTGTTGGCCAGGGAGATCGGTTGCTCGTCCGGATGGCGTTTGTGCCTTTCAAATGTTCCAAGTCGATGGCTTATCCGCTCGAAGATTGGGTGTGCAAACCGGTTCAATGGTGCGGATATAACGAATGACAGTGACACCGTAATTGCAAGGGGGACAAGCCACTCAGGCAAGGCCACGCTTGCAACAATCAACCCGAACTCGCTGTAGTTGGTCAGTGACAGGGCCGAGAGGAAGCTGCTTCGCGAGCGCAGCCGGAACAGAATCAACAGGAAGAAGAACAGAATGCCTTTCAGTGGCAATACCAGTGCCGCAATCACGGCAAACATGATCGCTTCCTGGTCTGGCAAGCCCCCGATTCCGATCTGCAGGAAAAACCCCACAAGGAATACTTCCTTGACGCTCCAGAGGGATTTGGCGAGTTCCTGAGAACGCGGATGGTTGGCCAGCATGGCACCGAAAACCAGTGCGCCCAGCTCTGAGCTTAGTCCGACCGCCTCGAAGCCAAGCCCGCCGACAACAAGCGCCAATAACAGCCCCAGTAGCACCAGCAGCTCGTCGTGGCCACTGGCATCCAGCAACTTGAACAGGAGAGGCCTAAGCAGCGGCAGCCCGAAGACAATCAGCGCCCACTCGGAGGGTGTTTTCCCGGCCGCCAGGCTCATGACGACCAGGGCAATCAGATCCTGCATGATCAGGATGCCGATGGCGACCCGGCCGTGGAACGCCCGCAGTTCCCGTTTGGATTCGAGCACCTTGGCTGCCAGTACAGTGCTTGAGAAGGACAGGGCAATGGCCAGCATAAAGGCCGTTGACCATCCGATATCCAGGAGCAGGTACAGCCCCGGTGTGAAGACCATGCAGGTAATGCCGAAATGCAGCAGGCTGCCGCCAATCACTTCCGGACTGACGATGGAACGGAGCTTGAGCTTCAGCCCCACAGTAAACAGCAGCAGGAGTACGCCAAGGTGCGCGATGTGCTGGAGAACATCGGTCTCCTCAATCACAACACCGCTTGCCTCGGCAATGCCACTGAGCACAAAGCCGGCAGCCAGGTAGCCAACAAGAGGGGGAAGGCCAACAAGCTTGACCAGCAGGCCAAGGCCGAAGGCAAAGGTAATCCAGATCGCTTCAGGCATGGGGTATCAGTTCAGACGTCAAAAGCACAATGGTTGCTAGGCTACCCTGTTTTGCCGTGCCCTTGTAGTCGCTGAAGGTGGAATGCGGAAACTATTGCGCAAATGAGTCTCACTCGGCTGGCTGCCCGATAAAGGTCCGGAACAGTTCTGCGGATTCCGCCGGGGCCTCCACCATCGGTGCGTGGCCGATGCCGTCCATCAGTTCCAGTCTGGCATTCGGGATTGCTGTAGCGAACACCTCGCCGTTTCGGTAGTTGATCACCCGGTCTTTCTTGCCCCAGATGATCAGGACCGGGGCCTGGATCCTGGTGATGGCATTGCGGAAGTCCGACTCGAAACCGGCATCACGAATCGCCGCAAAAATGACCTCGTTGACTTCCCGATTGGCGATGGCCCGCTCTTCCATCACCCCCATGATAGGCCACGGTACAAAGGGCTCTTTCTCGAGGGCGAACTCCATGAGTCGCTCAAAGTCACCGGGTTTCCTGGGGATCAGTGGGTTGTCACCCTCCATCACAAGGTCCACCAGCTCGCTTTCATATTCCAGAATGCCCGCGGGGTCGAACAGCACCGCTGATTTCACTTTCCCGGGGTAGTTGGCAGCATAGAGAGCGGTAATCGCACCTCCCATGGAATTGCCCATAATGTGGGCATCATCAACGGAAAGCGCCTCCAGAATCTGTGCGAGGTAGCCTGCCTGATCTTCCAGACGATAGCCGATATCCAGGGGTTTGCTGCTGTCACCATGCCCGGGCAGGTCGATCGCGTAGACATTAAAATCGTCGGTCAGGTGGCCGGCCAGACGGGTCCAGTTGTCCTTGTTGGCCCCGAAGCCATGGATCATCACGATGGTGTCGCC
>CAZFQI010000172.1:0-5678 GCA_964520755.1 uncultured Marinobacter sp. | reverse complement strand
TTGTACGAGTCTGGTGAGATCAAGGCATGGTTGCAGGAGCGGTTTGAGCCTGCCTAGAAATACCCCTCACGTTTTTTCTTTTCCATCGACGCGGACTGATCCTTGTCGAGCATGCGGCCTTCACGTTCACTTGTGGTGGCCGCCATCATTTCCAGCACGATGTCTTCGGAGGCCGTTGCCGGGCTTTCAACCGCCCCGGTTTGCGGATAGCAACCCAGAGTGCGGAAACGAATCTGGCGTTTAGCCAGGGAGGTTTTTTCGGTGTCAGAGAGATAGGACATCATCCGGTCATCGTCCATCGCCAGGATGATGCCGGAGTCGTCATCGATCCAGCTCAAGCGTTGAGCGGAATAGTAAAGTGGCACAACGTCGATATTCTGGCGGTGGATGTACATCCAGATGTCCAGCTCGGTCCAGTTAGACAGTGGAAAAACCCGCACCGACTCGCCCTTGTTAATCTGCGTGTTGTAGATTTTCCATGGTTCAGGCCGCTGGTTTTTCGGATCCCACTGCTGATGCTCGTTGCGGACCGAGAATACCCTTTCCTTTGCCCGTGAGCGCTCCTCGTCACGTCTTGCGCCGCCCAGGGCTGCGTCGAATCCAAAGTGAGTCAGGGCCTGTTTCAACGCCTGGGTTTTCATCTGGTCGTTATAAATGACCGAACCGGATTCAATGGGATGCACGCCGTTGCGGAGCGCTTCCTGATTGACCCAGACTTCCAGCTTCAAGTTGTGCTTTGCTGCCAGGGCGTCCCGGAAGCGGCCCATTTCAACAAATTCCCAGGTGGTGTCGATGTGAAGCAGCGTGAAAGGAACCGGGGCCGGCCAGAACGCTTTCCTGGCCAGGTGCAACATGACTGTTGAATCCTTGCCGATGGAGTAGAACATGCAGGGATTCTCGAAGCACGCCGCAACCTCCCGCATGATATGAATCGCTTCAGCTTCCAGTGCTTCCAGGTGATTCAGGCATTTCATGCGAGGGCTCCTTTTATCTGTGTCAGATTTCTTTGATGGCGCTGGTGGTTGATTGAAGTACGTCTTTGGCATCACCTTTCACCATTAGACTGTTATCACGGATAAACAGACTGTTGGGGATACCGGCAAAGCCGGGGGAAAGGCTTCGTTTGACCACAACCACGGTTCTCGCCTTGTGCACGTCGAGAATCGGCATGCCGTAAATCGGAGAGCTTGGCTCCTCCGCAGCGGCCGGATTCACCACATCGTTGGCGCCCAGGACGATGGCAACATCAGCCTGCGGCAGTTCCGGGTTGATGCTGTCCATGTCCTTCAGTTGATCATAGGGAATTTCCGCCTCCGCAAGCAGCACGTTCATGTGTCCCGGCATACGGCCCGCAACCGGATGGATGGCGTAATTTACCTTCGCACCGCGGGACTCAAGCTGGTTGGCCAGTTCTTTCACGGCGTGCTGCGCCTGCGCAACGGCCAGCCCGTAGCCCGGTACCATCACCACGTTGCGGGCACCGTCCAGCAGCAGGGCCAGGTCATCCGGTGTGGCGTACTTCACTTTGCCGTCATAGAACTCGTCGTCGTTGGTGGAAGACTCAGCGCCGGAACTCTGTCCAAAGGCGCCGCCGAACAATACGTTAGGCAGCGAACGGTTCATGGCCTTGCACATGACGGCCGTGAGTATCAGGCCAGATGCTCCGACCAACGAGCCGGTGATTATCAGGCCTTGGTTCTCGAGAACAAAGCCAGTGGACGCGCCGGCGAGGCCGGAGTAGGCGTTCAACAGCGCGACGACCACGGGCATGTCGGCGCCGCCAATCGGCTGTACCAGCCCGATTCCCAGCAAAAGGCAAAATGCGACCAGTACCAGCAACACCAGTTGGGGCGCCTGGCTTTGATTGAAGAAGAGCACTCCGCAGGTGATGACCCCGGCAAGGCTCAGCAAGGCGACCGCCTGCCACAGACGGGCGCGACGACTATCGCCGACGTTGCCTTTCAGTTTAAGGACCGCCACCACAGAACCGGTCAGCGTGACTGCGCCAATGGCGATGGAGACCACAATAGCCAGTGTCCAGGCGGTGCTAGCTTGCGCCGCATCGGTGGTCTGTAAGCCAAGGGCGGTCAGCCAGGTGCTGGCGGCAACCGCGAGAGACGCCCCACCGCCAATACCATTGAGGCTGGCCACTAGCTCCGGCATGGAGGTCATGGCGGTTTTCCGGGCCAGCCAGGCACCGATAGAGCCGCCAATCACCATGCCTGCAATGATGGTGGTGAAGCCGACAATCTGATGGTGGAGCAGGGCCGCAATCACGGCGATGAGCATGCCGATCGCAGCAATCTGGTTGCCGCGGACAGCGGTTTTCGGTTTGGTCATGCCCTTGATGCCCAGAATGAAGAGCACCGCGGCGGTCAGATAGGAAAGATTGACAAGAGCAAACATGATTAACCCTTACGCTTGAACATGTTGAGCATGCGGTCGGTGACCATGAAGCCCGCCACAATGTTGATACTGGCGAGCGTTACAGCGATGAACCCGAGAATACTGGCAATGGTGGGCGACAGGTGGTTGGTTCCGGCGCTGACAATGGCGCCGACAATCACAATACCCGAGATCGCGTTGGTGCCGCTCATCAGTGGTGTGTGCAGGGTGGGTGGAACCTTGTTAATCAATTCCACGCCGACAAACAGCGCCAGAATAAAAATGGTGAAACTCAGTACCAGCATTTCCATCAGGCAACGTCCTCTTCGGTTTCTGGTGATGCTTTTGCGGGCGCGCTCTTGTCCTTCCCGAAATTAACCTGGCCCGCGCAAGTGACCATCGTGGCTGAAACGATGTCATCCTCCTGGTTGGGAACCAGGCGGCCCTTTTCGGTCATATTCTGGATAAAATTGATGATGTTGCGATTGAGCAGCTGGGAGGCATGCACCGGTACCCGGGAAGGATGATTGACGTGCCCGACCAGCGTCACGCCATCCACATCCACCTTTTCATTCAGCACCGTGCCCTCAACGTTACCGCCGCGTGCGGCGGCAAGATCAACGATCACCGAGCCAAGTTTCATGCGATGGATCATCGCCTTGTCGATCAGCTTCGGAGCCGGCTTGCCCGGAACAGCCGCGGTGGTGATAACAAGGTCAGCACGGGCAACGCAGTCACCGAGCTGTTCCCGCTGGGCCTGGTAGAAAGCGTCGGACTGTGCCGTGGCATAACCGTTGTCGCCGGAGGCATCGGTTTCCGGAACCTCAATCTCGATAAAGTCCGCGCCCAGGCTCTCCACCTGCTCTTTGACTTCCGGGCGCAGGTCATAGGCTTCCACCACGGCGCCAAGTCGTCGCGCCGTCGCAATGGCCATGAGGCCAGCAACCCCGGCGCCGATGACCAGCACACGCGCTGGGTGAATGGTGCCGGCGGCGGTCATCAGCATCGGAAAGTAGCGCGGCAGTGACATGGCGCCGCGCAATACTGATCGATAGCCGCTGATCCCGGCCATGGCACTGAGAACGTCCATGGATTGCGCGCGGGTGGTGCGCGGTACCAAGTCCAGCGCAAACGCCTGAATGGAACGCTCTGCCAGTTTTTCCAGCAGCGGTTTGTTGTCCCATGGATCCATGATGCAGATCAGCGTGGACTCCGGCTTGAGGCTCGCCGCCTCGGCCCCGGTGGGCGGCTGCACCTTGACCAGAATGTTGGCTTGGCGGTAGAGCGATCCGGCGTCGTCAGCGATGCTAGCGCCGCTGCTGCGGTATTCCTCGTCGGTGAAGTGAGCGGCCAGACCGGCGCCTTGTTCAACGATGACTTCGTAGCCTGCCTCAAGCAACTCCGGCACGCCGGCCGGTATGATCGCGACCCGGTTCTCTCCGGTTTGGGTCTCTTTCGGTATTCCTATCAGCATGGTTTTCGCTCCGTGTTGAAAGTGAGGAAGACATCGAGTCCATAAGCCCCAGGGTGGGGTGTGTGAAAGCGCGCACGTTTGTCAGCAGTTGAGCGTCGTCCTTCAGGGAGTGCCCGTAACTGGGGATCAGCGACTGAAGAATCTGGCGATGGTGGCCCGTAGTCAGTTCCGGGAGACACCGTTCAATGACATTCAACATCGCGGAGACGCCGGTGGAGGCGCCCGGTGATGCTCCAAGCAGTGCAGCCAGGGAACCGTCGGCTGTGCTCAGCACCTCGGTGCCAAACTCCAATGCACCTTTGCCATTGGCGCCGGTTTTGATGATCTGCACCCGTTGGCCTGCCCGTCGCAGCGACCACTCGCTGTGATCGGCATCCGGCAGGAAATCGTCGAGATGGGATAAACGATCGGCTCGCGAACTCAAAGCCTCTCTGATCAGATAGCGGGTCAGCGGCCATTGCGTCGCAGCGACATTCATAAGGTTGGGCAGGTTGTCCGGACGCACGCTGCGCAGCAGATCCAGAACACTGCCGGCTTTCAGAAACCGGGTGGTGAAGCCTGCGAAGGGTCCGAACAGCAACGCGGGTCTGCCGTCGATAAAGCGGGTATCAAGGTGGGGTACCGACATCGGCGGGGCACCCACCTCGGCCTGGCTGTATACCTTGGCACCGTGAGTGAGTGCCAGCTTTTCGTTCTGGCAGGCAAGCCAGATACCGGAGACCGGGAATCCGCCATAGCCTTTGGCCTCCTCAACGCCGGCCTTCTGCAGCAGCGGCAGGCTTGCGCCGCCAGCGCCGATAAACACGAAGCCGGCGTCAATCTCCTCAAGTTCGCCGGTGACATCGTTCCTGACCGTCACTGACCAGCGATCCCCCTTTTTTTGCAGGCTGACTACCCGGGTTTGGAGAAAGGTCGAAACCTGCGGTTGTCCCCGTAGAAAGCTACCGAAACTGCGAGTGAGGGCGCCAAAATTCACGTCACTGCCGTGGTCCACGCGGGTGGCCGACATCACCTCGTTACCGGTGCGACCTCTGGCAATAATGGGCAGCCAGCGCTCGAGCGTGTTTCGATCATCGGAAAATTCCATGCCCTCGAAAAGGGCATTCCGGATTATGGCGCTGTGCCGATTGGCAAGGAAATCCCGGCCAGCCTGACCCTTGACCCAGCTCAGGTGAGGCACTTTCCGGATAAACGATTCCGGCTGGGGCAATACGCCTTTGCGAGCGAGTGAACTCCAGAACTGAAGAGAAATCTCGAACCGCTCGTTGATCTCCAATGCTCGATCGCCGGACACGGAGCCATCGGCCCCCTGTGGCGTGTAATTCAATTCGCAGTAACCGGCATGACCGGTGCCGGCATTGTTCCAGGCATCGGAGCTTTCCTGCCCAAGCTGCTCCGCCTGTTCAACGATGGTCAGGGAACGCCGGTTGTCGAGCTCCGCTATGAGCATTGCCAACGAGGTGCTCATAATGCCGCCGCCGATCAGTAACACATCGGTTTTTTTCGCTGTCATGGTCTCGGCTCTTGGTTGGTCGCCAGGGGCGTAAGACTTTAGTCGAATGGAGCAAGCTAAAAAACCTGCAATATTAAGATGTATGCATCGAAAAAAGCGATGTCTAAAAGGAAGGCTTCGAACTGGCAAGCCGCGCCCTGATTGTTCTGGCGGGAATTGCGCAGGCGTTGCTGCTTAATCGGCCTTCAGAACGGAAACTGATGCCCGCTTGTATTAATGTGCGTGGTGGGAACAGCGATACTTTGATAAGTCATGAAGGAGAGCAGCGATGAGAACCATACTCCAGGTGGATTTTCCATATGAGGG
>CAZFQI010000171.1:1950-5858 GCA_964520755.1 uncultured Marinobacter sp. | reverse complement strand
GACACTGGAGCCCGAGGACCGCCACAACCACGTTCCCGGAACCCATGGGCCAGGCAACCACTGAAAACTTCCCCTCCCTCCGACTCACCCTCGTCTGACGAATAAACCCTTCCTCAGTTCCAGCCGGCACGATTCGAAAAAACTCTGGCAGTCATTCAAAAGCCTCCGCGTCACTGAAATGCTATTTCTATGTCTTACAAATGCACGGTCAGGTTCATCCGCCCCAGGAAAAGCCCGGCATGGCATTGCTATAACGGCTGAACTGTTTCTCATGCATAAAGCAAACATTGTCAGGAGTCATTATGTACAAAAATAAACTCGCACTCTCGGTCGCTCTGGCCTCGTCGTTGTTCGTTGCCAGTCCAACGGCTTTGGCGCACGGCGGTTCTGCGGATTATATGCCCATCGCGAAAGCACTAAATTCATCGGGTGCAAGCTATCAACTCAGTGAAGACAAAAGCGAGCTTCTGGTTGAGTCCGGAGATACCAAAATCCGTGTGCCCCTCGGAGATACAAGGGCCTACTTCAACGGTGATGAGATTGAGCTTTCAGCTCCAGTAAAAATGCACGACGGCGAAGTGCTCGTAGAGCGGAGTTTTGCCCACGACCTCTTCTCAGGTCAGGTTTCCCAGAACATCAGTATTGGTAATAAAACCCACCCGCTTGATCCGCTCAGCGCGGACGAAATTACCAAGGCTGCGAATGCAGTCAAAACTTCTGAACACTGGAAGGACGGCATTCGCTTCACGCAAATACGGCTTGCAGATCCCAGCAAAGAACAAGTCTGGGAATGGTCCTTCGGTGCAGGCCACGATTTTTCACGCCAGGCCATTTTTACGGTCGTGGATGGCCGGAAAGTCTATGAGGGAACTGTTGATCTCGACTCTGAGTCCGTTGTTGCCTGGGAGCACATCGAAGGTGCTCATGGCATGGTGACTTTCGATGATTTTCTGGCTGTGCAGGAAATTGTTACAAACAGCGAGGCCTACAAGAAAGCACTGAAGAAGCGAGGCATCGATGATGTGGAGAACGTTGTCGCAACACCCCTTACCGTAGGCTACTTCGGGGGAGACGATAAACTAAAGCATGAGCTGAAGCTGTTGAAAGTGGTGTCCTACCTTGACGTTGGAGACGGCAACTACTGGGCTCATCCGATCGAAAACCTCGTAGCGGTGGTAGACCTTGAGAAAAAGAGCATTCTCAAGATTGAGGACGATGGCGTTGTACCGGTACCTATGACACCCCGCCCTTACGATGGCCGTGACCAGGAAGAGATCGCCGAAGTAAAACCGTTGATGGTGGTGCAGCCAGAAGGCTCCAACATCGCGATGTCCGGCAACACCATTCAGTGGCAGAACTGGAACTTCCATCTCAAGCTGAATTCCCGGGTTGGCCCCGTCATTTCCACTCTGACCTATGACGATCAGGGCGAGAAACGGAAGATCATGTATGAGGGGTCACTGGGTGGCATGATCGTGCCCTACGGCGATCCTGACGTGGGCTGGTACTTCAAGTCCTATTTGGACTCCGGTGATTACGGAATGGGCAACCTTACCTCCCCTCTGGTAGGCGGCGTCGATACCCCCAATAACGCTACTTTGCTGCCGGCGACCCTGGTAGATAACGGTGGCGAGCCATTTACCATTCCGAACGCGATTGCAGTCTTCGAGCGCTACGCCGGGCCAGAATTCAAGCACACGGAAATGCTGGGCAGCAGCCCGGGGAATGAAAGCCGCGAACGTAGGGAACTGGTTGTTCGTTGGGTGAGCACCATCGGCAACTACGACTACATGTTCGACTGGATTTTCATGGCCAATGGCAATATCCAATTGACCGTCGGAGCGTCGGGTATTGAAGCGGTGAAGGCCGTGAAATCGCGCACCATCCATGACGAAACTGCCGAAGAAGATACTCGCTACGGCACCCTGATCGACCACAACATCGTCGGTACCACCCACCAGCACATCTACAACTTCCGCCTGGACCTGGATGTTGACGGTGCAGGCAACAGCCTCAGGGAAATCGATCCCGTGGTTGCTGAAAACACCGATGGAGGGCCTCGCAAGAGCGTCATGATTACCAAAGAACGCATGGTATCGACGGAACAGGATTCGGTTCAGAAGTTCGATCCGTCAACCATTCGCCTGATGACCAACCCCAACAAAGAAAACCGCATGGGTTACCCGGTTGGCTATCAGATCATTCCGTTTGCTGGTGGCACCCACCCGATCGCCAAAGGGGCCTTATTCAGTGAGGACGAATGGCTCTATAAGCGCGTGAGCTTCATGGACAAGCAGATCTGGGTCACCAAGTACAAGCCCGAGGAACGTTTTCCGGAAGGCAAGTATCCGAACCGGTCGAAGACCGACACTGGTCTGCAAACCTTTATCGCAGACAACGAGTCCATTGAAAACGTCGATACCGTGCTCTGGATGACCACCGGCGCGACTCACGTAGCCCGGGCAGAAGAGTGGCCCATCATGCCAACAGAATATGTCCACTCGATGCTGAAACCCTGGAACTTCTTTGACCAGACCCCAACCCTGAATCTGCCCAAGCAACAGCAGTCGGAGGACTGATTCGAGCGGAATGTAGAACCATCCAGGCAGGGACGCCTGGTCACAACAAACAGATAGACGGGAATCAGAAAAGATGAAAAATCAGCGTTTTATCAAAAGCATTATCGGTCTGGCCGTGGCCGGATTATCGGCACCGGCTTCTGCCTACAATTTTTACAACCAGAATGGCACGGAACTGAACGTAGATATCGAAGCGGCTCTGGGTGTCTTCTCCAGCCAAGAGACCTACAACCTTGGCGCCAAATCACAAGCCGGTGAATCGCAGTGGCAGGAGGGTTACATCAAGTACGGGCTCTCTGGCAGCCAAAATGTTGGCTCCGGCAGCCAGGTTTACGGTGCGGTTAATCTGGTCTCCTCCGGCACCTGGGGCGATGGCGATGCCGGAGGCATTACGTCCGGTAACGAGCGAGAAACCGATCTGGAAGATGCCTACCTCGGCTGGCGCTCAGGTAACCTGATTCCTGCGCTTGGAGAGGATGGCCTCGATCTTTCCTTTGGGCGGCAGCAGTTCACCATTGGCGATGGCTTCCTGATCAACAGCGATGCCCTGAACTTTGGCGATGCCCTGAATGGCCCGGGCCTGGACTTCGACCGCGGTGGAGCATACTGGCTCGCAGCCCGCAAGGCATTTGACCAGACGGCCATTGCCCGTATCGGAGGCTCGGACGGGCTCCGCGCCGACCTGTTCTGGCTGGCTTCCGATAACAAAGCCCAGGCGGAGATGGAGCTGGCAGGCTTTAATACCGAGTATGTGACCCCGCAAGGTACGTTTGGTCTGGCTTATATTGAAGGGCTGGACGTTGACGACACCTTTGCGCCCATCCTGGGGTACGGCTCAAGAGACGGCCAGCAAACCACGAGTCTTCGCTATCAGGGCAATGCGGGTGTGGAAAACCTGTTCCTGTCCACTGAATTTGTCAATCAGGAAGCCGGAGAAGGCTCGGACGAGAATGCGAAGGCGTGGTATGCCGAAGCCGGCTGGACCTTCAGCGAGACTCCCTGGTCGCCCAGCGTCAACTACCGCTATTCAAGCTTTGATGAAGGCTTTGACCCGCTGTTCTTCGGTTTCAACCGTGGCTACGGCACCTGGTTCCAGGGTGAGGTCGCTGCCAACTACGCGGGACCGTTTAATTCCGATGCAGCCGTGCATCACCTGGGCTTGAAGGCGACCCCGTCGGAAACACTCAGTATTGGCGCGCTCTTCTTTGACTTCACCGACACGGCAGGCGGGACCGGGAACCTGAATGCTCAGGAAGTGAACCTTTACGCTGAATGGGTGGCAGCGCCGCACCTGATTATCAGTCCTCTTGTTGGCCTCTATATGCCAGA
>CAZFQI010000171.1:0-1850 GCA_964520755.1 uncultured Marinobacter sp. | reverse complement strand
GCCGCACTGACCAGCCACCCGGACATCGACAAGATCATGTTCACCGGCAGCGAGTCCACCGGCCGTCGCATTATCGAAGCGTCCTCACAGAACCTTGCCCCCATTACTCTGGAGCTGGGCGGTAACGATCCTGCCATTGTGCTTCCCGGCACTGACGCCAGGGCCATCGCCGAGGGCCTGTTCTGGGGTACATTTCTGAATGCGGGACAGACGTGCGCCTGCATCAAGCGACTGTACGTTCACGAAGATGACTACGACTCCATGGTTGCGGCCCTCAGCGACCTCGCCCGCCAGATGCCCATTGGCGATGGCATGGACGAAAGCAACCTGATCGGTCCGCTTCAGAACGAAATGCAGTACAAAAAGGTAAGAGAACTGATCGATGACGCTCGGACGAACGGCTGCGATGTCATGGAGTTCGGGAATCCGCCTGAATCCGGCTACTTCCTGCCCGTGACCCTGGTGGGCAACATCCAGGATGGCCAGCGACTGGTGGATGAAGAACAGTTCGGCCCGGCCCTGCCCATCGTCCGTTACCGTAACCTGGATGACGCAATCGCTTCGGCCAACCGCCTGTCAGCGGCTCTTGGCGCTTCGGTCTGGGCAAACAGCCCGGAAGAGGCGGAGTCGGTCGCCATGAACGTGGAAGCAGGGACGGTCTGGATCAACCAGCACGGTGCCATCCATCCGATGGTGCCCTTCGGCGGCAACAAAGCGTCCGGCTACGGGGTCGAGTTTGGCCTGGAGGGACTGAAAGCGGTAACCCAGCCCAGGGTTATCAGCATCAAGAAATAAAGCGTCGGCGACACTGCCCTTCTGGGAGCTGCCAGACTCAACGGCCTGACAGCTCCCCTTTTTTTCACGAAATACGATCCTGGCAGAAACTCGAGGGTGTCACCCCAAAGTGCTGCCTGAAAGCTGTCGAAAAGGCACTGGGACTGGCAAAGCCGAAACGGTACCCGATTTCAGTCAGATTCACTTTGCCCTTGGACGTCTTCAGGTAATCGGCGCACATCTCCAGCCGCTGGGTTTTGATATACCCCGACACGGTCAGGGAATGGGCGGAAAACGCCCGATAGAGGCCGCGAACCGAGGTTCCGGTGGTGTTTGCCACCATCCGCGCGCTCAGCTCGGACTCTCCAATGTTTTCCCTTATATACGAGGCAGCTTGCAGAAACACGCGCTCGCTGGGGTTGTTCTGCCCTACACTGCGGATGACCGAGGGTTTGATCAGCATGATCAGCGAGTCAACGATCGCGGCGCCTTCTTCTTCATCAAGACTGTCGTAATCTGCGGCTTCGCCAATCAATAAGTTTGCTACACGGGCAATATGGCTATCCGAGGGGATTCGGACACCAAGCTCGATCCCTGACAGGTTCAGAGTTCGCTCAATGATTGGGCGAGGCAGAATCAGCGAAATCTGCTCCGACTCATTGTCATAGGTAAAGCTGAACGGCAGAGCCGAATCAACCAGAACAATGTCCCCTGCCTCGAGAATGGACCTGTTCCCAGCCTGCTCAACCTGCGACTTTCCCCGAAGCTGGAACACACAGAAGAACTCTGGCGTGACACAACGACGGATTTCGCTTCGGCCACGAACAAGCTGTGCTCCACGGATGGTAACGTGGGACATATCCAGAGCGCTGGATCCCATTTTGCTGATGTTTCCAGAGAATTCCTGTTCGAGAGGTTCTGCCGAAAAAGGTCCGCAGATCTGATTTACATCACTGATCCAGCGGTCGAACCCTGCCGTTGAGAAGGCATTTCCAAGCATATCTGCCCCACCGAGATCGGCTTTATGATTAATTGTACAGAGATTGGCCAGTTCCTTTGTATATGTCAAGCGCTCC
>CAZFQI010000170.1:0-5880 GCA_964520755.1 uncultured Marinobacter sp. | reverse complement strand
ACCGGGCCACTGGGTTCGCTTCTGCCCCATGCCCACTGCAGTATCTACGAACCCAAACCAAACCCCCAAGGCGTGCCCTACGATCGCTGGCTCGGAAAAGTCCCTGCCCTGATCGGCCCGATCAAGGCAAACGGCCGGCTTATCGGCCTGTTCTATGCCGACAATGCAGCCGGAACCTATACGCCCTCAAAAGAGCAGTTATTGGCGTTCGGCCACTTCATTCAGAACGCGCAGCTGTGCCTGACCTTACTCTCTACCCATTAGCACCCACTCAGAGCTCGTAAAGCCTGGTGACGTGCAAAATCGGTCCGGTTGGCGATCCTGTCGGTGAACCACCTTCGGGTTCAAGACTGATCGCCAGGGTCCGGCTGCGAGTCAGAGAACTTTGGGCTTCATCAGATAGTGCCACCTCATGGGTGTCACCCGCTGGAAGGACACCGAGAGACAGAGGCTCACCCTCCTCCGGTACAACCCAGAGCTCGTAATCCTTGCCTGACTCAGCGGAGCCTGCGGCAACAGAACGTAACTTCAGCAGGTTGCCACGACCGGTCTCACTCAACAGCCACAGCGGATCGCCGATATCGGCCTTGATGATCGCCCCGGCCAGCACTGGCCGTTCTACGCCAGGGGGCGGTTGCTGGAACAACAGAACCGCGAAAAAAACCGCCGCAGCGGTTGCCATCAGGCCCCAACCTGGCCAGAACCAACCGGTTTTTGCTAAGGCCGCGGCTGTCGTTGTGGCCTGTTCGGGCCACAACCGCCTCTGGATGTCTGACCATACGCGGGGCGGTGGGGTTTCCGCCGGTGCGGCCGTCGATAACGCTCCCAGCTGCTGTTCCCAGAACCAGACTTCCTGGCGCACCCGGCCTGACTCCATCATCCAGCCTTCGAAGCGTAGACGGGCAGGGCCTTTGAGGGAACCAAGAACATATTCTGCGGCAAGAATCTCTACGCGTTCAGGTGATTTTTTCATCGTTCAAGACACCTCTTCAGCGCCATGAGTCCCCTCCGGATCCAGCTCTTCACCGTGCCGACCGGCGAGTTCAGAGTTTCCGATAAATCATCATGAGTGAAGCCCCGGTAATAGGCGAGCAGGATGCTATCCCGCTGCACATCGCTGAGCTCTTCCAGGCAGCCTGTCAGTTGGGCCGAGCCGGAAGTGCGCAACGAGTCATCCAGAGGTCCACCACGCTTGTCCTCGAGCTGGTCAAGGTGCTCATCGCCGGCTGTCTGGCGCACTTTCCGGGCGCGCATCAGATCAAGCGTCCGGTATCGGGCAATGGTCATCATCCAGGCCAGCGGCGCACCCCGATCGCGGTGGTATTCGCCAGCGTGATGCCAGATCTGGATGAAGCTCTCCTGCATCGCTTCTTCCGCAAGCTCTCGATGGTTCGCCAGTTTGACACACAGGCCAAACATTCTAGCCGCCACCTGGCTGTAGAGTTGTTGGAACGCTTGTCGGTCCTTCCTCGCCACTGAACGCAACAGTCGCATCAACTCGTCCTGATTTACCTCGACAGAAGCCATAAACACCCTCGTTGTTATGGTTAATGTCCCAGGTACGGACGCACGGAAGCGGAAGTTGCGCTTATGCCGAAAAGAATTCTTTTCCAACGACTGCAACTTTTCAACGGGTCCACTCGTTCCTTCCTCCGACGCACCCAAACACAGAGAGGAAAGCGACATGAAAACAATTCTGAAACGGTCCAGTCTCGCTATCGCCGTGGCCGGAACCTGCCTCGCCACCGGCCTGGTCCAGGCTTCTAGCCACCGCGAAGCCCCCTTCATCACCGAAATCCCGAAAGTCGACGGCACCGACTTCTACATGTTTCGGAGCTACGAGTCCGGCCGGGCGGATTTCGTGACCCTTATTGCCAATTACCTGCCTCTGCAGGACGCCTATGGCGGTCCCAATTATTTCGATCTGGACGACGATGCCATCTACGAGATTCACGTCGACAACGACGGCGATGCCGTTGAGGATCTGACGTTCCGGTTCCAGCTGGAAGACAACCTGAACGACATTCAGTTGCCGGTCGGGCCGGATGGCGACCAGCGGATGGTGTCTGTGCCCCTCAAGAACATTGGCGACGCAAGTAACGCCGGCAACGTTCAGTTGCGACAAACCTACACGGTGGATGTCATTTCCGGCGATCGCCGCACGGGCGCCGTGCAGGCCGCCACCAACGTGAACACCGGCACTGAAACATTCGACAAACCGTTGGACAACATCGGTGCAAAATCCTTTGGTGATTACGCCAGTTACGCCGGCCAACACGTGTTCGATATCGCCATTCCCGGCTGCGGCACCAACGGCCGGGTATTTGTTGGTCAGCGCCAGGAGGCGTTTGCGGTGAATCTGGGTGAAATTTTCGACCTGGTGAACACCAACCCCCTGGGCGCCCGGGATGGAGAAGGCCCCGGTGATCTGGCCGACAAGAACGTAACCTCCTTTGCCCTGGAAATGCCCACCGAGTGCCTGACCGGCACCGCCATGAATTCCAACGGCCAGCCGGTAATCGGTGCCTGGACAACGGCGAGCGTTCGTCAGGCACGCATTATCAACCCTGCGCCCAGCAGCGAAGGCCGTGGCGCAACCGTTGAAGGCGGAGCCTACACCCAGGTTTCCCGCCTGGGCATGCCGCTGGTTAACGAAGTAGTTATCGGTCTCAAGGATAAAGACCGTTTCAACGCCAGCGAACCCAAGGATGATGGGCAGTTCGCCACCTACGTGACTCACCCGACACTGCCAGAGCTTCTGGAAGTGCTGTTCCCCGTGACCGCGCCGAACAACTTTCCGCGCAACGACCTGGTCACCGCCTTCCTGACCGGCGTACCCGGGGTCAATATGCCCGTTGGCGTAACCGCCTCCGAGATGTTGCGACTGACGCCTGCCATTGCGCCAACGCCTCTGGACAGCCAGAACGACCTCGGTGTTCTGGCCGGTGATAACGCCGGCTTCCCGAATGGCCGCCGGCCCTACGATGACACCGTCGACATCGCACTTCGGGTCGCCATGGGTGTTCTGGCAGACCCGGCCGATGCGCCCGATGGCGGCCTTGAGTATACGGACGGCGTCCAGTTGGCAGCAGATCCTGCCAGCCTGCCTGCGGACTACGAGTCCTTCCCTTACCTGGCGACACCGATCGCCGGTTCACCCAACGAATAACCGGGAGATGGCTATGAAATTATTTACAAAGCTCACGGCGATCTGCGCGATGGCGTTATTCATGGCCGGCTGCTTCGATGGGTCGAACAGCCGAGCAGAGGCGCCGGCTCCGACCGTCGATTTCACGGCGTTCGTTAAAACCCAGTTCGCCCGGACAAGCAACGACGCCGAGCCGGCGAACGTCAATGAGGTCGACCTGAGTTTCAATGACCAGACTAACCCGCAGGCCTACGATGATCTGCTTCAATAAAACCCCACGTGGCCGGATCTTCCGCATTAGCGGCCCGGCTTTCCGTTTCCCTGCCCTTCGGGGCAGGGTTTTTTGGCTCATCGCGGCATTGGTGCCATTCCAGTTACAAGCGGCACCCGGCGCAATCATCACAGATTTCGGCGATGATCAGATGCTGGCCGAACTGCCTCGGAGCGTCCCGGAGATCCCACGGGATCACGAGTCGGCCGAAGAGGCTGAGAACCATCTGCAAAGGCTGATCATTTTGGCCAGAACCAGCGGCGACCCGAGGTATCTCGGGTATGCCCAGACTCTGATCAACAACTGGTCGGAAGAAAACCTGACCGACCGTCTTCGGGTCCTCCGAGCGACTCTACGCCAAAGCCTGCATCAATTTGATTCCGCCCGCTCCGATCTTGAACGGGTTATCTCCAGCTCTTCGGACAGGCAACAACGTATCCAGGCTCGCCTGACCCTGGCCAACCTTGAGCTGGTTCAAGGTCGCTACAAGGAGGCCGAGCAGCATTGCCAGGCGCTTCAGTCAACCTATCCCGGCTTGATAGCCCAGAGCTGCCTGGCTTCCGTGCAGGCGAGGACAGCCGCCCCTGAAACAGCCTATCGGAATCTTGCGTCACAACTCGCCGAGTCGATAAACCGCCAGCCTGCTGACTCCACCAGTCGACTGTGGACCGAGGGCACTCTCGGTGACATCGCTGCCCAGGCGGGATTGCCTGAGGCCACAGTGCATTGGCAAAGAGTAGTGAAGGCAACACCGGACGACCTTTATGTCCGGGCCCAGCTCGCCGATTGGCATCTTGTGAGAGGCCATTTCGAGCGGGTCTTGACGCTCACCCGGGGATTCGAGGCCGTTGACACACTCGCCGTAATTCGGGCCATCGCCATGAAGCGCATGGACCACCCTGGCAGTCACGAACTGAACAATCGTTTACAGCAACGGTTCGAAGAGGCGAGCTGGCGAGGCGCTTTATTGCATGCCAGGGATGTTGCCCGATTCGAGCTTGATATCGAAAACCAGACGCAAAAGGCGCTGAGACTCGCGACGGAAAACTGGGAGAGCCAGAGAGAGCCGCTGGACACTCGACTGTTACTGAGATCGGCCCTCGCCGCAGACGACAAAGTCCAATACCAGCGTGTCAGGGACTGGCTCAAAGAGCAGGGGCAGAGCGATGCCCGTTATCCGGAGTTCAAACAATGACAGTCACACGAAAAATCTGGCTCGCTTTGCTTACGGTGGGGCTGTTAACAGCCAGTGGGATGGCTGCGGGCCACAAGGCAAGCGACAGCTTTCTGTACCTGGACAGCGGCCCAACCGAACTTCGAATCGATGTTGCACTACGTGACCTCTCGCTGTTGACGAACATTGATAGCAACGGCAATCGTCAGATCTCGGGTCAGGAACTGCGACAGGCAAGACCGGAGATCACTCGAACCGTGGAATCTGCCCTGACCTTTTCGAACGGCAGTGGCAACTGCGATCTGGCCGGCAGGAAATGGGGCATCAGCGAGCACAGTGACGGAGTCTATTCCGCCGCCCGTTACGCTATCCATTGCCCCGATGGTGAGCCGCCGAGAGCGCTGCAGTACAACCTACTGTTTGAACAGGATGCTCTGCACCGGGGCCTGGTGAGCCTTGACTATGATGGCCAGAAACGTCTGACCGTACTGGGACCCGATTCCCGAACTCTGGATCTGGCAGGCATCGATACCCCGGGCTATTTCGGTGTGTTTACCACCTTCGTTTACGAGGGGGTTATCCACCTACTGATTGGCCTGGACCACATCCTGTTTCTGCTGGTTCTGGTCATTCCGGCAACGCTGTCCACTGCCAAAACCCAGGCATCCAGCGGCCAGTCACGAGCCTTACGGGGCCGTCTGCTTGAACTGGCCGGCATTATCACGGCCTTTACCGTGGCGCACTCCATTACGCTGGCGCTGGCCGCCCTCGATATTGTTTCACTCCCAATCGCATGGGTGGAAACGGTTATCGCGCTTTCCATCGGCTTGGCAGCATTGAACGTGGCCTGGCCTATTCTTGGGCGCAAAACCTGGAAGCTCGCGTTCGGATTCGGTCTGGTGCACGGTTTTGGCTTCGCTAGTGTTCTTGGCGATCTTACCAGTGGCGTATCCGGGTTGGCGGTAGCGCTGGCAGGTTTCAACCTCGGCGTGGAACTCGGTCAGCTGGCTCTGCTGGTGGTGGGATTCCCGGTGCTGTATTACCTGGGTAAAAATCGGATGTATCAAAAGGGTGCCGTGCCAGTGATGCTGGCAGGCATAGGTGCTATCAGCCTGTTTTGGGTTGTCCAGCGCGCGCCCCTGTTCTGAGCGCGCACCGGATAACCTTAGTGCAGAGCCCGCATCTGACGCGGGTAGAGCGCTGCGCTCACTTCCGGCTCTTCCAGCAGGTCGGCCAGCTCGCGATCTACGGTGGTCTCTTCCCCCTCTTCCGGCAATGGCTCGAACA
>CAZFQI010000169.1:0-5912 GCA_964520755.1 uncultured Marinobacter sp. | reverse complement strand
CGGGGTTGAATTCACGCGCCCTCTAACGCATGTCTGTGGTACGAAGCATTTACAGTGCCGCATTTTCTCCAAATGATTTTCAAGGCAACGGGAGGAAGCATGGATAAGCGAACATTCGGAAACACAGACATTCAGGTAACACCCGTCGGGCTCGGTACCTGGGCCATAGGTGGCTGGATGTGGGGCGGAACGGACGAAGCCCAGTCCATCGACACCATCCACAGGGCCATCGACAAAGGCATAGGTCTGATCGATACGGCCCCGGTTTACGGTTTCGGGCGCTCCGAGGAGATTGTGGGCAAGGCCCTCGCCAATGGCCGGCGGGATCAGGTTGCCCTGGCCACCAAGGTCGCTCTGAACTGGAACGAGGATCACGACAAAATCTGGCGGGATTCCACGGCCTCGCGCATCGAGCGGGAGGTCGAGGATTCCCTGAAGCGCCTTCAGACGGACAGGATCGATATTTACCAGGTTCATTGGCCAGATCCGAAGACGCCCATGGAGGAAACGGCCCGGGCGCTGGAAAACCTCTACCAGGCCGGAAAAATCCGGGCCATTGGTGTCAGTAACTTCACACCCGCGCAGATGGACGAGTTACAGAAGAGTGTGCCCCTGCACAGTTTGCAGCCTCCGTATAATCTGTTTGAGCGGGATATCGAACAGGAGATCCTTCCGTATTGCCTGGAAAATGGCATTGCCACCATCACCTACGGCGGTCTTTGCCGCGGCTTACTGACCGGTAAGATGCGGGAAGATACCCAATTTACCGGCGATGATCTGCGCAAGAACGATCCAAAGTTCCAGGGTGAGCGCTATCGCCAATATCTGAACGCGGTGGCCGAACTGGATGCCTTTGCCCAAGAGCGCTACCAGAAAAATGTACTGGCGCTGGCCCTTCGCTGGCTGGTGGATCAGCCTGGTGTGACAACCGCGCTCTGGGGTGCGAGAAGACCGGAACAGCTGGACCCGGTGGATGACATCGAAGGTTGGTCGCTGGACAAGGAAGCAATGGCCGCCATCGATGGCATTCTGGACCGGTGCATCGATGATCCTGTCGGGCCCGAGTTCATGGCGCCACCGACTCGGTAATGTTCTGGCATGGCCGGGTTCTTTGCAGCAGTCGATGCACTGACTGCAGGGAGCCCGGGAGCCACTTCACGCGACGCCAACATTCGTGTTGGCAGGCCCTGCCTTTCGCTGTACCTTTTTAGCTGCCGCAAACATTTCTACATCTCTTTGTCGGGTAAAGCGCAGTGTTTAAAAGGTCAAGGAAAGCCGTACACCCCGCCCTGTTGTTTTTGCTGTTTACGATCGTTGCCAGCACGGGCTATGCAAAGATCTATAAATGGGTGGATGAGGATGGAAAGGTTCACTTCAGCGACCGACAGGACTACCGGGTTGAGCAGGAAGTGGTCAACGTTAAGCCGGGTGCCTCGGAGTGGTCGCGTTTTGAGATCGATATCAAAACGGTTGATGTTGACCTGAGCGAAGAGGAACACCAGCAAATCGTTGAAGGCGTTAATAACGTCTATGAGTTTTTTGATCGGGTGATGTCCTTTGATATGCACAGGACAGTGCCGGTCAACATCCTGATCCTCAAGGACAGCGCGACATACCGGAACTACCTCGTCCGTCGGGACAGGGGCATGGCTGTTGCTTCCTACGGCCTGTACATACCCTCCGAACATCAGATCGTCGTCTACGTGCAGGAAAACAGAAGCCTCACCTTCAAAACCATCAAGCACGAAGTGAGTCATGCGGTTGTTGATACCATCGTTCCGTATTCGCCTGCCTGGTTGAATGAGGGGCTGGCCGAGCAGATGGAAATGCTGGAGCGGGATGAATCTGGTTTGTACTTTGAACGCCACCACGAGAACCGGTGGGTTGTTGATCAAGCCCGTGAGCAGGGCCGTCTAACGGCCATCGACCAGTTGTTGAAGCTGCCCAGTAATAAGTGGCGACACTCCGACTTTTCGGGGCGAAGCAGCCTGCGGGCCCAGTCTGGTCAGTTCGTTTATTTCCTGCTTGCCAAACCGACGAGCCGTAACTTTGTGGTGCGGCTGATGCACAATTTTAACCGGGGGGATCGCACCCTCTCGTATTATCTGGTGGATGATAATTACATTGGTGGTGTAACCATGCTGGCTCTGGATTGGCGGCGGTGGTTGCACGATCAGGGGGATGGTGTCGTTCGGCTCTAGCGGTCTGCCGCTATTCGGGCACGAATTTCTGGCCTACTTGTCCTAGTCTTGTGTAATGGCAATCTCGTACATATCTCTTGGAATTGAACAGTGCGTGAGTGATGGCCCCGACATAATCGCGATAGGAGGATTGGATATGCCTCAGCTTCGTTTTACCTACCTGGTGTGTTTTGCTGTTCTTGCTGCTTTTCTCGCCGCCTCTGCCGCGCAGGCCCATCACGGTTGGGCGTGGGCGACCGACGAGGAATTTGAAATCACCGGTGTTATTCAGTCCATCCGCCTGGGTAATCCCCATGGCGAAGTCACGATACGCGCGGATGGTGAGGATTGGGTTGTGGAAGTTGGTCAGCCCTGGCGTAACGACCGTGTTGGGCTCACCAAGGAGATGTTGAGCCAGGGCCGGGAAATTACGGTGCATGGTCATCGCTCTGCCAGAGAAGGCGAGCGGCTGGTCAAGGCTGAGCGAGTTGTGATCGACGGCAAGGACTACGATTTGTATCCGGGCCGACAATCCTGATCCCGGGGATGATCGAGCAAGCGCTGGTTTCCGTCGAAAACCTGGCCTTTGTCTCAGCCCTGCGCAACTCGACTTACATATACCCGCTGGTCAATGCCGGGCATATTTTCGGCGTTGCTCTGCTGATTGGTGGCATTGTGCCCCTCGATTTGCGTTTGCTCGGGCTCTGGCGCAAGTATCCTGTGGTGGTGTTTGTCGATGTACTTCGAATTACCTCAGCAGCTGGCTTGGGGCTGGCGGTGGTTTGCGGTGTGCTGTTATTTGCCACCGCGGCCGCAGACTACGCCGGCTCGACATTGTTTCAGGCGAAGATCGCGCTGGTCTTGTTGGGCGTGTCGAACGCCTTGATTCTGGCGCGGGTATTGAAGCGCCGGGATATCCGGAGCCTTCCGATGGAGTCACCCATGCCTTTGGACCTCAGGGCAGGGGGCTTGCTCTCGTTGGTAGTCTGGATCAGCGTACTGATTCTCGGCAGGTTACTGGGGTATTTCTGACCTTGCGTTGATGCCCGTCGCCAGCAACTCCTGCAACATGCTGTAGCTCAGCCCCCAGATACAGGCATCCTGATAGCGGCAACAGGACATGTTCAGCGTGCCGACTGGGGTGCGCCAGGGAAGCTGGCTCTGATTCTCGCCGGCAGCGAGGTATTCCAGGGGGACCCAGACCACCCGCTGGACTTCATGGTTAGGCGAGACGGCCTTTGGCCCCTGCCATTCGAACACATAGGGGGTGACGACCATCGGGCGCCAGCGGCTGTGATGCCGGGTTATCAGGTCTGATAGCCGGGCCAGGTAGCGGCCGTGGCGGCTGAGATCAATGCCGGTTTCTTCCAGTGTTTCCCGCTCGGCGGCAGCCCGGGCAGAGGCGTCTTCGGGTTGCAGACGGCCGCCGGGGAAGGCCATATCGCCGGACCAGGGGTCACCCTTGCGGCGGGCCCGCTGAATAAAGAGCAACTCCTTGCCGCCGCTTTCCGCTGTTCTGAAGATCAGCGCGACGGACGCTCTGGCCAATCGGCGCCGAAACGGTATTTTGTGAGGGCGCAAATGGCTTACCCAGGACTTAGGCCGCACGAAAAACTGTCCTCTGCTGATTGATGACTATAGTTAAACACATCCTGTACGAGCAGGGTGTATGCGTTGCGACCTGGTTGCCGTGGGTTCTGGAAATGAAACCGTTTTTATTGATCATTGTTTACCTTGGTGCTGTTACCTTGCCGTTGATCTTGTCCGCGGTGGTTGGAGGGCCCCCGCGCGAATGGCACCAGGAACTCGCATCCGGTCTTGGCATCCTTGCTTTTTCGATGATCCTCATGGAATTCATTCTGTCCGGCCGTTTTAGGGTCATTTCAAATGGCGTGGGCATGGATGTGACCATGCGGTTTCACCAGATCATGGCCCGCACCGCGCTGGTCTTTGCGCTTGTCCATCCCTTTCTCTATCAGGGGACGCCCTCAGGTGGTCCACGCCCATGGGATCCTACCCGTCAATTGACGCTTTCAACGGATGTCTCTGCGCTGTTATCCGGCATTGGCGCCTTTGTGCTTCTTCCAACCCTTGTTCTATTGGCCATAGGGCGTACCCAGCTCGACTATAAATACGAGACGTGGCGTCTTATGCATGGGATCGGCGCGCTTTTAATTGCACTGCTTCTGTTGCACCACACGGTCTATGGAGGGCGTTACGGATCGGAACCGGTGATGACCTGGTTTTGGCTGGTAATGACGGGCGTGGCGGTCGGATCACTGCTGATGGTTTACCTGTTGGTTCCACTCAGGCAGAAGGCCCACCCCTGGCGCGTTGCCTCCGTGAGCCATCTGACACCAAAGCAATGGGAACTGACCGTTGAGCCAGAGGGGCATCGGGGCCTGGATTACAAAGCCGGGCAATTTGTGTGGCTGAATGTGGGGCACACTCCCTTCTCGATGAAAGAGAACCCCTTCTCCATTTCCTCAGCGCCTGCGACCGGGCCAAAGCTATCCTTCATGATCAAAGAGCTCGGCGACTTCACACGAACCATCGGTCAGGTTAAAGCTGGCACAGTGGCCTATCTTGACGGCCCCTATGGCAATCTTTCGGTGGAGGGTCGCAGGGAACCGGGGGTCGCTCTCATTGCTGGTGGTGTTGGCCTTTCTCCGCTGCTGGGCATTCTCCGGCAGATGCGTCTGACCGACGATTCGCGTGAGGTAAAGGTGATCTATGGAAATCGGGTGATCGACCAGATTGCCTATCGTGATGAATTGGATGAGGAAGATGTCGTCTATGTGCTCTCAGAACCACCAGAAACCTGGCAAGGAGAGACGGGCTTTATCGATGGAGGGCTGATAGATCGGGTTTTTTCGGAGGAAGAGTTCCGCGAATGGATTTTCGTGATGTGTGGTCCGGCGATCATGATGGATGTCGTTGAAGATCAACTGGTCAAGCGGGGCACACCCGCTCATCGCATCCTGTCGGAGCGGTTCCAGTATGACTAATCCAATCAGACGCTTGAGCCAGCGACAGCAGGTTTCTTTGACCATCTGGGTTGTGAACATCACGATAGGCGTGACGCTTCTCATTTTCGTATTGCGCTAATTCATGTCGATTGAGTCTTGAGGAGGCCAAGTGACCTTTGAGCACATCGTTCAGATAAACGACGTGACCAAGCCAGAGATACCGATGCTGAGCCGATTCCAGGTATGGGAAGGCCTGGTGCTCCGAGCCCGGCGCCCGGACAAATTCCTGGTAGGCGTTGACGATTATGAGATTCTCGAACAGGAACCGGCCTATATGAAGCGTTGCCTGCAGCTCCCGGGGCTACAGGTGATTGACGAAGTCACGTTTTGGCATGAGGCGAGGATCGAGTATCGAACTCAGCCAACTCAGAACCTTCCGGCTGCAACGCTCGTCATGGATATTGAGGAGCCGGAACCGGGAGCGCTTTTTGTTCGGTTCCGGTATCACACGGAGAGCATCGAGAATCGCGGTGATTCGATGCCCTATGATCAGTATCTGCACGAGGCGTATGTGGCCACAGACGTGGAAACCATTCAGATCATACGGCAGCTGGCGGAGACCGGGGTGTTCTGAGAGCCTCCTCGACCAGAGGGCTAAATCAGCCTGGCAGATGCGCCTGGGGTTTTGAACAATCAGGTTTCCTTCATGGAGTTTTACGAGCCTTGCCAAACAAGGCTCGCAACTCATCTTTTGCGGCCTCCA
>CAZFQI010000168.1:0-5980 GCA_964520755.1 uncultured Marinobacter sp. | reverse complement strand
GCGAACAAAGATATTGAAGAGGCCGTGGCTTACGCCGAATTGCACGGCTGGCGGATAGAGATTAGAAAGGGCCACGCCTGGGGGCGGATGTATTGCCCGTTCAATACCAAGGATTGCCGGTGCGGAGAGTTCTGTGTTGCCAGTATCTGGAGCACGCCCAAAAACACGCAGAACCACGCAAAGCAGATTCGTCGCATCGTTGATAACTGCACCGGAAATCGAAGTGCTGGAGGTAAAGACCATGAATCGTGAATATGACTTCACGCTCACATTTTCAGTTCCAACTGGTCTTGAACAAGAGGCTCTGGAATCCGCTCTGTTTGAGTCGGGGTGCGACGATGCCATCATTGGCCTTGGCCAGAAAGGCCGGCTGGCTTTGAATTTCACTCGCGAGGCGGAGTCAGCAGAAAAAGCCATGCTGAGCGCACTTCAGCAAGTGAAGAAAGCCGTTCCAGAAGCCCAGTTGGTGGAGGCAGGCCCGGACCTTGTTGGTATTTCCGATATGGCCAGCTTGTTGAACTTCTCCCGCCAGAACATGCGTAAACTCATCCAAACTCATCTGGCCAGTTTCCCGTTGCCGGTCCATGAGGGCGCGAGTGCGCTCTGGCATCTGGTAGATGTGCTGACCTGGTTCTCCGAAACGCAGAGAAGAGCGATTCCGACTGATTTGATGGACGTGGCCGGAGTGAGTATGGGCGTGAATCTCGTGAGGGAGGTACGTCGGGTTGATCATCAATTACAGGCCCAACTGGATAGCATTGCCTGAAATTCCGTTGCGAGACGGGACACGTTCAAGAAAAAGCCCCCGAATCGGGGGCTGATTGCGTGGTTGCTTCAGTGCGCAAGAACCCTCGAAAGAAACGCCTGGGTGCGCTCGTTCTGCGGGTTGTCGAACACGTCGTGGGGTTTGCCCTCTTCCACAATCGCACCTTCGTGGATGTAGATCACGCGGTCAGCCACTTCCCGGGCGAAGCCCATTTCGTGGGTCACGACCATCATGGTCATGCCTTCCTTGGCCAGCTCACGCATAACATCCAGCACTTCACCGATCATCTCCGGATCCAGGGCTGAGGTTGGCTCGTCGAACAGCATCAGGCGCGGTTCCATGGCCAGGGCCCGGGCGATCGCGACCCGCTGTTGCTGGCCGCCGGACAGTTGGCTGGGGTACTTGTCGGCCTGGTTGCCGATGCCTACCCGGTTCAGCAAACGCTCTGCGGTGGCGTTGGCGACGGTTTCCGGGGCGTCCTTGACCTTCTTGGGCGCCAGCATGATGTTCCTCTTCACCGTGAGGTGAGGGAAGAGGTTGAACTGCTGGAATACCATCCCGACTTCCTTGCGGATTTCGGCCAGGGCCTTGGGGTTCCCGCTCTTGGGGGCCAGCTTCTGGTTATCCACTTCCAGTGTGCCGGACTCGAATTCTTCAAGGCCGTTCACACACCGAATCAGGGTGGATTTGCCGGAGCCGCTGGCGCCGATAATAACCACCACTTCGCCCTGTTCAACGGTAAGGTCAATATCTTTAAGGACATGCAGTTTCCCGAAGTACTTGTTCATGCCCTTCATTTTTACAATCTGAGTCATGGGTAACGTTCCTTCAGACAGAAGCCAGTCCGCGCCGCTCAACGAAGCGGAGAATGACGGACAGTGACAGAGTTATGGCCAGGTAGAGGATCGCCACCACAAAGTACACCTCAAATGCGGTAAAGGTGTTGGCGATGTAGATCTGACCCTGGCGAACCAGCTCACCCACACCGATCACCGAGAACAGAGAGGTGTCCTTGATGCTGACAATGGCCTGGTTGCCCAGTGGCGGAATCATCCGGCGGAACGCCTGCGGCCAGACAACTGACCAGAAGGTCTGGGTACGGGAAAGGCCAAGGGAAAGCCCGGCTTCGGTCTGGCCCTTGTCGATAGACTGAACGCCACCACGGACCACCTCGGATATATAGGCGCCGGAGTTCAGGGCGATGGCCGCGATGCCGGCCGTCAGGGGATCGATGGGACCACCGATCAGGTCGGGCAGGCCGTAGAAGATAAACAGGACCTGAACCAGGATCGGCGTACCACGAAAAATTTCGATGTAGGCGGTTGCCGGCCACCGCAGGAACCACTTCTTGTTGATGCTCAGCAGGCCAAAGAAAATGCCCAGAGCAAACCCGATCAGAAGACCGCCGAAGGAAATCAGCAGGGTGTAGGGGATCCCTTTTATCAGAAAAGGGATGGAGTCGATGGCTGCCTGCCAGTCGAACTGAAACTGGAATTCCACAGTGAGAGTCTCCGCAGAGTTTTGGAGTCACGAATTGCCGGGGCAGGGACGCCCCGGCACAAGGAATCAGACCTCTGGGGTCCGTGAGACCTTACATGCCCTCGGGCATGGGGCCAAACCACTTCTCGTAGATGGACTTGTAGGTACCATCTTCCTTCATGGACGCGAGGGCGTCGTTAACGTCATCAACCCACTCACTGCCATTCTTGAGCGCAATACCGTACTGCTGGCCTTCATACAGCGGGCCAACGGTTGTCACTTTGCCTTCACCCTTGGTGCGTGCAAAGTAGCCTACGTTCGGTGCGTCATAGAAGACCGCATCAATAGCGCGGGACATCAGCGCCATGTACATGTCAGAGCTTCCGGGATAGGGGGTTACACCATCGTTGGCATCCAGGTTCGCGACCAGGTAGTCGTAGCTGGTACTGCCGATCTTGGTGCCGATTTTCTTGCCTTCGAGGTCGTCGAATTCCGAGACATCACTATTGCCTTCACGAACCAGAATCCGCAGACCCGAATCGTAGTAGGGATCAGAAAAGTCGACGATTTCCTCACGTTCTGCCGTAATGGTGATGCCAGCAATGGCAATGTCCACGTTCCCGGTTTGCAGCGCCGGAATGATGCCGTTGAAATCCATGGTGTTGAGGTCAATCTCGAAACCGGCACGGTCGGCCACCTCGCGGATGATCTCCATGTCGAAACCGATCATCTCACCGGTTTCCTGGTCCATCATTTCAAACGGAACGAAACTGGGGTCAGTGACGACGCGCAGGGTTTCTGCACTGACGGTTCCTGCGGCAACGGTGAGTGCCAGACTGGCGCTTAGGGTCTTCAGCCACTTCGTGCTCATACATTCTCCTTTTCTTTCTTATGAGGCTCCATTTGCCCGGTAAGGCAAGCCGGACCAATCACTGCTGTTGACTGCGATCTCCGGGGAGCGTTGATGGAACTGCATCACATACACTTTAGACTATTACGCAGATGTGCACAGGAAATCAAATGCTTGGCGGGGGAGGTTGGTGGCGCAGGAAGGGTGTTGGATTACGGTCCTTCGGACCTAATCCAACCTACGACGGCGGGAGATTGCCAAGTGAACCGTAGGTCGGATTAGGCCCAAGGGGCCGTAATCCGACACAAACCCAACCCACAATCATTGCAGGTTGCCAGGAGTACTGTAGGTCGGATTAGGCCCAACGGGCCGTAATCCGACACCAGCTAACTACATCAGAAAGCAATCTTCTCCCTGTCACTGATACCCAGGTTCTTCCAGATGCTGATACTGGGCTCCACCTGGTTCAGGGTATAGAAATGCAAGCCCGGCGCGCCGGCCTTCAACAGCTTCTCGCACATCTCGGTGACCACTTCCTCACCGAATTTGCGGATGGAATCGCTGTCGTCGCCGTAGGCTTCGAGCTGCTTGCGAATCCAGCGGGGAATTTCCGCGCCGCACATGTCCGAGAAACGAACCAGATTGGAGAAGTTGACGATGGGCATGATGCCCGGTACCACCGGAATGGTAACGCCCATTTTCTCCAGCCGGTCGATGAAGTAGAAGTAGCTGTCCGCGTTGAAGAAGTACTGGGTGATGGCGCTGTTGGCACCAGCCTGAACCTTGCGCGCAAAGTTCTTCAGATCTTCCTCGGCATTGCGGGCCTGGGGATGAAACTCAGGGTACGCAGCCACTTCCAGGTTGAAGGTGTCGCCGCTGTGCTCGCGGATAAACTCCACCAGCTCGTTGGCGTAGCGCAGCTCACCGGCGGCCCCCATGCCGGAGGGCATGTCGCCCCGCAGGGCGACAATCCGGTTGATTCCATGCTCCTTGTACAGGTCCAGCAGCTCGCCGATGTCCTGGCGGGTGCCCCCGACACAGGACAGGTGCGGAGCCGTGGAAACCCCCTGGCTGTGCAGGTTGAGCACGGTCTCAATGGTGCGGTCCCTAGTGGAACCACCGGCGCCGAAGGTGACCGAGAAAAAGTCCGGATTCACCTCGGCCAGCTGGTTGCGCACGTTCTGCAGCTTTTCCTTGCCCAGGTCGGTCTTGGGCGGGAAAAACTCAAAGCTGAAACGGCGCTTGAACTGTTTCTGGGATTGCATCTGTTTACCCGATCAGTACTTGTAGCTTTCCGGCTTGTACGGGCCTTCGACCGGTACACCGATGTATTTGGCCTGTTCCGGGGTCATCTTGGTGATCACGCCACCAAAACCTTCCACCATGGCCCGAGCCACTTCCTCGTCCAGGTGCTTGGGCAGAACCTGAACGTATACGCCTTTCTCCCGGGCATCTTCCGGAAGGTCGGCGAACTTGCGCTCGAACAGGTACATCTGGGCCAGAACCTGGTTGGCAAAGGAGCCATCCATGATCCGTGACGGGTGACCGGTGGCGTTGCCCAGGTTCACCAGACGACCCTCGGACAGCAGAATCAGGTGGTCATTGGTGGCCTTGTCGCGGTACACAACGTGCACCTGCGGCTTCACCTCGTCCCATTCCCAGTTCTTGCGCATGTAGGCGGTGTCGATCTCGTTGTCGAAGTGACCGATGTTGCACACCACTGCGCCAGTCTTGATGGCCTTGAGCATGTGAGCGTCGCAGACGTTCATGTTGCCCGTGGTGGTAACCAGCAGATCGGTGTTCTGCAGCAGATCGCGGTTTACGGCAGACTCGGTGCCGGTGTTCACGCCGTCAAGGTACGGAGACACTACTTCAAATCCGTCCATGCAGGCCTGCATGGCGCAGATCGGGTCGGCTTCGGTCACTTTTACAATCATGCCTTCCTGACGCAGCGAAGCAGCAGAGCCCTTACCCACATCGCCATAGCCAATCACCAGGGCTTTTTTGCCAGCCATCAGGTGATCGGTGGCGCGCTTGATGGCGTCGTTCAGGCTGTGGCGACAACCGTACTTGTTGTCGTTTTTGGCCTTGGTCACGGCATCGTTCACATTGATGGCCGGAACCTTGAGGGTGCCTTCACGCAGCATTTCCTGCAGGCGGTGCACGCCGGTAGTGGTTTCTTCGGTCACGCCGTGGCAGTTCGCCAGCACTTCCGGGTATTTTTCATGGAGCAGGGCGGTCAGGTCGCCGCCGTCGTCGAGGATCATGTTCGGTTCCCAGCCGTCTACGTCAGCTCCGACGGTGCGCTCCAGGCACCAGTCGTACTCTTCATCGGTCTCGCCTTTCCAGGCAAACACGGGAATGCCCTGGGCCGCGATGGCGGCTGCGGCCTGGTCCTGAGTGGAGAAGATGTTGCACGAAGACCAGCGCACGTTTGCACCCAGTTCAATCAGCGTCTCGATCAGCACGGCAGTCTGGATGGTCATGTGAATACAGCCCATCACATTGGCGCCTTTCAGCGGCTGCTCGGCTTTGTACTTCTCGCGGAGCTTCATCAGGGCAGGCATTTCGCCTTCAGCGATGTTGATTTCCTTCCGGCCCCAGCCGGCCAGGGCGATATCGCGGACTTTATAGTCGTCGAAGCTGTTCAGCTTTTCTGCGGGAGTGCTCATGGTGTTCTCCTGTCAGTCAGTTTGGCTTGGGCGTATGCCAGATGACATACGCCCGAAATCGGTTTAGATACCAGCAGCATCCTTGAGGGCGGCCGCGCGATCGATTTTCTCCCACGGGAACGCCGTGAAGGTCTTGCCACCGACGGTCATCTCATAGGGCTCGCGGCCGAAGTGGCCGTAAGCTGCCGTCTGTTGATACATCGGGTGCAGCAG
>CAZFQI010000167.1:0-5986 GCA_964520755.1 uncultured Marinobacter sp. | reverse complement strand
ATCAGGCCTTCTCTACAATCATGCGGCCCCGCATCTCCATATGCAGCGCATGACAGAACCAGTTGCAGTAGTACCAGTGCACCCCGGGACGATCCGCCTTGAAGGTCACCGAAGCCGTCTGCTGCGGGCTGACCTCCATGCTCACACCATGGTTCACCATACAGAAACCGTGGGTCACATCCTCAATGGTGTCCAGGTTGGTCACATACACCGTCACCTCATCGCCCTGCTTCACCTTGAACTCGGTCATCCCGTACTGCGGCGCAATCGAGGTCATGTAAACACGAACCTTATTGCCGTCGCGGATAACCTTGTTGTCGGCTTCCAGAGTGACCCCATCCTTCTTGGCCTGCTCAACCGCAGAAGCGAAGAACGGATCGTCACGGTCGTAGATCTTCTTCGTCTTGATCTGATCACGACGCACCAGAATGCAGTCATGGGGCTCGGCGAAGGTCGGGCCATCGTGAACCAGCTTCATCTCCTCACCGGAGATATCGATCAACTGGTCGTTCTCTGCGTGCAGAGGCCCAACCGGCAGGAACCGATCCTTGGAGAACTTCGACAGCACTACCAGCCACTTGCCATCGGCATCCCGTGACTCGGTCAGGGAAGCATGGTTGTGCCCCGGCTGATAATGCACATCCAGCTTCTGACGGATGTAGTTCACATCCTCGCCGTTGTAGTGCTTGATGGCATCGGCAATGTTCCACTTCGCCACCTGGCTGTCGATAAACAGGGTGGTATAGGCATTGCCACGGCCATCGAAGGTTGTGTGCAGAGGCCCAAGACCCAACTCGGGCTCGCCCACCACGGTATCGCGCGGCTCGATCTTGCCGTCGAACAGATCGTCCAGCTTCTCGATTGCAATAATGGTGGCCGTCGGTGACAGCTTGCCATTGGCAATAAAGTACTTGCCGTCCGGGGAGGTATTCAGACCATGCGGGTTCTTGGGAACCGGAATGTAACGGGTCAGCTCCGAGCCTGCACGACCATCCACCACCGGGACTTCGGAATCGCCCAGGGTCTTGTAGTTACCGTCCCGGACCGCCTTCTCGATGCGCTCGATGTTGAACACTACCGCCCAGTCGCGATCGTTGCGCATGGTGCCGGCCAGATCCAGTGCCTTCTCCGAGTTGTAGCAGGTGGAGCAGGCGTACTTGCCGGTGTAGTCGGCGTCGGTGTTGTCCAGGTTGCCGTCCACAATCACCTGAAACGCCACCTCCATGGTCTCCGCGTCAACCGCATTGAACATGGTGAAGCTGCTTTCAAGGCTGGTGTCGCTGCCGTCGTTCGGGTGGGGAATCACATACTCGGCGTTGCAGAACACGTACTTGGTCTTGGGCACCTTCTGCAGACGCAAACCATGAATGGCCTGAACGTTGGGAATAGTGGTGATCTTGTCACACTTCATGATGTCCAGGCGGATCCGGGCTACGCGGGTATTGGCCTTGTCGTTGATGAACAGGTATTTGCCATCGTAACGGCCATCGGTCATGGAAATGTGGGGGTGGTGGGAATCGCCGTTCAGGTGGGTATTGTCATGGCCCAGCACGTCCTTGCTCTCGTTGCTGATGCCCCAGCCGGTGGCAGAATCCACGTTGAACACGGGGATACGCATGAGCTCGCGCATGGAAGGTACGCCCAGGACCCGTACTTCACCGGAGTGACCACCGCTCCAGAAGCCATAGTACTCGTCCAGTTCGCCGGGGTGCACAACGTATTTATTACGGGCTTCCTCGGCGGCGGCCGCGAAGGACTCACGCGACATCACGGCGGTACCGAGACCTGCGGCCCCGGCGACACCCGCCAGCGCTGCTGCGCCCATAAACCGACGGCGGCTCTGGCCACTTTCCGGAAGTTCCGGCGTATCCTTGATCAGATCATCTCTTTTTTTCATGATATCCAACTCCGTTATTGGTAATGGCGGTTTGCTTCTCTTTTCTCTGGTTATTTTTTTGCACTGCTCATGACACCTGAACCACGGGGATTTCCTCCGGGTGGCCCGGTGCGTTGTGGCCACGACGCTTGCCGCGTCGCTTGACGATCAGCGGCGGGCACTTGTGGTCGTTGAAATAGGTCACCTGACAATCCAGGCAGTAGTGGCACTCCATGTAGTTGATGTGGCCATCGGGGTGAATCGCCTGGACTTCACACTCGTGATCACACAACCGGCAGGGATTGCCACATTCCTTGCGGCGTTTTAGCCAGTCGAATACCCGCAGCTTGCTCGGCAGCGCCAGCGCAGCACCCAGGGGGCACATATAGCGGCAGAACACTTTGCGGGTGAACAGGTTGACCACCAGCAGCAACACGGCGTAGGTCACAAAGGGCCAGCTGCGGTCAAACTTCAGGGTGATGGCAGTCTTGAACGGCTCCACCTCGGCAAGCCTTTCAGCGGTTGCCATGGAATCCAGCGACACTCCGAACAGCACCAACAGAATGATGTACTTGATGGCCCACAGCCTCTCGTGGACGGCGAACGGTACGGTGTATTGCGGTACCTTGAGCTTGCGGGCTATCTCGTTCAGCAATTCCTGCAGCGCGCCGAACGGGCACAACCAGCCGCAGTAGACCGCCCGGCCCCAGAGCAGGATGATGGCAGCCACCACGGCCCAGAGGATGAACAGCATCGGATCGATCAGGAACGTGCTCCAGCTGAAGCCGCTGATCAGGCTGTTTGCAAACGTGAGCACATTGACGATAGACAGCTGCCCCATGGCATACCAGCCGATGAAGAACAGGGTGTAGACCAGAAAACCGTGGCGGATCCAGCGGAAGATCCCGGGCTTCTGTACCAGCCAGTCCTGGAAGAACAGGATAAACATCAGCACGCCGATACCGATCCCGAGCACCACTATCTGGAACTCCCGCTGGTACCACACCTGCACCCACATGGGCTGGTTTTCCAGCCATTCTTCCTCGGAGACGACAGTCTCCGGGCGGGTGAAATACTGTTCCGGAAGCTGATACTCCAGCGGGAATACCTGGAATTCGCTGTCCAGTGGGCCGGTCTGGCGCTTGACCGTGAGCTCAAGTGTCCAGGGTGTGCCGGGATCGAAGTTGTACTGCTGGCGAATGATGAAAATCGCCATCTCGGAGAATTCCGGCATCCCCTCGGCATAAACGTCGCTCAGCCGGTAGAAATCCAGGTCACGGAAATTGAAGGTGTCACCGAACTGACGAATCTGGATGCGATCAAAGATGCCGCCACGCACATAGCCCGACCCCTTGAAGGAATACTCACCGTCCGCCATTACGGCAATCGCATGCTCGCCTTCCTCCAGCTCGGATGTCAGCCACTGGTACTGGCTCTCGCCCAACAAATTCCGGCCGATCGCAGGCACATCCAGATAGGCGGTGTACAGGTCGATCAGTGGCTCGTTTCTTTCGTCCGGAGCGGCAGTATCGACACCCTCGGCTTCCGTGCCCTTGAAGGAATCATCCACCTGCCCCTTGGTGAGCAGTAACCGGCGGACGGATCCGTCACCGGTCAGTTCCTGCCAGGTTTTCTGTTCATAAGCCTGTTTGTCCACCGTGGCCAGCGGCGGACGGGTTCCGTCCTCGCCCTCGACCATGCCCAGTTCCACCGCTACCCGATGGGCGGTGCGCATGATCACTTCGTTGATCACCATCACGGTCACCGTGGCACCGGACAGTCCGTCCACCGCAACCTTTCGTTCATTGGAGGTCCCACCCACGGTAACCCGCTGATCGGCCTTGAGGCCTGTGTACTGATCGGTAAACGCGTGCATTTTGCTTTCGGGAATGCCCACCAGAAGAATGGGCTCATCGTGGTGAATTACCTTGGCGGCCTTGATGGTGCCTTCGGCATCCAGCACGACCATGGCATTGACCGGTTTGCCCGAGTAGGCGGGCGTCTGGACAAAATCCAGGGATTGATAGGCGTAGCCCACCAATTCCTTACGGGCGTATAGCTCCTGGATGGCTCGATTGCCTTTCCGGGGAATAACCCGGGTGACATCGGGAAACGCTTGCTCAATGACCTGGCGACCGGCAACGGGCTCATACTTGGCCAGAGGCGCTGCATTCAGGGCCATGGCCATGATCGACGCGAAAAAGAGAAAAGCGAAGCGGGAAAAAACGGACACAGAAGACTCCCTGAGAAAAAGCGCCTTATTGCTTCAGCCTAGGCAAATTAGAGGAAAATCAAATACCTCTTATTGAATACACCTGGCGGAGGAACTGATCGACTTCACGCTGTCAGCCCAGGCTGACAGCGTTTCCGTATGAATCGAGAGGGAGGTAATTACTTATATGCCCGAGGCGGATGGACTCCACCATCATGGTTAGCGGCTGCTGTGCCTCATCGGTGGATGGGGGCGTGCCACCACGGCCGGACATGGCAGCGACGAAGACCACATCCCAGGACTGGCCTGTGGCCCGGGATTCTTCTTGCAAGGCCCCGAAATCCGGTGCCTCATCGGGCGTCTTGTCAACGCAGACCACGGGCGTCAGGGCGCCGCCTTCACCGCGCTCAAAAGCGGCTCTTTCTTCCGGGGAGGCCTCGTCCGGCAACTCTGCCCGGCAGAACACGAATAGCAGGCGCTGGGGCTCCTGCTGGCTGTGAGAGGCCTGAATCAGGTCACTGTAACTGCTGATCATCTTGGTCAATCCTTACTGGTACCGGGCCGCTGCGATTTACGCCTGGCGGGCAATGAGCTGGTCGGACGAGGTGAGCCTGCGAACTTCGTCGCAGACTTCTTCCACGGCGTCTTCGCCGTAGCTCTGTCCATAATGTTTCTTGAAGCCGAAGTCGTAGAGCCGGACATGCTCATCGGGCTCCACACCGATGTTCTCGAGACAGGCCCGGGCACAGTGCAACGGGCAGCCATCAATAACCGTGATCGGGCGACCGGATCTGGCGGTTTTCACCAGGGACGGCACCTTGCCGCCCACGCCCGAAATGCAGGACATTTCGAATTCGCCGGCATGGTCCAGACTTACCGCCACATTGTTGGCCAGCTGCGCCACATCAGAGCAGCCGGAGCATGAGTAAATCAGTGGACGTTGCTTTCTCGCGGTCACGTGTCCTCCTTTCCAAAAAGCCTGGAGGCTTGAATGTGGTCAGTTACTGGCTGATCTCAATCAGGCGCTGGGGGTCTGAAATAAACAATCGGCTTCGGTTAACCCGCACCAGGCCGTTGGCTTTCAGATCCGCCAGAATCCGGGAGAAGGTTTCCGGCTGCATGGCAAGCCTGGAGGCCACCAGGCACTTGGGCAGCGGCAACTCCACCTCTCCCCCCTCTTCCGCACCGTTGGGCAGCAGGTCGATCAGGTAGCGGATCAGGCGGTCACGGGCGTTCTGGACGGTCATGATTTCCAGATCATGGAACCGGGAAACCGCGCGTTTGGCGTAATGCCGCAGGGCTGCCTGGGCGTATTTCGGGTTGCTTTCCAGCATGTCCTGGTAGGCCTTGACGGGGATCATCAGAACTTCGCTGGATTTCAGGGCCTCGGCGTAACAGGCATACCGGGGCGGATCGGCATAGATCATGACTTCGGCGAAGCAGTCGCCGGGGGCGATGCTGTCGAGGGTTCGGTCGATGCCAGAGGAGTCCAGGCGGTAAAGACGCAGGCGGCCGGAGATCACGAAGAAGAAATGGTGCGCCGGCATGTCCTGGCGATAGAGCAGCTGGTGATGGCCAAGGCGGATTCTTCGGGATTGCTGGATCAGGTGCTGCAGGTCTTTGCCATTGAGTTCCGAGAACAGTGGATGGCTGCGCAGGGCCTGAAGGCCGTCTTCGTCGTCAAAGGGTTTGTTTACGGCGACGAGCACGGGTTTGGTGTAGCGGGTTTCGGCCGTTTGAGTCAGTGCCATTGGTGTATCCTCTCTGCATATTCATGCATGCGAAATCATGTTTTAAATAGTAGAAGGATACGGGGTGAAAATCGCTCCCCCCATGGGGGTAGTTTGGGGGTTATTCGGGAGTAATTGATCTAACTCAAAGTGTTTTTTTGCTAACTA
>CAZFQI010000166.1:0-5999 GCA_964520755.1 uncultured Marinobacter sp. | reverse complement strand
GAGGATGCCGGTCAGACCAATGCCTATCAGCCCTGCCATAAGGTTTACTCCTTCATCCCGTCACTGCCCATGGACAGTGTCATCAGTGAGTCACGGTTCATGATCTGGCGGATCTTGCTGCCGTAGTTGGGGTCGGTGGCGTAGCCGGCTTCCTGGAGCTTCTCTGCAAAGACTTCAGGCTGGTCTGCTACTGACAGCACCTCCCGGTATCGGGGATTGGATTCCAGGAACGAGACATAATCCCGGAAGCTGGATTCGTAATCCCGGTAGGCCCGGAAGCTGGCCTGCTCTTTCATGGGCAGCCCTTCCCGGTATTCCGTGGTGGTGATGGATACCGCATCGCCCTGCCAGCGACTATCCGCCTTGATACCGAACAGGTTAAAACTGGGTTCACCCTGCTCCCCGCGAATCATGTGCCGGCCCCAGCCGGTTTCCAGGGCGGCCTGGGCCACCATGAGTTTCGGATCAATGCCCGAATCGCGGGCAATTCGCTCGGCCACCGGCAGCAGCTCGGTGACAAAGTGCTCCGGAGAGTCAAACTGGTGCGGCAAATCCTGCGGGGTCGCCGTCACTGCCGAAGGCGCTTTCTCTGCCACAGAAGTCACCTTCTGAACCTGCTCGGGTAATTGGGCATTAAGCGCGGGCAGGCTTCGGTCGTAATCCGCAAGACTCTCCTTGTGGCCAGCAAGCTTGCCACCTTCAGTGTTCATTCCCGGAATCTGCTTACCCAGTTGGCGTACCAGTGCTTCGGCAAGGCCACTGCCCTGCCCCCCGGCCATGGTCAGACTCATCTGGCTATCGAACATATCCCGGTAAAGCTCGGACTGATTACTCTTCAGGTAGTTGCCCTCGGAGAAGACGTCGCCTGCCTTACGCATGGACTTCAGCATTTCAGACAGGAACAGGCTCTCGAACTGGCGCGCCACCTCACGCAGAGCTGACTCTTTGTCAGTGCGAGCCTGGGCCTTCAACGCATTGAGACCATTGAAGTCGGTATAAACCTGGGCCTGTTGAACCTTGTAGTCCTGCATCACTCCACCTAGATAACAATCAGCTCGGCGCGCAGTGCACCAGCCTGTTTCAGGGCTTCGAGTACCGCCATTACGTCGCCGGGTGCAGCGCCCACCTGGTTTACGGCCTGCACGATCTCGTTCAGCGTGACGGCGGGGCCGAACTTGAACATCCGCGCCGGCTCCTCGGTAATGGCAATCTGGGAATCCTGCTCAATGGCGGTGTCACCACCGGCAAAGGGATTCGGTTGCTCCACATTGGGATTTTCCTGAATGGTCACTGTGAGGTTGCCGTGGGTGACTGCTGCCGGACTGACCTGAACATTCTGGCCAACCACAATGGTGCCGGTGCGGCTGTTAATCACCACTTTCGCGGCGTCCTCGGCCGGATCCACCTCGATGTTCTCAAGGATCGACAGGAAACTGACCCGCTGGGACGGATCCCTTGGCGCACGCACAGAAATCGACGTGGCATCGTGGGCATAGGCCATATCGGGGCCCAGCCGGTCGTTTACTGCTTCCACAACCCGACGTGCCGTCGTGAAATCCGGGCGCAGCAGATGGAAAGTAATGGTATCGCCCTGACTGAACGGCGAAGCGACCTCGCGCTCAATCGTGGCTCCGTTGGGAATACGACCAACGCTGGGAACGTTCACGGTGATTCGGGAGCCGTCTTGCCCCTGGGCACCGAAGCCACCAACCACCAGACTACCTTGAGCCATGGCGTAAACATTATTATCAGCGCCTTTCAGGGGCGTCATCAGAAGGGTACCGCCACGCAGGCTGTCCGCGTTGCCGATGGACGAGACGGTGATGTCGATTTCCTGCCCGGCCTTGGCAAAAGGTGGCAATGTCGCACTTACGGTAACGGCCGCAACGTTGGCCAGGTTCGGATTCACGCCTTCCGGAAGGGTAACGCCAAACTGATTCATCATGTTCCTGAAGGTCTGATTGGTAAACGGTGCCTTGTCACCGGTTCCATCAAGACCAACCACCAGCCCGTAACCCACCAGTTGGTTGTTGCGGACACCCTTGATTCGGGAAAGGTCCTTCAGCCGGTCCGCCATCACCGGGGCAGCAACAACAGCCAGGGCAAGGACCCAGACAACAAGTCTGCGTAGGCTCATAGCGGCCACCACTCACTGTTAAAGAAGCGCGCCAGCCACCCCATCTGGTTTGCCTGGTCAAAATCACCGGTGCCGCCATAGGCGATCCGGGCATCAGCAATCCGGTTGGAGGCAACGGAATTATCCGGCTGGATATCCTGCGGGCGAACCAGTCCGGTCAGTCGGATGTATTCGTCGCCATTGGTCAGCGACAGCCACTTCTCACCGCGGATGCGAAGCACGCCGTTCGGCAGCACCTCGGTGACCGTTACGGTAATGCTGCCGGCAAGGCTGTTGCTCTGATCAGCCTCGGCCGAACCTTCAAAATCACGCTCGTTATTCAACGACGTGGCAATCCCGAAGTTGTTCTTACCCAGAATGTTCGGCTCTGGCAGCGTAATCTCGTTGTCCTTGGTAATGCTGGTTTCAGCATTCTTGCTGGCCCGGGTAGACTCCTGCAGGGTCACTGTCAGCACATCACCCACGTTCAACGCCACAGTGTCGCCGTAGAAGTTGTAGTTCCGGGACACCTGGTAAATCGAGCCAGAAGCGCTGTCCCGCTGCATCATGGCCTGAGGGCGAACCGGCGCAAACTCGGGGTCATCCGGCATGGCCCGGGGGCGACTCATGGCCGTACACCCCTGCAACACAATGAGGACCACCACAGTCGCCAGAGTACTGGCACTTCGGATTGTCCGGTCTGATGTCATCAATTTCATGACGTCACCTCTGGCGGCGTTAGCCAATGTTTTGAGTGATGAACTGGAGCATCTGGTCCGTTGTGGAGACCACTTTCGAGTTCATCTCGTAGGCCCGCTGCGTGGTAATCATGTTCACCAGCTCCTCAACCACCTCAACGTTGGACGACTCCACGGAGCCCTGCTCAATACTGCCGAGCCCGGCCAGCCCGGGTTCACCTTCGGCGGGATCACCGCTGGCATTGGTGGCCTTGAACAGGTTGTTACCGATGGCCTGCAGGCCCTGGGGGTTGATGAAATCCACCAGCGTAATCTGGCCCAGGTTTACCGGTGCCGCCTGATCGTCCGTTACTGCCGTCACGGTGCCGTCTTTACCAATCGTGATATTGGTAGCGTTCTCCGGCACATTGATGGCGGGCTCCAGGGGGTAGCCATCCGGGTTGACCACATCACCATCCGCGTTCAGCTGGAACTGGCCGTCCCGGGTGTAGGCAATCTGGCCATCCGGCAGCTGAACCTGCAGGAAACCACGGCCATTGATGGCCATATCCAGGGGCTGCTCGGTAATCTGCAGGTTGCCCTGGGAGAACTGCTTGGCGGTACCCACAACCCGCACACCGGTGCCCAACTGCAGGCCGGAAGGCAGTTCCGAGTTCTGGGTAGTCAGACCGCCTGGCTGCCGGTTGATCTGGTACAGAAGGTCCTGAAACACGGCCCTGTCCCGCTTGAAGCCAGTGGTGTTAACGTTCGCCAGGTTGTTTGAAATGGTGGACATGTTGGTGTCCTGAGCGCTCAACCCGGTCTTGCTGACCCAAAGTGCTGGATGCATGCTGCTTACTCCTTGCCGGGGGCAGTCAGGCGGCCATTTTTTGCCGCTTCTGGCCCGCCAGGCCAATGTGTTCAGTCGTTACTTAAAGGTTCTGCAACAGCCGTGCCGTTGCTTCAGAATTCTCGTTCGCGGTAGTCATCACCTTCACCTGCATCTCGTATTGCCGGGACAGCTGAAGGTTCGAGATCATCTCCTCCACCGCATTCACGTTGGAGCTCTCAAGAAACCCCGACGCAACCCGCTGGTTTGCATCCGGTGGCTCCGGCCCATCGAGGGCCTGATCCGGCTTGCGCCGCATGTGCCCGTCAAGGCCTTTCTCCAGCGCTTCCGGCGGCGGATTAACCAGCTTCAGGCGGTCTACCTCAACCAGCTGGTCCGGTGGCCCACCGACAGGAACAATTGAGACGGTGCCATCGGCGCCAATCTGGACGTTATCGAAAGGGGGAAGCGCAACCGGCCCTCCGTTGCCGAGTACCAGTTCGCCATTGGCCAGTCGCACCAGGCCGTTGACGTCCACCTGGAGGCTGCCACTGCGGGTGAAGACTTCCTCGCCCTGATCGTTCTGGACAGCAAGCCATCCCTCACCTTCCACAGCGACATCCAGCTTTCGACCGGTTTCCATCAGCGCACCGGCGGAAAGGTCCGTACCGGGCCTTTCTGTCATGGCATAGGCGCGGGTCGGGTGGTGTTCCCCGTAGACAGGCATGCTGCGGGCCTGGGCGAAGTCTTTTTTGAAGCCAGTGGTGCTGACGTTCGCCAGGTTATTGGCATGGGCCTGCTGGGCCAGCATGTTCTGCTTGGCACCAGACATACCGATGTAGAGGGCTTTGTCCATGGGAAAACTCCTGCCGGAATTTTGACTGTTTCCAGTCTTCCTGCAGGAGTCATGCCATGTTCGCTAGCTCAGGATATTAACGGAGGTTGATGATGGTCTGGGTGACCGCATCGGAGGTTTCAATGGTCTTGGCATTGGCCTGATAGTTGCGCTGGGCGATGATCAGGTTGACCAGTTCCGCGGACAGGTCCACGTTTGATTCTTCTACCGAGCTGGCTTTGATAGCGCCCAGAGTTCCGGTATCCGGCGCACCGATGATCGGCTGGCCGGATTCGAAGGTTTCAACCCAGGAGGTGTCCCCTACAGGAGACAATCCATTGGTGTTATTGAACGATGCCAACGCTACCTGCCCCAATGCCTGGGATTGGCCGTTTGTGTAACGGGCGAATAATACCCCCTGATCCGATACGTCTAACCCGGAAAGACGGCCAGTGGTATAACCATTTTGCTGCTGGTCATTAACCCCGAATGCCGCCCCATACTGGGTGGTACCGCTCAGATTTATCACAAACGCTGAGGTTGTTGGCGGCTCAGGAATCGGTGTTACCACCGTCTCGCCAGATGCAGGAGGTCCGTCCGCGCCATTGGGCTGACCCGCCTCATCCTTGGGAATCCAGTCATCGATCAGAATTTCACCGCTGGGGTCTCCATTGATCGACTCAAGGGCACCGTCCTGATCGAACCGGGCGGTATAAGGTGTCACATCCGAGCCACCCACGAACTCACCATCAATCTGGGCGTATACCGACCACTCGCTAACCCCGACACCATTGCCCGGAGAGGGATTCTTGACGAAGAACTGTGTCAGCTCGTGAGAGTTACCCAAACTGTCATAGATGGTGGTAGATGTAGCATGGTTATAGGTGCGTTGATCTAGCGGATTGAACTCGTTGGTAATTCGAATCGGAGAGGCGTTGAAGGCGGTCTCGAAAGGCCCATCCGTAGGATCGCTGACAGACGCGACGACCCTGTCGGCAGTCACATTGACGTCACCAAGCACCGGCGCAGGGTCTGTTGTGGTCGTGCCATCTCCGAAAGAATAATCGAGAGTTTCACCCTGATTATGGATCACACGCAGAACATTTGTACCGGTTCCATCATCAACCGCGGAGGCCGATATGGCCGCTTCGCTGGAATTGTTGATCGAATCGACGAGATCCTGCAATGAATTGATGTTGTTGGTATCCAGCGCTAATGGCGCACCGTTGATGTCCAAACTGAACGTGAAAGTGCCACTCGCATTGGCGCTGGCGATAGAACTGTCCGTGATTCCATTTTCGGTAGCCGTTGTGGTGGCTGACGCGCTCAACCCACGAACATCGTTGATGGTCGCAGCGGCCTGACGCGCAGTTGCCGCGGGATCAATAGCAACATTGACGTCTGGCGAACCATCAGCATACTGAACAGAGAAACTATCCCCCTGCAGACTGGTAACCGCTAGCGGACCTATGTCTCTCACTCTGGTCTCGAGCACCGATTCCCTGGAATCCAGGTTGAGGTCGGTATCAAGGTTGGTAGTCC
>CAZFQI010000165.1:4892-6017 GCA_964520755.1 uncultured Marinobacter sp. | reverse complement strand
ACTCCTCGCGAGCCTCAAGATACCGCTGAAGCTGCTCCCGCAAAGCCTTGGGAAGCCGGGTAATCGTCAGGGCATCTTTGTCACGGTCATAGTAAACCGCCTGATTCACCAGGTCGGATGAAAACGACACGCTCATGCCACCACCAGAGCCTGCAATACGCACCAGCTTCTTCACTTTGCGGTGATCCGGGTGCAGCACGCCGCTCTCTGGCAGCTCGGCGGTCTTCGAGGCAAATTCCTTGAAACGCTGCGGCTCGCTCTCGTCCAGGTAGCCTGAAAGTGCCTCGATTTCCACCGGCTCGCCCAGTGCATGCTGCTCCTTGCAGAATTCATAGGCCTTGTTACGAACCTCGCCGGCCTTCTCAGGTTCGGAGGACTTGGCGAAAGCCTCTACAGCATCCAGGAAGGTCATGGTTTCCTTTTCCACATCTACCTGATTGGTAAACCCGCACAAACGAATAAACAGCTCTCCTGGTTCCCCGGTGCCACGGCCGTGCACCAGTGTCAGGTAGTTTTCCGCGGGATTGTTGCTGCGCCAGTCGTCCAGCTCGATGCGAACAGCCAGATTCAGGCGGGAAAGGCTGAGAACGTCCGTGGCGTCCAGTGACTGAGTGCCATCGAAACGCATGGCACTGTCGGTTTCCAGAATAAACAGGTAGACCACCTCGGCATCCGCCAGGGCATCGTGGACGATCATAAGATGGCCATCGAATTCCTCCTGGCTGCCGGTGAGCAGCTCCTGCCATTGCCCGAACAGGCGGTCGGTCATGGCGCCGAAGGTTTGCTTGTCTTCCAGATAATCCTTCAGCCAGGCGCTGAACGGGCACTCACCAAGATCCTCGGAAAACCGGCCGTATTTCTTGCCGGGCTTGCTGTTGAACAGGCGCTTCATCTGCTTGTGCAGGCCCTCGTAATCGCCACCGGGCTCCTGCAGGGCCTCGCCGGTCACTAGGCGGGCAGGCTGGCCCGGCTGGTACTGGCTGGCGAAGGCAGTGCGGAGGTGTTTGATGGCCATTTTTGGCTCCTGTTCGTTGTTTCGGTTAACTCAGAGGGGCGGGATTTTGCCATGTATTGGCGTTGGATTCATTGGTAGTCTGCTGGTTCTGGGGGTGGGCCGCAGGGCAG
>CAZFQI010000165.1:0-4792 GCA_964520755.1 uncultured Marinobacter sp. | reverse complement strand
ACCCGCTTGCTGCGAATCAACTCCTGCACAAGTTTGCTAACAGCCTCAGGAATCTCCTGCTCGCTGTCGGCAGTTGTTGCCGCGTTGGCGATGTCAGTGCCGAGGTTAACGGCAATGGCAACCAGACCGTGGGAGGTCAGAAGCTGGGCAACGCGGCGGCGTTCGTCGGCATCGCCGGCGTTTTCTTCGGTGACCACCACGGCCGTTTTGCCCTGGTCGAACAACGCCCGCTCAACGGCGAGAGCCAGTGCTGGTGCCTGTTTGCCATTGCAGGCAATGATTGCCGGCTTCTGGGCCAGGCGGCGTTCGCGTTCTTCTACCGAAACCGGATCGAGAGATTCGCCGGACTCGGCCAGGCCTGCAACCATTCCTGCACCAATGGTGACGTTGGACAGCCGGTCAATCACGATAAAGCTGCCGGTAGCGTGGTTGCGCTGGTAGGCATCGAAGGCGATCGGCTGGTTCAGGGTCAGTTCGCAAAGCCCAATCTCGTTTAGCTGGAGCTGGCTTGGGTTGGTCTGCTGTTCCAGGGTGTTTACGTCGGTCTGGTGGTGGATCTTTTTCACCGTGCCGGAGGTAAAAGTCGGTCCCAGCTTGATGTCGTACAGCCGGCCGGTTTCCAGAGGCGTATCGGTCATCCACACGATGTTGGCATTGAAGCGGTTGCCCACCTCCGGCTCGTCCTCCACTTTGACCAGCATATCGCCGCGACTGATGTCGATTTCATCGGTCAGGGTGAGGGTGACCGCCTGATCGATATAGGCTTCTTCAAGGTTGCCATCGAAGGTAACGACTTCCTTGACCGTGCTTGTGCGCCGGGAGGGCAGGGCCATGACCTTCTCACCCGGGCGGATCACGCCGGAGGCGATAGTGCCGCAGAAGCCCCGGAAGTTGAGGTTCGGGCGGTTGACGTACTGAACCGGAAACCGGAAGTGCTCCAGGTTCTTGTCCCGGCCTACTTCTACAGTCTCCAGGATTTCCATCAACGGCTGGCCGGTGAACCAGGGCGTGTTCTCGCTCTTGTTCACCACGTTGTCGCCTTCCAGGGCGGACAGCGGGACGAAGCGGATATCCTTCAGGCCCAGCTTGGCGGCAAAGGCCAGATAATCATCTTTGATTTCGTTGAAGCGTTCTTCGCTGAAATCCACCAGGTCCATCTTGTTTACGGCCACGACAATGTGGCGAATGCCCTGCAGAGACGCGATGTAGGAATGGCGACGGGTCTGGGTCAGCACGCCGTGGCGGGCATCGATCATCAGGATCGCGACCTGCGCGGTGGATGCGCCGGTGGCCATGTTCCGGGTGTACTGTTCATGGCCCGGGGTGTCAGCGATGATGAACTTGCGCTTGTCGGTGGAGAAATACCGGTAGGCCACGTCAATCGTGATGCCCTGTTCCCGCTCCGCCTGCAGGCCGTCCACCAGAAGGGCGAGGTCCAGCTTCTCGCCGGTAGTACCCATCTTGGCGCTGTCGGTTTTCAGGCTGGCCATGTGATCTTCGTAGATCATCTTGGTGTCATGGAGCAGGCGGCCGATCAGGGTGCTCTTGCCGTCATCCACGCTGCCGCAGGTGAGCAGGCGCAGGAGCTCCTTGTTTTCGTGCTGCTTCAGGTAGGCCTGAATATCTTCTGCAATCAGATCAGACTGGTGTGACATCTTAGAAATACCCTTCCCGCTTTTTCTGTTCCATGGAGCCGGCTGAATCGTGGTCGATTACCCGACCCTGGCGCTCGGAGCTCTTTGCCAGCAGCATTTCCTGGATAATGTCCGGAAGCGTGTTGGCTTCGGATTCGATGGCGCCCGTCAGCGGGTAGCAGCCCAGGGTCCGGAAGCGAACCGATTTCATCATCGGTTTCTCGCCTTCCTTCAATGGCATGCGATCATCGTCCACCATGATCAGGGTGCCATCGCGCTCAACGACCGGACGTTCGGCGGCATAATAGAGCGGAACGATGTCGATGTTCTCAAGGTAGATGTATTGCCAGATATCCAGCTCCGTCCAGTTGGACAGCGGAAACACCCGGATACTCTCGCCTTTGTTGATCTTGCCGTTGTAGATGTTCCACAACTCGGGACGCTGATTTTTGGGATCCCAGCGATGGTACTCATCCCGAAACGAATACACGCGTTCCTTGGCCCGTGATTTTTCCTCGTCTCGACGGGCACCGCCGAAGGCTGCATCAAACTTGTACTTGTCCAGTGCCTGTTTCAGGGCCTGGGTTTTCATGACGTCAGTATGTTTCGCGCTGCCGTGAGTAAACGGCCCGATTCCCTGATCCACGCCTTCCTGGTTGGTGTGCACGATCAGGTCGAGGCCAAACTTCTCAGCGACGTTGTCCCTGAACTTGATCATGTCCCGGAATTTCCAGGTGGTATCAATGTGCATCAACGGGAAGGGCGGTTTGCCCGGGTAGAAGGCTTTCAGGGCCAGATGGAGCATTACCGCGGAATCCTTGCCGATGGAGTACAGCATTACCGGATTGTCGAATTCGGCTGCCACTTCCCGGATGATGTGGATGCTTTCCGCTTCCAGCTGTTTCAGGTGCGTGAGGTTGTATGTGGTCATGATAATCCGTTGCCGCCGTGCGGGCCGTTTTGGCTATGCGAATGAATACGGCAACTATACCAGAGGGGGTAAGGGCATAAGAAGACGGCCAACTAGACATTGGCGTTATAACAATATAGCAGTGACGGGCTCTGGGCTTCAGGAAACCCGGGCTGGAAGCTCAGGCCGGATTGCGGGAGTCGGCCAGCAACTTGGCGACGTAGCGGTCGACGTAATCGAAGCCGTTGCCTTCAAACTCTGCGAACTGGATGCCGAGCTGAAACTCATCTCGCGCAATACGTCGCATGTGAACAATATTGCCGTCGGCAATAATTGAGACAGGCTGCGTGGCAACGACCGGCACGGCGAAGCGCGTTTTTACCGAAATCCAGTTGCCGGGAGCCGGCGCCTTTTGTTCGGGGATGAGCTGTTTCACCGTCTCCTGGTCGCAGGAGATCATCACTCCGGTGCGGGAAAGGTTGGACACCGAACAGGTCAGGCAGCAGCCGTCCGGTTTCTCAATCGTGATGTCGGTGGCTACGTCCACTCGCTGTTGGTTGCGCAAATTCAGTTTGGCGGCGACAGGTTTCATGTTGACTCTTCTGGCGTGTCTGGTTGCAAATGAGGCTGCCTTTCCCATAAATTCCTTCCAGAAAAACACTTAAAAGCAAGGTAAGCGCATGAAAGTGTAGTTGTTTACTTTGTGATCAGCAAGAAGCCTGCCGCCTATAGTGGCAGATTTGTTAAATCTTTCTGAACAAGACGTCACAAATTTTGACGTCTGTCAGATTATTTCGCCGGTGTTATTGGTCGGACTTTTGCTGCAGGCGGTCCCGTAGCTGGTGTAAAATGCTGCCCTTCATTCATCAGTGGGCTCGCGTCGAGCTCCGGGAATTCCAAGCCTTCTATGACAGATAACACCCAGAACCCCGTCGCTTCCGGTAACGGCAAAGTCGGTTTCATCAGCCTTGGTTGCCCCAAGGCTCTCGTCGACTCCGAACGAATCCTCACCCAACTGAGGCTGGACGGTTACGATGTTGTGCCCACCTATAACGACGCTGATATCGTTGTAGTGAATACCTGCGGTTTTATCGATGCCGCCAAGCAGGAATCCCTGGACGCCATTGGCGAGGCCATCAGCGAAAACGGCAAGGTTATTGTCACTGGTTGCATGGGTGTTGAAGCGGACAAGATTCGTGACACCCATCCCGGTGTGCTGGCCGTTTCCGGCCCCCACGCCTATGAAGAAGTGGTGGGCGCGGTTCACCAGTTTGTTCCCCAGAAGAAACAACACGACCCCTTTACCGATCTGGTTCCGCCCCAGGGCATCAAACTGACCCCGAGGCATTACGCGTATTTGAAAATCTCCGAGGGCTGTAACCACCGCTGCACCTTCTGCATCATCCCCTCCATGCGCGGCGATCTGGTCAGCCGACCAATCGGCGATGTGATGGATGAGGCCCAGCGCCTGGTAGATGCCGGTGTGAAGGAGCTGCTCGTAATCTCCCAGGACACCTCGGCCTATGGCGTTGACACCAAGTACCGCACCGGCTTCTGGCAGGGGCGTCCGCTGAAGACCAAAATGCAGTCCCTGTGCGAAGCCCTCGGCGAAATGGGTGTGTGGGTTCGCCTGCACTACGTTTATCCGTATCCCCATGTGGATGACATTATTCCCCTGATGGCCGAAGGCAAGATCCTGCCGTACCTGGACATCCCGTTCCAGCACGCCAGCCCGAAAGTGCTCAAGGCCATGAAACGCCCGGCCCACGACAGCAAAACCCTGGAGCGCATCCGCAAGTGGCGGGACATCTGCCCCGAGCTGACCATCCGCTCCACCTTCATCGTCGGCTTCCCCGGTGAAACCGAGGAAGACTTCCAATACCTGCTGGACTGGCTCGACGAGGCTCAACTGGATCGTGTGGGCGCGTTCAAGTACAGCGCGGTAGAGGGCGCCAAAGCCAACGAACTGGAAGGTGCGGTTCCGGAGGAGGTCAAAGAAGAGCGCCTGGCCCGTTTCATGGAAAAGCAGGCAAAGATCTCCGCTGCCCGCCTGCAGGCCAAAATCGGCCAGACCATCGATGTGTTGATTGATGAAGTCGACGAGGAAGGTGCAATTGGTCGCTCAAAGGCGGATGCGCCGGAGATCGACGGCATGGTTTACCTCAATGATGAGACCGACCTTGTCCCAGGCGAAATCGTTCAGGCCGTTGTTGAGCATGCCGACGAGCATGATCTTTGGGCTCGGCTT
>CAZFQI010000164.1:0-6027 GCA_964520755.1 uncultured Marinobacter sp. | reverse complement strand
CCGGCCATGGACCGGGAGGCGGATCTTCGGTTCCGGGAAGGTGAGGTCAGCTACAACATCGGCTGGATTCTGCTGACCTTCCTGGGTGTGTTCGGCATTCACCGGATGTACATGGGCAAGTGGATTACCGGGATCATTTACCTGTTCACCGGCGGCCTGTTCCTGATCGGTGTCCTGTATGACTTCTGGACCATGAACAACCAGATCTCCATCCGAAACGAGGAGCGCCGCTTCGGCTGATCGATCTGTTTATAGGCCGGCGGCGGTTTCCAGTTCGACCAGAGCCTCTTCCAGGTAGTCGAGCATCCGCTGCAGGCTGGGTAGTGTGCGGCGGCAGCCAATCAGGCCGAATTCCACCTGGTCGCCGTAGCTGGTCAGGGTCATGTTCAGTGCCAGGCGGTCCATGACGATGGAGACCGGGTACAGGCCGTCCAGCGTTGCACCGTTCCAGTAACAGGTTTCCCGTGGTCCGGGGACGTTGGAGATCACCACGTTGTAGGTCTGCCACTTCGGTGCCATGCCGGTGAGCAGATGAAACGCCGCGGGCGCCAGGGTCAGTGCGGTGTAGTTGATGATTTCCTCCGGTGACATGTGGGCGTAGCGGTCCTTGGCAGCCTTCACATCTTCATGGATCTGAATCAGCCGGGTTACCGGGCTGGTGACATCGGTGTGCAGCGAGGCGAGGATCACGCCCACCTGATTGCCGCCGGAGCTGTCATCCCTTCGCAGTGACACCGGCACCATGGCGATCAGCGGCTTCTCAGGCAGGGCGTCCTGGTTCATCAAATAGCTGCGCAGCGCGCTTGCGCACATGGCCATCACCACATCATTGACCGTGGTGCCATAGGCCTTGCATACACCCTTTATCCGGCTCAGGCAGTAGGATTGCGCTGCGAAGCGCCGGGAGCCTGTGATTTTCTGGTTCAGGATGCTGCGGGGTGCGTGGAAGATGGAGGAATAGGCCGGGTCTTTACGGGCATCGTTGATGGTTCGCAAAAGCTCCCGGGCGACGGTGGGCACAGTGCCCAGTTGCTTGCCGGATTCTCCCAGCAGGCGGCCGACACTTCGCCACAGGGAGGGGCCGCCGTCATCCCGTTCACGGGCCGGACGGGGTGGCATGGCCCAGATTGGCGGCATGTCCCGTTCCCCTGTGTCCTGGCATAGCATCTGTGTCACCATCCGCATGGCTGAGACACCGTCCACCAGGGCATGGTGAACCTTGATGTAAACCGCAAACTGTCGCTCACCCAGTCCTTCAATCAGATGAAACTCCCACAGCGGACGCTCCCGGTCCATCAGATGGGAGTGTTCCGCCGAGATGAACGACAACAACTCCCTGACCCGCCCAGGTGTCGGCAGTGCCTCGAAGCGGAAGTGGTGCTCAAGATCCAGGTGCTCGTCTTCCACCCAGACCGGCTGGCCGAATCGGTAATCCAGGCGCTGGTTGAACGGTGGGGTCACCTTTGTGTACTGCCTGAGCCGGTCGGCCAGCTGGGCGACGTAGTCATCCGGTGCGTCGTCGGGAAAAGAAAACAGCTGAAGACCGCCCACGTGCATGGGCTGCTGCCGCTTTTCCAGCCAGAGAAAGAGCTGATCCGTGGGGCTGAGAGGTTTCACAGGGCATCCTTGTTGTCAGTATTGTGACAATAGTAGCTCAGATGGCTGGGGACGGAATTGACCCCAGTTCGCATTCCCCCCACCGGCCAGGGCAATTGCTGTCCAAGGTCCGGACAGGCTTTTTCATCGTAAGCCATGAACTAAGGTTAGTAATTGCATCCATTAAAATGAATGTTGGAGAAAAGGACGTGGTTATCCCCATGAAGAGCCTGCAGGTCGTTGTATTGTTTATAGGCAGCCTGTTCCCCGTTTTCGTCGCTGCCCAGGATCTGCCGGGGGTCCAGTTGGAAACCGTCTCTTCGGAAGATATTGTTCAGGAAGTGACCCTGAACGGAACAGTCAACGCTCTTCGGGTATCCGGCATGTCGACGGCGGTTGCCGGCCTTCTGGACAAGGTTCGGGTAGAAGCCGGCGATCGTGTCTCCCGAGGTGATGTGCTGGTCGAGCTTGATGATGAAATGGTCACCTGGGAACTGGCGGCCGCAAGGGCCGAGGCGGAAGAGGCCCGCACTCGTCTGGATGAAGCCCAGCGTCGGCTGCGTGAGGCCAGGTCCGTCGGTGCAGGCCGCAACATCGCGGCCACCGAAGTCAGTTCCCGGGAAAGTGCAGTGGCCGCCAGCGAAGCTACCCTTGCTCGCCTGGAAGCCGCGCGGCAACAGGTGGAGGTGCGAGCCGGACACCACCGTGTGACCGCTCCCTTCGACGGTGTGGTCAGCCAGCGCTCCCGGGATCTCGGGGAATGGGTTACCCCCGGCGACCAGCTGCTGACCCTGGTGGATACCGACAACCTTCGTCTGGATTTCCAGGTGCCCCAGGCCTTCTTCAAACGCATCGACGACAATAGCCGGCTGCTGGTGCAGAACGGACAGGAGCTGAGCAAAGCGGCTATCGAAGTGCTGGTCCCGGTCAATGATCCCCAGTCCAGAACCTTTCTCCTCCGTGCCATCAAACCTGAGTCAGTGAGGCTGCTTCCCGGCATGTCGGTACAGGCCGTCCTGCGGGTAACCACTGGCGCGCGTGGACTGACGGTCTCCCGGGATGCCATCAATCGGTACCCCGAAGGACGAACCACCGTATGGATCGCTGCATCGGGGGACGAAGACACATGGACCGTGAGCGAAAAGCGGGTGCGTCTTGGCACCGGCTTCGAGGGCCGGGTTGAGGTCACCAGTGGCCTTGAGGCAGGCCAGAAAGTGGTGGTCCGTGGCAATGAATCCCTGAGCGAGGGCATCAGCGTGCGCATTGCCGAACGGGAGAGCCGCTGATGTTTGCCGGAATCATCCGTCACGGCACCCTGGTTACTGTTATTGCCCTGATCGTTGCCATTCTCGGGACGGCCGCCGCGCTCCGGATTCCGGTCCAGATGATTCCGGATCTGGAAGTGCGCACGGTCACGGTGGAAACCAGTTGGCCCGGCGCCACGCCCCAGGACATCGAGAAAGACATACTGATCGAGCAGGAACGGTTCCTGCGCAATGTTCCCAACCTGAGCCGGATGACTTCCACCGCCTCCAGCGGCGCGGCCGAGATTGAACTGGAGTTCCCGTTCGGGGTGGATATTACCGAGACCCTCATCCAGATCAATAATGCCCTCAGCCAGGTCCCGGATTACCCGAGAAATGTGGATGAACCGCGTATTGTCGCGGCGTCGTTCTCTTCCAATGCGTTCATGTACTTCCGAATTTCCACCCTGGAGGGCAATCCCCGGGAACTGGATATCGAGTTGATGCGCGATTTCATCGAAGACCGTGTTCGACCCAGGATGGAGAGCGTGCCGGGGGTTTCCGAGGTCACCGTGGGCGGCGGTGCCGATCGGCAGATGCAGGTGATCGTGGACGAAGCCGCCCTGGCCCAGCGGGGCTTGAGTTTACTCGATCTGAGAGAGGCCATTGTCAGCCGCAACCAGGACATTTCCGGCGGCGAGATCGATTCCGGCAAGCGCCGGTATCTGCTGCGCACGGTGGGGCGCTTTGATGACGTTGAAGCCCTGGAGCAACTGGTGGTGCGCCGGCAGGGTGACAGTGTGGTGCGCCTTGGCGAGGTTGCCCAGGTGCAGCAGGGCCATTCCCGGATTCGGGAGCTGTCCATTATCAATGGCCAGCGGGTAATCGGCCTGCAGGTACGCCGGGAAAGCGGCTCCAATGTCATCGATATCAAGCGTGCCATGATGGACGAAGTGGCCGCCATTAATCGCGAGGTGCTGGAACCGGCGGGAATGAGCCTGGGCCTGACGGCTGATGATGCCCGTTATGTGGAAGCGTCGGTGGCCAACGTCTGGACCAACCTGGGCATTGGTGCGGTATTCGCCACCCTGGTGATGTTTTTGTTCCTGAGATCAGGCCGGGCCACCTTTGCCGGTGTTGTCGGCATCCCCCTGTGCGCCATTGCGGCCTTTATCGGGCTGCTGATTACCGGTCGTACCATTAACGTGATTTCCCTGGCCGGTATTGCCTTTGCCATCGGCATGACGGTCGACAACAGCATTGTGGTTCTGGAGAACATCGAGCGCCACCGGCGCCTGGGGCTGGACCGTTTCGAATCGGCCCTCAAGGGCGTGCGGGAAGTCTGGCCGGCGGTGCTGGCGTCCACCACCACAACCATCCTGGTGTTCCTGCCGATCCTGTTCATCGAGGAAGAGGCGGGCCAGCTGTATTCCGACGTGGCGATAGCCATCTCCGCCGCCATTCTTGCCTCTATGCTGGTGGCAATTACCATCATACCCACCCTGTGTGCCCGGCTGGATTTTGGCCGGCGGGGCGTGCAAACGGATGAATACGGCAACGAAACCTCGGGACGCTGGAGCCGGGCCGCCATGGGGGCGGTGCGATGGCTGGTGAATGGCACGGTGCGCCGGGTTCTGGTGATGGCCGCAACCGTCGGCTTCAGTCTCTGGGTGATTTTTGTGCTGACCCCGCCCGCGGAATACCTGCCGGAGGGTGAGGAACCCAAGACCTTTGCGGCCATGTCCGCGCCGCCGGGTTACAACCTGCAAGAGATGGAAGCCATTGCCCGACAGGTGGAAGACTACTTTCTGCCCCACGTGAATGCGGACGGCCAGGCCTACGCTGCCGGCGAAACCAGCGTGCCGCCCATGGCCTATCTCAACATGCAGGTGACGCCCACCAGGATCCGCATCATCGCTGAGACCCTGAACCCGAGGCACATCGAAGCCCTGATGGACGAGATCACCCGGTTCTATGAACAGTTCCCGGGCATGCGCGCCTTCGCGGCCAAGGGCTCCATCATTTCCAGCAACGACGGCGGCACCCGCAGCATCAACCTGGACATCTCCGGCCCGGATCTGGTTTCGGTATACAGCGCCGCCAATGCCGCTTACCAACGGGCTGAGGAAATATTCGATAGACCCCGCATCCAGAGCCAGCCCTCAACCCTGTCCCTGGCGCAGCCGCTGATCCAGATCATGCCCGACTGGGATCGCGCGGCGGAACTCGGTCTGGGGGCAGAAAGCATTGGCTTCACCGTGGCCTCGTTGACCGAGGGCAGCTACGTTGACGACTTCTTCCTGGACGACGAGAAGATCGATATCTACGTCTACGGCAGCGAAGGCCGCAACCCGGGACTGGACAGCCTGCCGGATGTCATGGTGCACACACCCCAGGGCGCCACACTGCCTCTTTCCAGCCTGGCCGCCATCGAGGAAACCGTGGATACCAGCACGGTCCGCCGGGTGGACGGTCGCCGCACCGTGACCCTGAACGTGATTCCCCCGGACGATGTGCCCCTGGAAGCCGGAGTTGAGCGGGTGCGCACCGAGTTGCTGCAGTCCATGCGTGACAGCGGGGCGTTGCCGGCCAATGTAAACGTGGATATCTCCGGTGCCAGCGACCAGCTGAACGCCACCCGAGATGCCCTGACCGGCAATTTCATCATTGCCATCGCCATTGTCTACCTGCTGCTGGTGGCCATCTTCGCGCACTGGGGCTTCCCGCTGCTGATCATGACCGCCATCCCCCTGGGCGTGGCTGGCGGCATCGTAGGCCTGGCGCTGATGAACCTGGTAGGTGGCCTGCTGCCCATGATCGGCCTGCAGCCACTGCGCCAGCCCTTCGACATGATCACCATGCTGGGCTTCCTGATCCTGATGGGAACCGTGGTGAATAATCCGATCCTGGTGGTGGACCAGGCCCGGCAGAACCTGCGCCAGAAAGGCGTCACCGTGTTGGAAGCCGTCACCGGCGCCGTCCAGACCCGCCTGCGCCCCATCGCCATGACCACCCTCACCACCATCTGCGGCCTCTCGCCCCTGGTGTTCCTGCCAGGCGAGGGCACCGAGCTTTATCGTGGTGTGGGGGCCATCGTACTCTTCGGCCTGCTGGGTGCAGCCATCGTTACGGTGACCTTCCTGCCGTCACTGACCATCTTTGTTCTTGGCTGGCGGGAGCGTTGGCG
>CAZFQI010000163.1:0-6092 GCA_964520755.1 uncultured Marinobacter sp. | reverse complement strand
AACCGGTTAATGCGCCCCGGTCCACGGAAGCCATAACACAGTGCAAACAGCGCCAGGGTGAGGGCGGCCATCACCGGGAAGTCACGGGCAAGTACTTCCGGCGCCACCGGCATCGGCGCAATCAGCCCCGCAATGCCCACAACGGCCAGGGTGTTGAACAGGTTGGAGCCCAGGATATTGCCCAGGGCCAGATCATGTTCACCCTTGCGGGCCGCAATGATGGATGAGGCCAGTTCCGGGAGTGATGTGCCAATGGCCACTATGGTGAGGCCGATGACCAGATCGCTGATGCCGAACATGGTGGCCAGATCAACGGCGCCCCACACCAGAATGCGGGAGCTGACAATCAACAGCAGCAGTCCGACCACGAGCCATAAAAGTGCTTTGCGCAACGGCATGGCATGCACTTCTTCGGTCATCTCTTTCGCCAGAGCATCGTCTGGTTGCCTGAAGCCCTGGTAGATACTCCAGCCGATCAGCAACACAAAAACCAGCATGAGACCAACTGCGTCCATACGGCTCAGGTCACCGTCCCAAAGCTGCCAGCCGGCGAAGGCGGTTACCAGAATCAGAATGGGTAGTTCTTTGCGCATGACCTGGGAATGCACGGCTATCGGAGCCAGCAGTGCAGTGATGCCAAGAATCAGGGCTATGTTGGTGATATTCGAACCGTAAGCATTGCCCAGCGCCAGCCCCGGGTTGCCCTGGGATGCGGCAAGAGCAGAAACCGCCATCTCCGGCGCAGACGTGCCAAAGCCCACCACAACCATACCAATCAGCAGTGGGGGCATTCCAAAATGGCTGGCGGTGGTGGCCGAACCCTCGACAAATTTGTCCGCACTCCATACCAGCAGAATCAGACCTGCAATGATCGCCCCAATGGCCATCAGCATTTCAATCACTCCTTATCGTCTATTGCCGTCTCGGCAGCGCAAGAATCGATGGTGCCACAGGTTCCTGCAATAAGTATAAATTCCGGGCATTACCCACCTCCGGGATCTTCTGAATAGATTTTGATGCCTTGTCATCTACACTGAGTCATAGCATTCGAGGGAATGAATGGTGTTCATCGGAAATTTAAGCCCTCAAGGAGTCACCCGGGTGTATGACTTGGGTCAATCATCCGGCTAGCGCATCAGTGTTATGTTGAAAATACATCCAACAGGAAGGGAGAGAGGACCATGGCAAACGGTACTCAAAGCTTTGTAGTCGCGTGTGACGGTTCAGAGCATTCATCGCACGCCGCCAAAATTGCCGCTGAACTCGCCAAAGCGACCGGCCAATCACTCAAGCTGCTTGCCGTCTTCCCCGGTACCAAGCTCGAGAGACTGATCGTAAGTGGTATACCGCAGAGTGACATTGACGAAGAAGCCAACGAATACGGACGCAAGGCATTTGATGCCGCGAAGCAGGCGGTAAGCGGGATTGTTGAGCCGGCGGAAGAAGTTCTGCTTAAAGGGGACCCAGCCAAGGAAATCGTCGAGTATCTCGATGAAAATCACGGCTCCCACATGTTTCTGGGGCGGCGAGGCGACTCAATGCTGAGAAGCCTCACTCTTGGCAGTGTCAGTGAAAAGGTTGTCAGGCATGCCCACGGTCCGGTGACCGTTGTAAGCGATTAACACAGGGTTCAGTTGCAGAAAGACCGCGATTTCGATCGCGGTTTTTTTTGCTCAGAGGCTTGCACCAGATATCGACACCATGGCGGCGCCATTATGGAACTGGAACAAATCAATGCCATAGAAAAGGCGACCCGTTACGGCCGTGCTGAGGTTTTTCGTATCGGCCTGGCGGTGATATTCCTTGCCGGCATAATGTTGTATGTGCGTTCCATCGGGGCTGACGCTCCGAATATGGTGATGCTGGTAATAGCGGCCATGATTGGCGGCTACATGGCGATGAACATCGGCGCCAACGATGTTGCCAATAACGTGGGTCCCGCGGTCGGTTCCAAAGCCTTGACCCTGGCAGGGGCCATCGCTATAGCAGCGTTTTTTGAGGCCAGCGGCGCTCTGATCGCGGGCGGCGATGTCGTTGGCACCATCAAGAAGGGGATTATCGATCCTGATCTGATTGGTGATCCTGATACGTTTATCTGGCTCATGATGGCGGCGCTGCTTGCCGCGTCGCTCTGGTTGAATGCGGCCACCTATATCGGGGCACCCGTCTCCACGACCCATTCAATCGTCGGCGGTGTGATGGGCGCGGGTATAGCGGCGGGTGGCGTCGATATCGTGGATTGGGTCCAGTTTGGCCAGATAGCCGCCAGTTGGGTCATATCGCCAGTGCTGGGCGGGGCGATTGCAGCGCTGTCGCTTTACCTGATCAAGCGCCGGATTACTTACAAGCGGGACATTGCTCAGGCCGCCAGGCACAACGTACCGTTGTTCGTCGCAATAATGGCCTGGGCCTTTGCCACGTATCTTGTGGTCAAGGGGCTGGGCAAGATTGTCGACGTCGGTTTACTGCCCGCCATCGTGTTCGGTGCGGTCGTTGCGGTCTTCGTATGGTGGCTTACGAAATGGCTTATCGCCCGTTCCTCTGCCGAGGTGGAAAACAGTAAGGCGGGGGTAGATAGTCTGTTCACTTATCCGCTTATTTTTTCGGCGGCACTTCTGAGTTTTGCGCATGGGGCGAATGATGTGGCGAACGCGGTCGGCCCGTTGGCCGCGATCAATGAAGCCGTGCTTCAGGGCGGCGTCGCAGCCCAGGCGACGATTCCCAGCTGGGTGTTATTGGTCGGGGCGCTCGGAATTGCGTTAGGTCTGGCGCTGTATGGTCCGAAACTAATCCGGACCGTCGGCTCCGAGATCACAGAACTCGACCGCATGCGTGCCTTCTGCGTGGCTATGGCCGCGGCGATTACCGTCATCATCGCAAGCCAGCTGGGCCTTCCCGTGAGCTCGACCCACATTGCCATCGGGGGCGTGTTCGGAGTCGGCTTTCTGCGAGAGCATCTCAAAACGACCTATCGTCAGAAGATCGAGGAGATCGAGGCGCATCATGCTGGAGAGGATCGGGCAATAGTAGAGCGTCTGCTAAAGGAGTTCGATGAGGCCTCTTTCGAAGAGAAGGGAGAAATTCTCAAGAATCTGAAAAGGCAAAATGGTGGCGCTGCGCCGATCTCGAAAAGCGACCGAAAGAGCCTTAAAAAAATGTACCGTCAGGATCTCGTCAAGCGATCGGCGGTGTTCAGGATCGTGGCTGCCTGGTTGATTACGGTTCCTTTGTCAGGGTTGTTGGCCGCTATTCTGTTTTTCACCATCAGAGGGATGCTTCTTCCATGAGGTCTCGTAGTTTTGCGAGTTGGGCCTCGACCACTCGCAGACGAACTTCGATCTGAGCGGGGGTTTCTTCCGAAGAGTCGGACTTGAGCTGATCGCGGTATTTTGCCTGTTTTTTTTCAAGCTCCTGCTGCAGGCGCTTCAGTTCCTTGCGCTTGAGCGATTTGCCCTTGTCGTGTTCACGCAGCACATCGTCAAGCCTGGCCACCAAATCCTTGAACCCCATTGTCCGACTCCGCCGTCATCGAATATTGGTCGGCCCAGACATAGTCCTCAGCCGTTGAAGCCTCAGACGGTGATTTCTGCCTGGCCTTCGTCGCTCACCGAGACTGCTTCGGTCGTCCGGGCAGCTTCCACATCTGTGGCTGTAAGAAGTGCACGAGTACCGGAAAGAATAGCATCCACTGTCTCGCTGGCATAGGCGGAATCGTTGAGCAGGGAGGTTGCCATTGCGGAATCGATCCGCTTCGTTCCCAGAAGTCGCGTAACGCGCGCAACCATGGATTCACGGTCTACTCGGGCACGGACCGCGATCTCGTCCAGCTCCAGTATTGCCGTGCTGGCATCGTCAAATTTACCCTCGTAAAACCGATGGGTTTCACGTAACACCATCGCGACACGCAGTCGGAGATCGTTGTATTCCTGTCGGATAGCCGTGTTATCCGACACCATGTAGGTGGTGAGGTTCTTGCGCAGGTGTTTAACGTGCTTGATGGCTTCCACCATCTCGGCGGCTGCATGCTGCAGACGATACAGTGAATCGGTGGAACTTCCGGGAGACATGAGGGCCATTCGACCGGAAATGAAGTCGAGGATGGCGTTATAGAGGCGCTTGACGCGCTGCCGGTAGACCAGGTCGATGTCGATGTCGATGCGTTCCCGGCTATGATTGATCATCCATGCCAGGTCATCGCAGTTGCGGATCTTCTCACGGTGCAGGTGGAGACCGTGTGCCAGGATGACGAAGGCCTGATCGAAGAGGTGCCAGACCTCACGGCGGACAGCGGCGTTGGCGCTATCGGGGAATTCCATCGCGGCCGGATTCAGGTATTTGGGCTGCGCTTCGGCCTCTTCTTCACGTTCTGGCAGCCAGTGTTCCAGTAAGTTCGCCATCCGGGAAATTAAAGGCAACATTATGGCTACACCCAGGCAGTTAAACAGGGTGTGGAATATGGCGAGCTTGACTGTGTAATCATCCTCTGCAATCGACAAGAGCCCCGACAGGCTGTCGACGGACCAGCGTAGCGGTTCGATCAGCACCAGGGCGATTGCTGCTGTTGCTATGTTGAACAGAAGGTGGGCGCCTGCCAGCCGCTTGCCGGCGATATTAGCGCCAAGACCGCCGATCACCGCAGTCACCGTAGTGCCAATATTGGCACCGATCGCCAGTGCCAGAGCGTTCTCGTAGGTTACCTGGCCTGTGGCCAGGCCGGCCAGGGTTAGGGCCAGCGTCGCGTGGCTCGACTGCATGACGACGGTCGCCAGAATTCCGAGCCCGGTATAAACGAGCAGTCCGGTTACGCCGGTCATTGCATAGTCGCGCAGATCGACCGCCGACTGGTAGCTCTCGAATCCTTCCTTCATGAAATCTATGCCGAGGAAGAGAAAACCCAGACCAGCCAGAATCGCGCCAAAGGCCTTGAGCACGCGGGATTTCTGGAAGTTCAGCACCACCCCGAACACGAGCATCGGCAAAGCAAAGGATGAGAGGCTCATCTTCATGCCGATAGTCGCGAACAGCCATGCACCGGTTGTGGTGCCAAGGTTGGCTCCGAAAATGATGCCAATGCCTGTGATCAGCGGAAGCAGACCGGCGCTCAGGAACGATATGGTAATGACCGATACCAGAGAGCTGGATTGCATAATGGCGGTGCTGACGATGCCGAAGCCCAGACTCTTGGGAATCGTGTCCGTGGTCCGGCGCAACACTCTCTCCAGGAACCCGCCGGTAAATCGGCGAAATCCATTCTCGAGCGAGAGCATGCCAAACAGGAAGATCGCAACGCCCGCGGCAATCTGTTTGAACTCTGGACTCGCCCACAGCGCAAAAGCCAGGAGTCCGAGTATTCCGGTAAGGACGAGTTGGCGATAGTTCATTGGTTCACCCTTCCCGCAATTGGCTCGGGTTTATCTTCGCGCGGTCGGGGCGCGACATCATGAATCTGGCAGGGTTTGGTTCTCACCACATTACTCTGTCACATTTATGTAATGGAAGTAAGCTCAATACTTCCGGGCCTGAACAGTAAGCTTCATGCATCGCACGCAATCGTTTTTGCGGCGCGAGCGGATGCGGTCCTCAGTGTTGGCCCGCGATGAATGCCATCATTTGCCACAATTCATGCGAAAAACAACCGAGATAGCTCAAGGTCCAGGTCTTTATGCTGACCGAGTGAATTCAAATGAACGAGGTGGCTATGAAGACTGCAGAGCTGATCGAGAAATGGCTCGATAAATGTGACCTGGCGAGACTGGCTCAGGAACGTTACCAAGAGGATCCGAGCCCCACTAATTACTCGGAACTGAAAAGAGCCATGTGTGAACGACGACTGATGGAAGAGCGCATTGATCCCAGGGCGAGTCATGCCCAAAGAGTCTCAGCGTGAGTCGGTTTTATTGAGCGTCAGAAACAACAAAACCCGCACAAGGCGGGTTTTGTCTGAATTCTTAATGGTGCCCGGAGGCGGAATCGAACCACCGACACGGGGATTTTCAATCCCCTGCTCTACCAACTGAGCTATCCGGGCGTGTTGCGCTACTGCTGTGCAACGGGGCGCTATTAAACCGGTTTCGATGTTTTGAGTCAAGGCT
>CAZFQI010000162.1:0-6128 GCA_964520755.1 uncultured Marinobacter sp. | reverse complement strand
TTTATAAGACTGATAATTCTGGAGTTTGAGCAGGTGTGGAACCTCCTTTCAGGAACCGCTACGAGCACATCCATGTGCGCTTGACTCCGGCCTTCCCTGGCCGGAGACATTCCTGAAAGAAGGTCCCCTATCCACTCCCGAATCCATGGAGTTCTCTCATCAAAGACAGGCATCATGTAGGTCGGATTAGGCAAAGCCGTAATCCGACAGATTTAATCGGCAAGTCGCAGACTTAATGAAAATTCCGGGCATGAACCGGCAGCGACTGAATCAGATGGCTAAGATCTGAAAGCCGCCCCGCCATCACATGCACAATATCTCCCTGTCGCTCCAGCACTCCCTTCACATGCAGCAATCGGGCAGTCAGTAACGGCTTGCGCTGCCGCCTTGCCGTTTCCAGCCACACCACCACGTTCACGTTGCCGGTTTCGTCTTCAAGGGTAACGAAGGTGACTCCAGAGGCGGAGCCGGGGCGTTGGCGGCCAGTGACAAGGCCGGCGACCTGGACGGGAATGCCTGCTTTGGTGGATTTCAGCTGCTCGGCACTGAGGCAGAACTTCAGGTGGCCCTGTTCCCGTAACAGGGCCAGAGGATGGCGCTGCAGGGTGAGGCCCTGGCTGGCGTAGTCGGCAAGGACGTTCTGGCCTTCTGAGGGTTCCGGTAGCTGCTGGCAATAGTCCGGCTGGTAATCGACAGCGACTTCTTCAGCGAACAGTTCCGTGGGCTGCTCGTGGTCGAGCAGCTGCCAATAGGCCTGGTGGCGATTGGCGGTGAATGCCGGCATGGCGTTGGCCCCGGCCAGCAGTTCCATATCCCGCTGATTCAGGGCTGCCAGGCGGCGAAGTTCGCTGGCGGAGCGATAGCCGGCGTCTGGCCGGTTCTGGTGGATACGTTCAGCACCATTAACGGACAGGCCCTGGATGATTCTCAGGCCCAGGCGCAGGTGGCGCTCTTCGCCTTCCAGGGTGTGGTCCCACTGGCTGGTATTCACATCCGGCGGCAGTACGGTGACATTGTGCCGCCGAGCGTCCTGCACCAGTTGTGAAGGCGAATAGAACCCCATGGGCTGGCTGTTCAGCAGGGCACAGTAAAAGGCCGCTGGATAATGCCGCTTGATCCAGGCCGAGACGTAGACCAGCAGGGCAAAGCTGGCGGCGTGGGATTCGGGGAAGCCATAGCCGCCAAAGCCGCAGATCTGCTGGTACAGCCGCTCGGCAAAGTCGGCATCGTGACCGCGCTCAAGCATACCGGTGACCAGTTTTTCCCGGAACGGGGTCAGATCGCCATGGGATTTCCAGGCGGCCATGGCCCGGCGCAGCTGGTCGGCTTCGCCGGCGGAGAAGCCGGCCGCCACCATGGCGAGTTTGATCACCTGTTCCTGGAAGATGGGCACACCAAGGGTGCGCTCCAGTACCTTGCGCACGGCATCGTTCGGGTAGTCCACCGGCTCCAGGCCGTGCTTGCGGCGCAGATAGGGGTGCACCATGTCGCCCTGGATGGGGCCGGGCCGCACAATGGCCACTTCGATCACCAGGTCATAGTAGGTTTCCGGTTTCAGGCGGGGCAGCATGTTGATCTGGGCCCGGGATTCCACCTGGAACACGCCGATGCTGTCGCCAGTCTGAAGCATGGCGTAGGTGTCGCGGTCTTCCTGGGGAACGTCCTGTATCCGGAAAGGCTGGCCTTTCTCCTCGCTGATCAGTTCCAGCGCCTTTCGAATGGCGGAGAGCATGCCCAGGGCGAGCACGTCTACCTTCATCAGCCCAAGGCTTTCGAGGTCGTCCTTGTCCCACTGGATCACGGTGCGGTCGGCCATGGCGGCGTTTTCCACCGGCACCAGTTCGGCCAGCGGCCCGGCGCTGATCACGAAACCGCCCACGTGCTGGGACAGGTGCCGTGGGAAGCCCAGCAGTGTATTGACCAGGGTGAAGAACTGGTCCGCCACCTGGGGGTTGCGGGTGATTTTCTTGTCGAGAATCTGCTGGCGCCAGTTGGTGGCCTTGTCCCGCCAGTCGATGCCTTCCAGCAGCTGCTCCACCAGGGCCGGATCAAACCCCAGGGCCTTGCCGACATCCCGAATGGCGCTCTTGGGCCGGTAACGGATCACCGTGGCAGCCAGGGCGGCGCGCTCACGGGTATAGCGCCGGTAGATATACTGGATAACTTCTTCACGCCGCTCATGCTCGAAATCCACATCGATATCGGGCGGCTCGTTCCGGTCTTTGGAAATAAACCGCTCGAACAGCAGTTCCACTCGGGCCGGGTTCACCTCGGTGATGCCCAGGCAATAACAAACCGCAGAGTTGGCGGCCGACCCCCGGCCCTGGCAGAGAATTCCACGGCTGCGGGCAAAGTCCACAATATCGTGGATGGTGAGAAAGTAATGCTCGTAGTTCATCTCCGAGATCAGGCCCAGCTCCTTGCGGATCAGGCTCTGAACCTGCAGCGGTGTGCCGTCCGGGTAACGCCGGCGCTCGCCTTCGCGGGTCAGCCGTTTCAGGTAGCCGGCCGGAGTCTCGCCCTCTGGCACCAGATCTGGCGGGTATTCATAGCGCAGGCTGCCGGGCTCGAAGGTGCACTGGCTGGCAATGGCCAGGGTTTCATGCAGCCAGGCTTCCGGAAACAGCCGTTGCAGAACGGGCAGGGGACGCAGGTATCGCTCGCCATTCTGGAACAGGCAGTGGCCGGCATTCTCCAGATTGGTGTGATTGCGCAGGGCCGTCAGTACATCCTGCAAGGGTTGGCGCTCCCGGCTGTGCATGTGCACCTCGCCCACGGCAGCCACGGGAATGCGCAACTGATCGGCCAGCCAGTGTATCCGCGCCAGCCGTTGCTCTTCGCCGGATTCCAGGGTGCGGGCAGCGGCAATCCAGATCCGTGGGTCAAACAGGCGGGCCAGCCACTCGCCGCAGGCCAGCGCCTGATCGGAATCCGCCTCGATAGGCGATGGGGGCAGCCACAGGCACAGGCAGTCATCCAGGGTGTGGGTTTCAATGTCCCGGTAAAATAGCTGGTAATGGCCTTTCTCAGCCCGGCGTCGGCCGGTAGTGATCAACTGGCAAAGCTGGCCATAGCCTTTTCGCGTGCGGGCCAGAAGGATAAAGCGGGGCTGAGTGGCGCCGGCGGGGGCATCCGACAACTCAAACCAGCTGCCGGTAATGAGTTTTACCGGGCTTTCTGCCAGCGCCGCCCAGGCCCGGGGAATGCCGGCAACGGAGCAGGCATCGGTGATGGCCAGGGCGGTGTAGCCCAGCTCGTGTGCTCGCTCAGCCAGTTCGTGGGGATGAGAGGCCCCGGTGAGGAAGGTGAAATTGCTGAAGCAGAACAGCTCCGCATACTGCTGCCCGGACATCAGCCAAACCACCCATGCACAAACCAGCCTTCCCGGGCATCCCGAAAGACCCAGGCCAACTGGCCGCTGCTCAACTGGGCAATGTAGTAATCCCGGTGCACGCGCTGGCCATCCCACCAGCCACCGCTGATGCGCTCAGGCCCGGAAAACCAGGTAACGGGCGCCTCGGTCAGCGGTTGCGGGCCTTTCAACAACCAGAGCGGCCGCCTGGGCAGTTCTGCTGCCGGTATGAGCGGCGTTCCGGTTTTACGCAGAACTTCCGAGGCCGACCAGGCCCGTTCGGGACGATGATCCGCCTGTGGCGAGAGCTGCCTGAGAGCCTGATCGCCCAGACGCGCCTGCAACCGGCTGATCAGGGTATGCCAGGCTTCATTCAGATCCTGGGTTTCGCCCAGCAGATCCTGCCCGGAAGGGGCTTCCCGGGACAGGAAACGCTTCACCAGCAAAACCATGGAGATAACCGGGGCGCTCAGGGAGTGCTGCTCCAGCCTCAGGCGAATCAGGTTGAGGAAATTGTCAGCCCGGTGTTCCGGCCCGGACGTGCGGATCTGCAGCCGGGTTGGCTCTGCATGCCGGTGCCTCAGAACCAGCCGCAGGCTGTCGGTATCCTGCTGGCGCCAGCAAAGATCCTCCTCCAGCTCGATGAGCATACGCTGGAGCGGAAACAGCAGCCCCTGGTTATGTTCTATTTCCTGCACAAAATCCGCCTGTTGCCGGAACGAGTGGGGTGGCTGCCAGGGCGTGCGGGGATCCGGCCGGGTGCCCTGGATTTTCTGGATGTAAGCCAGGAGTTCCGGAGACAGTCGCCGGGCCAGTTCGCCGGGTGGTAAATCAAACACTTCCCCCAGCGTGTTCAGCCCCAGGCGCTGTAAACGGGTGCAGGCCTTCTCGTTGAATTCCGCTGCCAACAGGGGCATCTGGCTCAGGTTTCGAAGAATGTGGCCCTTGTCTGCCGTGCATTCCCCTTTGCCGGCGCGGGCAATCAGCCGGGCCGCCAGAGGGGTATAGCCAATACCGATCCAGGCATTCAGCTGGCGCTCATTCAGCCCCTGTTCCACGGTTTGCCAAACAGCGGGCAGCCCGCCATACAATTTTTGAAGGCTGCCAATTTCGGCCAGCAGACCATCGGGCGGCACCAGCACAATATGGGCGGCGTAGCGGTACAACCAGCGGGCCTGATCTTCCAGAATCCTGGCCTCCTGGGTTTCATCGGCCCGCACCATGCCCAGATCCGGCGCCAGGCTGATGGCGGTTTTCAGGCGCATGCCGCTACGAATGCCCTGGCTCCTGGCTTCGGGGCAGGCCTGGATTACCTTCTGGCCAGAGCCTTCAACCACCACCAGGGCGCCCTGATCTTCACGGGTGCGTCGAATATGGTCCAGCACCAGGTGCGGGAAATGCAGATACAGCCAGAGCATGGAGCGTTATTATCCGGTTGAACCCGACCAGGGGCCCCGGACAACCCGGGTGGTTTCACGGAAAGAGAGATCGGCCCGCTGGGCCATGGCCAGTGAACAGCGCTGCCCGGGCCAGCTACCCCGGCGCTTGAGCACATTCACCTTGAGATCCTGCTGCTCCCCCGGTTCCAGCTCCAGGCGCAGGGCCGCCGGAGAATTCTGCTCGGCGTAACGCCGCTTCCGGAACAGTACACACACATTGCTGCCAGCTTCGGCGGCCAGCTGCAGACGCCGGACTTCCCGGGAGGCCAGCTTTCCCGGCCAGGCCATCACCAGGCCCGTGACCGGTGAACGCAGGCAGTTCTCCAGTGTCCACAAAAAATCGCCCTCATCGTCGGTATGGATCAGCACCACCTGGTCCAGATTGACGCCTTCCCGGGCCAGGGCAGGGGCATAGGGCGTGTGCGGCGGGTTCAGCCAGAACACGCTTTTGCCTTCTGCGCACACCCGCTGCATGAGCGGCAGAAGCAAATGCAACTCACCAATACCCGGTTCATCCAGCAGGCATTCGCTCAGGGCACCCCGGGGCCAGCCCAGGCCACCGAGCTGGTTATCCAGCACCTGGTAACCGGTTGATTCCGCAGGCTGTGTGGTCTGGGTGTGGCGGTGCCCCTGCCAGACACGGGCATCCTGCATCAGCGTGTTCAGAAGCTCGCTCATGATGAAAACTCTCGAAGTACTGTTTAAATATACAGTATTCTGAAAGCGGCCGGATTTCAAGAGAAGGGTTGATAAAGCGAAGGGCACGACCCACGCTTGTAGTACAGCCATCAACCATGGAGGTTGAAATGAGTGACCTGAAAGCACACAGCTGTGAAGCCTGCAGCCCGAACGCACCCAAGGCGACCGAGGAAGAAAAGCAGCAGCTGCACAAAGATGTTCCGGATTGGGAAATTCTGGACATTGACGGTGAGGAACAGCTTCATAAGGTCTACAAACTTAAAAACTTTGTGAAGGCCCTGGAGCTCACCAACAAGATTGGCGAACTTGCCGAGGAAGAAGACCACCACCCGGTGGTTGTTCTGGAGTACGGCAAAGTCGCAGTGAGCTGGTGGAGCCACGAAATCGGCGGCCTGCACAAAAACGACTTTATCCTGGCAGCGAGAACCGACGCTGCGTTCAACGACATGCAATAACCTCAACCGCGGCGGAATCTGGTTTCCGTCGCTTTCCTTCCCTGAGGCTAGAAGCCTTCATCAACCGGACTACGCACGCCAAAACCGCCCTTGCGAACAACGTGGGTGTAGATTTCCGTGGTGCGCAAATCCGAGTGACCAAGTAGCTTCTGGACAGTCCTGTCGAGCAAGTGATGGCGCCGG
>CAZFQI010000161.1:0-6195 GCA_964520755.1 uncultured Marinobacter sp. | reverse complement strand
GCGCCTCCAGCGCCTCGGTGAAATCGCCCGTGGACACGCCCTTGAGGTAAAGCCAGGGCAGCAGCTCCTCGACCGACTTCGCCTTGCGCAGATAGCGCGGCAGGATGCTGGGCGTGAAGGTGATCTTGTCTTCGCCAACGCCCCGATCCCGCACGCGCGGCACTTTCACCGGCACTGGACCAATGCCGGTCATGACCTCGCGTTCGGGGAGGTGACCATGACGGACCAGACGTGCCCGCCCGTCCTCCAGCGTGTCACTGGAAAAGGCTGCCATAAGCGTGGCAAGCTCGGCGTGGATCGCCTGTTCGATAAGCTTGCGCGCGCCATCGCGTAGAACGTCCGTGAATGGGTCGGATGAAAAACCCGATGGATCGGGCAGTTGGGTGATGGTAGTCTCTGACATGTGGCATATCCCTTTCTCAGCAGAGAATTGACGGCGACTCGACACCGCCATGATATGCCGCCCCTCAGGGCATCACCAACTTTCGCGCGTTTCTCCGCCCCACCTCATCTCGGGGTCGAACCAGATCGTCAGCGAGCCCCGGCGTTTGAGCGCATCGTTATAGGCGGGCCAGTTCGTCGTCTTGTAAGTCGCGGGAGTGGGTTTGCTCATGCCCGCCAGCTACCAAGCTGGATTCACAAGGTGAATCCTTTACGTGATTTGTGCAACAAAGCCCCTGCAAACTGTAGAGCAAAGCTAATGTCAAGTTATGTTGCGAGCTGTTTAATTTTTTATTATGTCAATATCCCATCAGTGATCAAATTTGAGATGCCAGCAAAGCTTACCGAAAGCGCAGTATCTGTTAATGTAAAATCAAGCTCTACCCCGGCATTGAAATTGCTCAAAATGCTTTGAGGATTTTCACTCATTGTATTCCCGTCCGCATCGATGAAGCGAACTGAAAACGTGTCTGCTGCTGTAATGGTGCTTCCGGAAATGAGTTCTGCCACTTGACCTTCAAGGTCCATCGAAGCGCGCCCCACAAGGAACAAGACATCGTTCAAGACGACATCGCCTGTGGCTACGTAGGTATCATGGAGCAACGTGTTCCCTGAAACGAGATAGTCAAAACTGACCCCTGATGTGTTTGAGGTAAGATCTCCGGAGATAACCAAGTCCTCGATACCAGAGGAGCTGCGCAACAAACCTTGAGTTTCAATATCAGCAGTCACTATGCCACCGGTGGTTACATCCAGGATGCCGGCGTTGATGATCTCACTGCCTTTTAACTCGCCGCCGTTTTTGACGGTCACTATCCCCTCTCCAGATTTTTCCGGTGCAATATAGGCGGTCGCACCAAATTCGAATTTGCTGCCAACACCAATTATATTTATAATTCCATGTGATTCAGCGTTGGACCCAACAGTGAGAACACCGTCGTTATCATTCTGAAAAAGACCACCGTCTAAGACATTGACTGTTCCGCTTGAGCCAGCATTCCGTCCGATTTCTATAAACCCGCTTTCTCCACTACGTGTGGCGGTGTTTGTCGCGCCATCAATTATGATCGAGGAGCCCGCTCCTGTAATAGTCAACTCGCCAACAGCACCTTCACTACGGCCAACTTGGATGCCTGGGAAAGGGCCACCATTGCCTATTATGGAGACATCTGCACCGCTCTGGACGGTGAACGTCCCTTCAGAATCGCGCCCAACGCTCAGGAATGCACCGTACTCCGGTATTATTTGTGATCCAGAGAGTGTCAGGCTCGTACCGACATCTTCGATTGTTGTATGCCCGGCGCCACTGCGACCAGAGGTAAAGAAGAGAGTGTCGACATCAGCTCCATCTGAGAGTGTGAAAGTTGCGGTACCGGCATTTTGGCCAACTGCGATATAGCCATTTTCTGCAAATAGGTATGTTCCTTCTCCGGTGACTTCAGCACGTGCAGTGCCGCCAATGCGATCGCTGCCGCCAGAAAGTTGGATTCCGCCACCATACTCCTCGCCAGACAGAAGCGTCATATGAGCACCATCACGTAGGATTAAGGTTCCTGTGCCGCTGTCCTCTGCAATCCGTATAAATCCTTCCTGGCCAATACCGCTCTCACCACCAAGTGTGACACGTGTTTCGCCACCTTCGAATGTGATGTTTCCGGTGCCCTTTCGTCCGGCATTTATGCTATTAGCCAAGATTTGTGCCCCGTCTGAAACAGTCAGACTGGCCTCTCCAATGTTACGTCCAACGGAAATAGAGCCACGCTCGACATCGAGGACTGTGCCTTCTCCGATGACTTCGGCATGTGCAGTGCCACCAATGCGATCGCTACCGCCAGAGAGTTGAAGATTGCCACCGTACTCATTTCCAGCTAGAAATTCCACATAGGCGCCATCACGTAGTATGAGCGTCCCAGTACCCCCTTCTTCGGCAATCCGCATGAATCCTTCCTGGCCAATACCGCTCTCACCACCAAGTGTGACACGTGTTTCGCCACCTTCGAATGTGATGTTTCCGGTGCCCTTTCGTCCGGCATTTATGCTATTAGCCAAGATTTGTGCCCCGTCTGAAACAGTCAGACTGGCCTCTCCAATGTTACGTCCAACGGAAATAGAGCCACGCTCGACATCGAGGACTGTGCCTTCTCCGATGACTTCGGCATGTGCAGTGCCACCAATGCGATCGCTACCGCCAGAGAGTTGAAGATTGCCACCGTACTCATTTCCAGCTAGAAATTCCACATAGGCGCCATCACGTAGTATGAGCGTCCCAGTACCCCCTTCTTCGGCAATCCGCATGAATCCTTCCTGGCCGGTACCATCTTTATCGCCAAGTGTTACGCGTGTTTCTTGGCCTTCGATAATCAATGTGCCTGTGGCTGTCGCGCCTTGAACGTTGTTAGCATCTCCGATGATGCTGCTATGCTCAATGGATACAGTTGCGCCATCTCGGATAAGGACGGTACCGTTGGCTGATAGGTTTGCGACGGTGGTAGATACGGTATATTCGGTATCGAAGATACCAATATCCATATATGACCAGTCTCTGTTAGAACTGAGAATGACGCTTGTCTCGGGGCCTTCTATGGTGATCGTGCCAGTGCTGTTTTGGCCGGTACTAAGACTACGGGCTGACACAGTAGCACCGTCTGAAACAGTCAGACTGGCCTCTCCAATATTGCGCCCAACAGCAATAGAGCCATGCTCGACATTGAGGACTGTGCCTTCCCCGGTGACTTCGGCATGTGCAGTGCCGCCAATGCGATCGCTGCCTCCAGAAAGTTCGATTCCTCCACCATACTCTTCTCCAGACAGAAGCGTCATATGGGCGCCATCGCGAACTATGAGCGTCCCAGTGCCACCTTCTTCGGCGATCCGCATAAATCCTTGGCCCCCGGAACTATCATCACCAACTATGACGCGTGTTTCTTCGCCTTCGACAATCAGGGCGCCGTTGGCTCTCGCGTCCGCCACATTATTGGCATCAGCGATGTGAATATCACTCTGGACCGTTATTGTGGCGCTATCCCGCACTACGACTAACCCGTTGGCTTCCCGGTTAACAGTAGTGTCAATGAAGGCATCATCTGCCTTTTCGACAGATGCGATCGAAAGGGAGCCGCGACCTCCACCTGAGTTGATGATCGACAGCTTGGTTTGATCGCCTTCGACAAGTAGTGCACCTGTGACACTTTGCCCGCCTGGAGTTAGAACGTTATCCTCAAATTCGGCTTCTTTATTCATTGCGATCCTGATGGCTGAGGATGCTCCTTCTCGAGAATGATTGACTGTAACCTGCGCGCCATCACTGATGAAGACGTTTGCAGATGCGGTTTCTTCATTTCTGGCCGAGAGCCTGATTGTAGAATTGTTGCTGGATGTGCTCCCGGTCAGGAAGACACCTGTTTGTGCTCCGGAAAACGAAATTGTGCTGCTGCCTGAATTCAGCGCGATATCATCAGCAATGATCAACTTGGAATTGTTGACCACGAGTTTTGACGCGTCGCCAAAACCACCAATATCTCCAATCACATTGAGGTTTTTTAGGCCCTGAATGCTGGCTTCATGATTTCCGCTGCTAGTTTGAAAGAAAAAGTCTTCGAAGAAAATCCCATCTGGGTGTTCTTCTGAAGGATCTTCTGCTCCGATGGTAGTGGAGATCAGGCTTTTTGCGAGATCTCTGGAACTTGTCGATGCATCAATGCTGGTGAGTATGGTTTCAGCAGATTTTCGCGCTTCTCCTTCAAATTTCGCTGGATCGAGGCTACCAATTTTCGGTAAAATATTGTCGAAAAAGAACAAGCCGACATCCACCTTGTTAGCCACAATTACACTATCTGGGGCGGTCACTGCACCATTTATAATCTGCGAGATGGCTTGTCCTGGAGACAGATTTCCGGCTTGTCCAACTGGGACAAGAAGAGCATCGCGATAAAACTCAAGGCCAGCTTCATCTGGATTTCGACCAAATAGATTTTGATAGACGTTCGTAAGGAAACTTTCAGCACTTTCCGGAGACGGTGTCTCGAGGAAAGGATATACGGATCGCGGCTCGGGGTTCTCTGCAAAAAACTGTGGAAGATCCTCATTGAGAAATTTTTGGAAGGCCAAGCTTTCTGCACCAAGAGCTTCAGCTTGCTTGTCCACCACATCTAACCAAAACACGAAGCCTGCTGGATCGGGCGCTCGGTTAAAATATCCAATGTAGAGCGAAGCGACAAACTCAATCTGTGTAGACGTTGGCATATTTGGAAGCCCCCCAACTGAAAAGTACGTCTGTGCAGGCGCGCGTGAGTCCTAAGCTGAAATTCCTCAAGTCGCATGCCACTAGCTGACATTCCCCAAGTGGCGTGCCGCTTGATGTGAAAATCACCTGAATCTGACTGAGCCACAAGCGTTTTTTGCGCCAAGCGGCCTCTACGGTCACGCGGGCCGCTGAGACAGGGCCGATCAGACCGGAAAGCCGCTGTGTTCTGGCTCGACGGTAGTGTTTTTCAGCACAGCGGGCAGACCTGTCCTGCCGCTTCCGTTCAGTTTGGACGTGGATCGCGGTCATGCGCATGACGGTGGCGCTCGCAATCGGCGGATGGCGGCGAGGATTGCGCGCGCCTGTGAACTCACGGTAAAGTGCAGTTTTTGATATCTTATTTTATTCCAGTTGGTTCTGGATTTCCATCAGCTTGCGTTCAAAGATTTCTGCGGGCGTTCGAAAGCCGAGGCATTTGCGCAGCGTTGTGTTGAGGCGGTAGCAAGTCGACTTCAAATATCGATTTGTCAGCACCGTCGGTTCGGTCGAGCGGGACAATTACTTTCTCAACCTGTTGTTCGTGTTTTCCACGGTGCCTTTTTGATACGGTGCTTGCGGATCACAGCCTGCGTTTTTGGAGGGTTTCCTTTTGCCGCTTCGCTCTTGGCGAATGAGAGCCAATCGGAACGCGGAGCGTAGTAGTCCCGGTCCTTTTCCCGAGCGATACCACGCGCCTTGTGCTCTGCCCATTCCGGCAATCGGATCTCGGGCGAGAGGTCGCTCTGCCGAGAGCGCGGGCGGAAGATCACCAGGTCATCTGGGGTCAGCTCCATGCGATAGAACGGCGTGTGATCGTCCTCGATGATCTGGCGGATGTTCAACCTGAATTTCTGCAGAGGGGCGTTGCTTCTAGTCTTTTCCTGAAACTTGGCGAGGCCGATCTGCCACTTTGGCTGACCTCCGCAGCGCTTGCGGCCGATCTCATACAGGCGGCGCTCCAGTGGGCGACGCAGGCGGAAATAGTCGTTTGAGATCGTTATGACATCGTTGGCCTCAATCGCCCGCATGAACCAGTCAGACAGGACGACTTCGCAATAATCGAGCAGCCATATCCCTTCTTCCTGCATGACGAATCCGGCCTCGTCCACGAGGCTGAAAATCCGGACTTCACGCTTGCCGCCTATGCGGATCGTCGTGGTGAACTGTGTCCCCTGTAGCCGTTTGAAGGCTTGCTCCAGCCGCTTGTAGTGGTTGCCCCCAATGGGACGGTTTGTGGAGATGGACAGCTCGCGGGCGCTGAACCGGACGCGCTTCCCGATCTTCTCGCCCCGGTTCTTCATGTGCATCAACTGGCTGATGCAGAAGATCAGAATATCCTTGTCCTTGATGGTGGGAAGGCCAAGGCCGGAGGGGACGATTTCCAGCCTGTTTTCGCCGTTCTGGTAAACCAGATGCCGCATGTCCGGCTTGGTCGCCAGGGAGAACAGGGGGTGCTCCATCGAGGCGGTGTC
>CAZFQI010000160.1:0-6259 GCA_964520755.1 uncultured Marinobacter sp. | reverse complement strand
TGCATGGCCCGACCAAAGCAACCACAGTCGGCGTGGGCGCCATTGTTGTCAGCTCCGTGATTTATTTCAGCACTCTGGGCAGGGGCATTGGCGTGGAAGAGATCCTGATCACCGCCTTTCTGTTCATGACAGCGCCGGTCAGCGCCAATTTCCTGGCCAAGGCCGCCATGCACCTGGAGGTTAAAACCACAGAGAACACCCGCGGCCAGACCTGGGATCAATGAGGCATATATTCCATGGGTTGTTGCGTCGATTGTCGCTGAACAGCGTATGATCTCGGTGCAGGGGCCGTAACCTGATAACTGCAAAACGCTAAGAACCGGGTCCTAACGGAGTACCCTTTAATGATGTTATTGGCTGTACTATCGGGGTTTTTACTGGCCTTTGCCGTGCCGGCGCTCCGCCGTTTGGCTGGCCAGCGCATTGGATGGCTTCTGGCGCTTCTGCCCGCCTCGCTTACCGTATACTTTGCCAGCCTCATCCCATCGATCAGCGATGGCCAAACGCTTCTGCTCAAAAACCAGTGGATGCCGGGCCTCGGCATAAGCCTCGATTTCATGGTCGACGGTCTTTCTCTGGTTTTTGCCCTGCTTATCAGTGGCATCGGTACGTTCATCCTGATTTATGCCGGTTCCTATCTGAAAGGCCACAGGGATCTGGGCCGGTTCTACGTCATCATGCTGTCGTTCATGGCGTCGATGCTGGGGCTGGTGTTATCCGACAACCTCATCGCGTTCTTCGTGTTCTGGGAGCTAACCAGCATCACCTCCTACATGCTGATTGGCTTCAACCACGAGGACGAGGAAGCCCGCAGATGTGCACTCCAGGGGCTTTTTATAACCGCCGGGGGCGGCCTCGTCCTGATGGCCGGCCTGATATTGCTCGGCTTTATAACCGGAAGCTACTCGTTCACTGAGATCCTTGCTTCCGATCTGCAGATTCATGAACACGGCTTTTACACCGCGGCGACGGTTTGCATTCTCATTGGAGCTTTCACGAAATCAGCCCAGGTGCCTTTCCATTTCTGGTTGCCCAATGCCATGGCAGCCCCTACGCCCGTTTCCGCTTACCTGCACTCTGCAACAATGGTCAAAGCAGGGATTTACCTTTTGGCCCGTCTCAACCCATCCATGAGCGGGGATGCATTGTGGAGTGGCTCACTGATGCTTTTCGGAGCTGCAACTATGCTGACCGGCGCCTATCTGGCGTTCAGCAGCACCGGCATCAAAAAGGTGCTGGCCTATTCTACGGTCATGGCCCTGGGCACCCTTACCATGTTGATTGGCGTTGGCACCGAGCTGGCCCTTACCGCTTTCATCTGTTTCCTGCTTGCCCACTCCCTTTATAAAGGCGCCTTGTTCATGCTCGCCGGTGCACTGGACCATGAGACCGGCACCAAGGACATCACAAAGATGGGAGGCCTCAGGAAAAGCATGCCCCTGACCGCGGCAATCACCTGCCTGGCCGCACTCTCGCTGGCAGGACTGCCGCCCCTGTTCGGTTTCGTCGCCAAGGAGCTGATGCTTGAGTCGCTGCTCAAGGCCCCCCTTTGGTCCACTGGACTGCTGGTCATGGCGGTGGCTTCCGCCATTCTGGTGGTAGCCGTGGCCGGTCTGGTTGCGATCAAACCGTTTTTCGGAGAAGTCCGCAGAACGCCGAAACAACCCCACGAAGCCCCATTTGCCATGCTCGTTGGTCCCGCCGTGCTATCCCTGTTGGCGCTGATTTTCGGCGTGGTGCCTTTTGTGCCTGCCAGCGTTGTATTGGATGCGGCGGTTTCCAGCGTCTACGGCAGTTCAGTCCAGACCGCTCTGGCACTTTGGCACGGGGTGAATGTCCCGCTCATGCTCTCCGGCGCCAGTCTGCTGATCGGGTCGCTGCTGTTCTACAAATGGGGGAGACTGCAGCCGAACCTCTACGCCATCAACACGGCCGGCAGCCGCGTCGGACCGGAGGCCGGCTATTTCCGCTTCATGCTTGGCATCACCCAGGTGGCCGACTGGCAAACCCGTCTGCTTCAGAATGGCGTGCTAGGGATCTACCTGCTGATTCTCGTGCTGGTCACCTTCGGCCTGACCGGTTATACCTTGCTGACCCGGCATGGATTCGAGCTGGACTTCGATTTCAGCGACGGCTATTTCTACGAATTCGGCATCGCCCTGTTGCTGGTGGCATCTACCCTCTTTGCCTGCGCCACCAAGTCCCGGCTGGGGTCGGTTGCCTCTGTTGGGGTAACCGGCTTTGGCGTCGCTCTCACTTTCATTCACTTCAGCGCGCCGGACCTGGGCATAACCCAGCTATTGGTCGAGACCCTTACGGTCATTCTGCTGGTGTTGGTGCTGTTCAAACTGCCCTCTTTCGTCAACCTGTCATCGCCGTGGGAGCGTTACCGGGACCTGGCGGTAGCCGTGTTTGCCGGCATCGTGATGACGCTGCTCATCCTGGCCGCCATGGACATCCGTTACTTCGACAGCATTTCCAGCTACTACATCGAAAACAGCTCTGAGCTGGCCTACGGCAAGAACATCGTCAACGTGATCCTGGTGGACTTCCGACAGCTGGACACCCTGGGCGAAATCTTTGTTCTCGGCCTTGCCGCCATTGGCGTCTACTCAATGATCAAACTGAGAGCGGAGGACCAGAAACGACCATGAGATCCAGCTCCCTGATCCTCAACACGGCAGCGCTGGCCATAGTGCCGCTGCAACTGATGTTTTCAGTTTTCCTGTTGTTACGGGGCCACGACGAACCCGGCGGCGGCTTCATCGGTGGGCTGGTGGCGGCGAGCGCCTTCGTGCTCTACGCCTTTTCCTTCGGCGCCCGGTCAACTCTGCGGCTCCTGCGAGTCAGTCCCCGAGACATCCTGGCCGCCGGGCTGCTGTTTGCCCTGGCGTCCACCATTCCCGCTCTGCTGTCCGGTCAGCCGTTGCTCACGGCCCACTGGTGGCAGTTTCCGCTGCCCGGGGAAAGCTATCTGAAGCTGTCGACGGTTCTGATTTTTGACATCGGCGTCTACCTCACGGTGCTGGGCACGCTGATGACCTTTGTAATCAGTCTGATGGAGGCCAGAGAATGAGCCAGGCATTCGTTCATGCGCATCCGTTTATTGAGAGGAGGCCCTGATATGGCAACACTGATGGCTTACGTGATCGGATTGCTGTTCACGGCAAGCATCTACATGATGCTCCGGCGGTCCATCGTAAAACTGGTGATTGGCCTGATCATCCTCAGCAACGCGGCTAACCTGCTGATTTTCGTGGTGGCTGGCCTGACCCGGGGAGCGCCACCTCTGATTCCCGAAGGTGCCCAGCAAATCTCCGGGGCGGTGGCGGACCCACTGCCCCAGGCCCTAATCCTGACCGCAATCGTCATCGCTTTCAGTGTTCTGGCCTTTGCTGTCGTACTGATCCGGCGCGCCTACGAGGTAGTTGGCACCGATGACCTGGACCAGATGAAGGATACCGATACTTGAACCTGGCACCCGTCCTTCCAATACTGATTCCGCTTTTTGCCGGAGCGCTGTCGCTGGCGTGCTGGCGCTCCATCCGGCTGCAGCGGCTGATCGCCGTGATCGCCACGGGCCTACTGTTGGCGGTGAGTATCTGGCTGCTCATGCTCACCATGGAACACGGCTTCCTGGTGGTGGAAATGGGCAGCTGGCCCGCACCGTTCAGCATTGTTTTTGTGGCGGACGTGCTCAGTGCCATCATGATCGTGCTGACCGGCCTTATCGGGCTTGCCATTGCCATTTACTCCCTGGCCTCCATTCCCAACGGGCACCAGAGGTTTGGCTACTTCCCCCTGATGCACCTGCTGCTGGCGGGCGTCGGAGGGGCCTTTCTCACCGGCGACATTTTCAATCTGTTCGTCTGGTTCGAGGTAATGCTGCTGGCGTCGTTCGCGCTACTGACCCTGGGTGGGGAGCGTGCGCAGATGGAAGGCGCCATCAAGTATGTCACTCTGAACCTGTTCTCCTCGGCCATGTTCCTGTCAGCCGTGGGCCTGCTCTATGGTATGGTCGGCACCCTGAACATGGCCGACATCGCCCAGAAGGTGAACAGCGTCGAGGACCCCGGCATGGTGACCGTGGTCTCGATGATGTTCATGATCTCTTTCGGTATCAAGGCGGCCGCGTTCCCACTGTTTTTCTGGCTGCCGGCCTCCTACCACACCCCACAGGTGGCCGTTTCCGCGCTATTCGCCGGGTTACTGACCAAGGTGGGCGTCTACGCGCTTTACCGGGTGTTCACGCTGATCTTCACCCAGGAGGTCGGCTACACCCACACAATCCTGCTATGGGCCGCCACGCTGACCATGATTACCGGGGTTCTGGGCGCCGCCGCGCAGTTCGAGTTCCGGCGAATACTGTCGTTCCATATCATCAGCCAGATCGGCTACATGATCCTGGGGCTTGCGCTGTTCACGCCTCTGGCCATTATTGGTGGGGTGTTTTACATCATGCACCACATCATTGTTAAGACGAATCTGTTCCTGGTCAGCGGCATTACCTACCGCCTGTTGGGCAGCTATGAACTGAAAGACCTTGGCGGTGTCTACCGCCAGCGCCCCTACCTGGCGCTCCTGTTCCTGGTTCCCGCCCTGTCGCTGGCTGGCATTCCGCCGCTATCCGGCTTTTTCGCCAAATTCATCGTCGTCCGGGCGAGTCTTGAGGCCAGCGAGTACCTGGTTGCGGGCGTTGCGCTCCTGGTGGGCTTGCTGACACTGTATTCGATGATCAAGATCTGGGCGGAGGTGTTCTGGAAAAAGCTGCCGGAGCATGTCACCGATGACAGCAGGCTTAATGGCGAGGTGAAGGACAAGGGCAGCTGGGCTCTATACCTGCCTGTGGTGGGTCTTGCGGTATGCACATTGATCATTGGTCTGTACGGCCAGCCGATCTACGTTCTGGCGGAAACGGCAGCAGACCAGCTGATGAATCCCCAGCTGTATATTGAGGCGGTGCTTGGAGGGCAGTCACAGTGATTGGTCTGTTCTGGAATCTGCTGCTGGCCCTGGCATGGGTCACTCTCACCGGCAGCGTGACAGCGATGAACCTCCTGACCGGCCTGCTGTTCGGATACGCGGCGTTGATGGTACTACAGAACCAGGTACCTGCTCTGAAGGGCTATTCCCGCCGGATCCCCCGGCTGACCGCCTTTCTGGTCTATTTCCTCAAAGAGCTGGTAAAGTCCAACCTCAAGGTGGCCTACGACGTCGCCACACCCGTCTGGCATATGAGGCCAGGCGTGATTGCATTCCCGCTGAGAGCCGAAACCGACATGGAGATCCTGTTTATAAGCAGCGTCATCTCGCTCACACCCGGCACACTGAGCCTCGATGTCTCGGACGATCGGAAGGTTCTGTTCATACATGCCATGTTTCTGCATGATGAAGAGGAGCTGAGGAGTGATCTCAGGGAATTGGAACGCCGCGTACTGAAGGTAATGCGCTAGGGGATCTCATGCTTGCTGTTTCGATTAATATCGTTTATTTCCTGCTGTCGTTGGCAATGCTCTTCGCCTTTATTCGACTTACCCGGGGCCCGTCTTTGCCGGACCGGGTTGTTGCTTTGGAGCTGATCACCTCGATCGTCGTTGGCTACGTTGGGGTGCACGCCATTGAAACCGGGGTAGCAAGCCTCCTGGACGTCGCAATCGTTATCGCTCTTACCGCCTTCCTGGCAGCCATTGGCTTTGCCCGGTTCGTGGAACGGGGAGGTGTCAGAGATGATTGAAGTGCTGGTTTCAATCCTTTTGATCATGGGTGCCGCGTTTATGGTCCTTGCCTCCGTTGGGGTTTTGAGACTGCCTGACTTGCCCACCCGGATGCATGCCACCACCAAGGCCGGTGCCCTGGGTGCCATGCTGACCATGGCGGGAGTGGCGTTCCATTTTGGCGACAGCACCGTAGTGGCCAGGGCTGTTGCCATTGTGGTGTTCATCTTCCTGACAGCGCCGATTGCCGCCCATGTGATCGGACGAGCCGGGTACTTTACCGGCATCAAGCTGTGGGAGGGCACCGTCAAAGACGAGCTCCGGGAACGCTACGACGTCCGCCTCAACCGGCTCGAAAGTGGCCCGGAGGCAGATGAGCAGCCAGCGTCACCGGAACGCAAATCCAGCAGTCGCGATTGAAAATTTGTCATCGAAAGTGCACCCAATTCCCGTATAGTAGGCTCCCAAACTTACTCTAGGAGCCCAGCATATGCTGCAAGTAAATGAATATTTCGACGGCCAGGCCAAGTCCATTTCCTTCCAGA
>CAZFQI010000159.1:0-6270 GCA_964520755.1 uncultured Marinobacter sp. | reverse complement strand
TCAACCGGGGCTGGAACTCCTTGCCATCCCAAACCGGCTTCATCGCCGCCTTGGACACCCCAAGAATCGCCACTTCGGGCGTATTCACAATCGGCGTAAATGCCGTGCCGCCAATACCACCCAGACTGGTGATGGTAAAACAGGCACCCTGCATCTCTGCCGGCTTCAGCTGCTTGTCCCGGGCCTTCTGGGCCAGCTCGGCGCTTTCCGCCGCCAGCTCCCACAAGCCCTTCTTGTCCACATCCTTGATTACCGGCACCATCAGCCCGTTAGGCGTATCCACCGCAATCCCGATGTGAATATACTGCTTGCGAACCACCTCCTTGCGCTCCATGTCCAGGGACACATTGAACTGGGGCAGTTCGGCCAGCGCCGTGGCACAGGCCTTCAGCAGGAACGGCAGCGGCGTCATCTTCACGCCCTTCTTCTCGCCGGCCGCTTTCTGAGCCTTGCGGAAATCTTCCATATCGGTGATATCCGCATCCTCGAACTGAGTGACGTGGGGCACGTTCAGCCAGCTGCGCTGCATATTGTTGGCCGTGGCGAACATCATCCGCGACATGGCCTCACGCTTCACTTCACCAAACTGGCTGAAGTCCGGCAGCTTGACCCCGGGGATACCGGAGCCGGTGGCAACACCACCGCCCTGCTGAGCCTGCTTGAGCTGGCCCTTCACATAGGCCTGGACATCGTCTTTCAGAATCCGACCTTTGGGGCCAGAGCCCTTGATGCGGGCCAGATCGGCACCCAGTTCACGGGCAATCTTGCGCACCGCCGGGCCAGCATGAACCTTTGCGCCTGGCGTAGGCGGCTCATAGGTTGCTCCCTGAGGCTCGGGCTTGGACTCTGCTTCCTGCTTTGGCTTGTCTTCGGACTTCGGCTCAGATTTCTCTTCCTTCGCCGGTTCTTCAGACGCCGGCTCAGAGGCTTCTTCCTCTTCGCCACCCTCTTCCTGGACGGTCATCTCCAGCAGTTCATCGCCTTCGGAGAGTTTGTCACCCTCGGACACCAGGATCTTGCCCACCTTGCCAGCGTAGGGCGAAGGAATCTCCATGGTGGCCTTATCGGATTCCACCGTAACCAGCGGATCGTCCGCCTCGATGGTATCGCCTTCCGAGATGTTGATTTCGATAATCGGAACATTATCGAAGCCATCCAGCGCAGGAACCTTCACGGTTTCCTTGCGGGAGCCACCGGAAGCCTTCTTCGGCGCCGGCTTGCTCTCTTCGGATTTCTCTTCCTGTTTGGCCTCGTCCTTTTCCTCGGCTTTCGCTTCGGCCTTCTCTTCAGGCTCCTCACCATCGGAATCGTCAGAGCCACCGCCATCGGCGCTGGCTTCCATCATCCCGACAACATCACCTTCCTTGACCTTATCACCGACCTTTACGGTGATCTTGGTGATCTTGCCGGCACCGGGTGACGGCAGCTCAACCGAGGCTTTGTCTGACTCCACGGTCAGGATCGGATCTTCTGCCTCAACGGAATCTCCTGCACTGACGGTGATTTCGATGACCTCGACCTCGTCCGCACCGCCGAGATCCGGAACCTTGATTTCCTGTTCACTCATGGCGGTCTCCTTAGCTCAGCACCGGGTTCGTTTTATTGCGATCGATTCCGTACTTACGCATGGCTTCGAGAACCACATCGTTCTTCACCTCACCATCCTGGGCCAAGGCTGACAGCGCCGTGACGGTTACGTAGTAACGGTCCACTTCAAAGAAGCTGCGCAGCTTCTCCCGGGTATCGCTCCGGCCAAAGCCGTCAGTACCGAGAGTCAGGTAGGTTTTGGGAATGAACGCCCGGAGCTGCTCGGAGTGCAGCTTGATGTAATCAGTCGAAGACACCACCGGCCCGTCCTGCTTTTCCAGGCACTGGGTTACGTAGGCCTTTTTGGGTTTGTCATCCGGGTGCAGACGGTTCCAGCGATCAACATGCTGACCTTCCCGAGCCAGCTCGTTGAAGCTGGTAACGCTCCACACGTCAGAGGCCACACCCCAGTCATCTTTCAGCATCTGGGCCGCTGCACGCACCTCGTTAAGGATGGCACCGGCACCAAGCAGTTGAACCCGCGGGGTTTTCTTGCGGCCCTTGGTTTCAACAGACTCGAACTTGTACATACCCTTGATGATGCCGTCTTCACAGTCCTTGGGCATGGCCGGCTGTTCGTAGTTCTCGTTTTCGATGGTCAGGTAATAGAAGACGTTCTGGTTGTCCTCGAACATCTCTTTCATACCCTTGCGGAGCACAACCGCCATTTCATAACCGTAGGCCGGATCGTAGGCCTTACAGTTCGGAATGGTGTTGGCCAGCACATGACTGTGGCCGTCCTGGTGCTGCAGACCTTCGCCGTTCAGGGTGGTCCGGCCGGCGGTACCGCCGATCAGGAAACCACGAGCCTGGATGTCACCGGAGGCCCACGCCAGATCGCCAACGCGCTGGAAGCCGAACATGGAGTAAAAGATGTAGAACGGAATCAACGGGAAGTTGTTGGTACTGTAGGACGTCGCGGCTGCCATCCAGGCCGCCATGGAACCGTCCTCGTTGATACCTTCCTCAAGGATCTGGCCCTTTTTGTCTTCCCGGTAATACATGATCTGGTCACGGTCTTCCGGCACGTACTTCTGTCCCTCGGCCGTGTAGATGCCGAGCTGACGGAACATGCCTTCCATACCGAAGGTCCGGGCTTCGTCCGGCACGATCGGGACAACGCGCTTACCGATGCGCTTGTCTTTGGTCAGGGCCGTCAGGATACGGACGAAGGCCATGGTGGTAGAGATCTTCCGGTCGCCGGAGCCGTCCAGTACCGCCTTGAAGATGTCCAGATCAGGAATCTGCAACGGCTGACAATCCTTGCGACGCTTGGGATAGAAGCCACCCAGCTCCTGCCGACGCTTCTTCATATAGACGATTTCCGGACTATCCGGCGCTGGCCGGTAGTAGGGAACATCATCAAGCTCGTCATCCTTCAGGGGCACAGCGAAGCGGTCCCGGAAGGCCTTGAGCTGCTCAACATCCAGCTTCTTCAAGGAGTGAGCGGTATTCTGGGCTTCGCCGGCTTCACCGAATCCGTAACCCTTGATGGTGTGGGCCAGGATAACGGTCGGACGCCCGCCATTTTTGTTGATGGCATGGTGGTAGGCCGCGTAGATCTTGTACGGGTCATGGCCACCGCGGTTGAGCTTGTTGATTTCCTCGTCAGAGAGGCCTTCAACCAGCTTGGCCGTTTCCGGGTACCTGCCGAAGAAGTGCTTACGGGTATAGGCCGGCCCATTACTCTTGAAGTTCTGCAACTCGCCGTCGCAGACCTCATCCATGGCCCGCTGCATCTTGCCGTCCTTGTCGTTTTCAAACAGCGGATCCCAGTGACGACCCCAGACGACTTTCAGCACGTTCCAGCCGGCACCGCGGAAGACACCCTCAAGCTCCTGCATGATCTTGCCGTTGCCACGTACCGGGCCGTCCAGACGCTGCAGGTTGCAGTTAACAACAAAAATAAGGTTGCTGAGGTTTTCACGCCCGGCCATGGAAATGGAACCCAGGGTTTCCGGCTCGTCGCACTCACCGTCTCCGACAAAACACCAGACCTTGCGATCGCCCATTTCGATGAGTTCCCGGCTGTCCAGGTACTTCATAACGTGCGCCTGGTAAATCGCCTGAATCGGTCCGAGACCCATGGAAACCGTGGGGAACTGCCAGTAATCGGGCATCAGCCAGGGGTGGGGATAAGACGAGAGGCCCGTGCCGTCGACTTCCTCACGGTATTTGTCCAGGTCCTTCTCATCGAAGCGGCCTTCAAGGAAAGAGCGTGCATAGATGCCCGGTGAAGAATGCCCCTGGAAATAAACCAGATCAGACTCACGCTTTTCGTCGCCGCCGTGGAAAAAGTAGTTGAAGCCCACATCATAGAGCGTCGCTGCCGACGAGAACGATGAAACATGGCCGCCCAGATCCCCGGGACGCTGGTTGGCACGCATAACCATGGCCATGGCATTCCAGCGGATCAGGGAGCGGATACGGCGCTCCATAAAGAGGTCGCCAGGCATCGGTGCCTGCTGGGAAACCGGAATACTGTTCCGGAACGGCGTGGTTATCGAATAAGGTAGCTCGGTTCCATCGCGGCTCGCACGTTCGGAGAGCCTCTCAAGAATGTATTTGGCCCGATCTACGCCCTCGTTCTCGATCAGAGACTCCAGCGCATCCAGCCATTCACTGGTTTCAATGGGATCATCGTCCTGGTACATCAAACCCTCCCCTTGGCATCAAAAAGTGCAGCGCCGCCACGATCAGCAGCCTGGCGCGTTGCGGTGTCGATAAGCTGCGATGGATTGCAGTGTTTTTTGTGGGTATTTCAAGAAATCTCTGGCCACGCCTGACGGGTGCACCCGCCCCAAGTGCAAAGAACCTGTACAAAGCATAGAACAGCTCTCACACTTTTCCTGCCTGATCGTCCCCGGATTACGGGCTTTTGGCCCTAAAGATGACCAACGCGTCGGCGAAGTGCGTGGATAAGGCCGCCCGCTTACGTAGTATTTTTACTACATTTTGACCGTTAAGTTCAATTAAAGCCCTTAGGAACTCCGTTTCCAGGAGACTTCTTGCGGTTACTTACGGAAGAATGACCGTTTTTGGACCATCAAACAACCAGACTGCGACCAATGTCGTAGCATTCTTGTCAAAAGAAAAATTGATTACCGCGCTAAACGATCTGCTTGCCGCCATTCGCACCTCATTCGCTGCATTTAATGCTTTTTATTGAATTTTCAGCCACATCTTCCCTGTCACTTGCCTGATTTACCGCAACTTATTAATTAGACCTGAAAATAATACCCGATTTATGTATACTCGCCTGCCTGATTTTTAACCACCGAAAAAGTGGTCGGACCACTTTTTCTGTCATTGGCACCAACAGAGGGCGATCTATGAACTCCATCGTCACCTTTCCGAACCGGATTCCTACCACGGAGTTCGAGGAACGGCGTTTCAAGGTCTACACGGACCGCCAGCTCGACAAGATCGAGGTCATTCAGAATCTCCCTGAAGAGACCCTGTTTGAGATGAAGGTGGTGGCCAGCGTGCTGCCATTCCGGGTCAACGAATACGTGATCAATGAACTGATCAACTGGGACAAAGTTCCCAACGATCCCATCTATCAGCTTGTCTTCCCTCAAAAAGGCATGCTGAAAGATGAGCATTACGAGCGCATGGCAAACATGCACCGTGAAGGTGCCGACAAGAAAGAGATCCAGGCCGTCGCCAAAGAAATCCGGGATGAACTGAACCCGCACCCGGCCGGCCAGATGGAAATGAACATGCCTGAGCTGGACGGTGAAGTGCTGGACGGGGTTCAGCATAAGTACCGCGAGACGGTGCTGTTTTTCCCGGCCCAGGGTCAGACCTGCCACTCCTACTGCACCTTCTGTTTCCGCTGGGCGCAGTTTGTGGGTGACAAAGACCTGAAAATGGCCAGCACCGAAGCCGAGAAGCTTCACGGCTACCTCCAGGAGCACACCGAGGTGACTGATCTGCTCGTGACAGGCGGTGACCCGATGGTCATGAAGACCAAAAACCTGGTGCAGTATCTGGAACCGCTGCTGCAGCCTGAGTTCGACCACCTCCAGACGATCCGGATCGGTACCAAGGCCCTCACCTTCTGGCCCTACCGCTTCGTGACCGACAAAGATGCAGAGGAGCTGATCGACCTGTTCGCCCGCCTGGTTGATGCCGGCAAGCACGTGGCGATCATGGCTCACTACAACCACTGGCAGGAAATCACCACCGAGATCGCCGAAGAGGCCATTCGCCGCATTCGTGCGACCGGCGCCGAGATCCGCGCCCAGGGCCCGCTGATCAAGCACGTCAACGACGATGCCGAAGCCTGGGCCAAGCTGTGGAAGAAAGAAGTGCAGCTGGGCATCATCCCCTACTACATGTTTGTAGAACGGGACACCGGCGCCAAGAACTACTTCGAAGTGCCCCTGGTCGAGGCTTTCCATATTTATCGGGAAGCTATGAAGAAAGTCAGTGGTCTGGCCCGCACCGCCCGCGGCCCCTCCATGAGCGCCGGCCCCGGCAAGGTGGAGATTCAGGGCATTACCGAGATCCACGGCGAGAAAGTGTTTGTTCTTCGGTTCCTGCAAGGTCGCAACCCGGACTGGGTACAACGCCCGTTCTTCGCCAAGTACAGCGAAACGGCGACCTGGCTGCATGAGCTGGAGCCGGCCTTCGGAGAAGAGAAGTTCTTCTTTGAGGATGAGTATGAGGAAATGAAGA
>CAZFQI010000158.1:0-6299 GCA_964520755.1 uncultured Marinobacter sp. | reverse complement strand
AGGTCTTGGCCCGATACTGCTCGGCCTGTTCGGCACTGATCGGAGCCTGCAGGAAACGCCCGCCCACCGGGAAGCCGGTGAACCGTCTGGCGAAGGGCAAGTGGCTCTTCTTAAGGATCGGGAAGGCACCGCCGCCAGCTCCCACAAACAGAACATCCGCCTTGTATCGAGCCGCACCCTCCTTGCTTTCCGTTTCAACAAGCCAGCTTCCGGACGGACTGCGATGAACGCGCTTAACGTGAGTACCGTACTTGATCTTAACGCCCAGTTCCTTCGTGGCATATTCCGCCATCTGCTCAGTCAAGGTGCCGAAATTGACGTCCGTTCCTGTTTCGATCACCGTCGCCGCCATTTTTTCATGGCGTGGGCGCTCTTCCATGGTGTAGGGAATCCAACTCTTTATCTCGTCGAAATCTTCCGAGAAACACATCTGCTCAAAGAAATGATGGGCGGACATTTCCTTGAATCGCAACCGAAGCTCTTCGATCGACGATTCGGAGACGATGGTGCAGTGCTTGGTTTGGTTGATAAACGATTTGGGGTCCTTGATGGCCCCGTTCTGGATCAGATAGGCCCAGAACTGCTTGGCCACATTGAACTGGGCATGAATCTTAACGGCCTTTTCGACCGAGATAACCTCTTCGTCTACCGGCGTATAGTTAAGCTCACAGTTCGCCTCGTGCCCCGTGCCGGCGTTATTGAATACCCAGGAGTTTCCCTCCCCGGGACCGTCCAGTCTTTCAAGAATGGTGATATCGAGTTCAGGTGCCAGCTCTTTCGCCAGGGTCGCGAAAGTGGTGCCCATTATTCCTGCGCCAATAACAATTACGTTCATGCGTTCTACCCGACAGAATCAAATTTCTGAAATTATTCAGCAAAGTTTACGATAATGACGGTAGCACGCTTTCCCCGTCTACGAAAAAGCGCTCGAATGCGCATCGGAGTTCCCATTTGGCTTTGGACAACCTAACTATTACTTCGGTAACACCCATGTGCCTTCCATGCTTGAAGCCTCATCCGTGGGGCATTGGGCGGGTTTAGCAATTTGTTCAGCACAAGTACTTAATTACTACCCTGGTTACGTATCCATTTTCACATCATGTGTTCAATTCAGCCGGGTCTCGAGATCGCGAATTAGCCGCTCAGCCTGAGGGTCTTGAGGCGACGCCGCCTTCAGCCGCCTGGCCCAGTTCAGTGTTTCCGAAAGGCGGCCTTGCTGCATGGTCAGGAAAACCATCGCGTTCAGTAGCCCCGGATCCGTGGAATGTCTTTTCAGCCCTTCCAGAAGCACTTGTTCAGCGGTTTCCAGACGGCGCATTCGGACAAGGACCAGGCCATGGTTATAGGCCACGCGAGGGTTCTCGGGAGCGAGTAAGCCGGCTTGATCGAACCGAAACAGCGCCTCCGAGAGATCGCCACGTTCGACAAAGATGAGCGCCAAAAGATAGGCCATGTGTCCACGATCCGCTGCGGGCATTTCTGTTCGATCAACACCCTCCGCAAGCACGTTGGTAGCCAGGTCCATCCGGCCCTGTTCGCTGGCCAGGGTCGCAAGATTCACCCGCGCCGGCGTGAAAGCGGCATCCATGCTGAGCGCTCGTTGATAATGCTCGATCGCCTCTGAATGCCTGCCTTCACGTTGAAGATAGACCGCGAGGTTCAGGCGGGTTCCCGGAAGCGTCGCCAACTCGTGAAGGCGTCTTTCGTAGTCCGATTTGAGAGATTCAATACGCGCCCGACTCTCTTCGGGAAATTCCCGAATATCCACGCCGGCTAGCGCCCGAATAGCCTGGTCCCGCACCGCTCTCGGCTGGTCCGGCCCCAGCTGCCGTTGTAACCAGCTAACGCGATCTTCGGTTGGCAACATGGCTACGCTATTGGCCGAATAGGCCTGAACGAGAGGGGCCGTCGCCAATAGCCCTGATCGAAACTCCCATCTGGCCTGCGAACCAAAGCCCGCCAGATGTTCAGCAGCGGTAGCCCGCGCTATTGCCGGTGCATCTGGATCACGAATCAACCCGGCAAGACGGAAAAACGCGTCAGCTTCTGCCTGGCGGAATGCACTAAGTGCTTGCGCAAAGTGCTTTGGCCGCCGAGGTGATTCGAACCATCCTTCAATGGTGGCCACGGCCCACTCAGCCGTCTTATCGTCGTGGCATTCGTTGCAGGCGTTCGGACTGCCGGTGCTCAGGGTCAAATCCGGGCGGGGAATCCGGAAACTGTGATCTCTCCGGGGGTCAACAACCATGTACGTCTTTTCTGGCATATGGCAATTAACGCACATTGCGCCTTCCGAGCCCAGGGCATGGCGGTGGTGAGTCTCGCTCGCATAGTCGCCCGCATTCAGGGAGGGAAACCGGGCGGGGGGCGAGTCATTGTGGCACTGAAGACAGACACCATCACCTTCCGCCAGAAGCTCCGTAGTATGCGGATCGTGACAGTCCAGGCAACTGACCCCGGCCGCCGCCATTTTGCTCTGGGTAAAAGACCCGTAGACATATACTTCACCCAGAATCTGGCCATCGGGATAATAAAGATCCGGTCTCAAGGTCGCCGGCAAAGCTTTGTCGAGGTAGGATTCCTGCGCATGATGGCCGTCTTTCAGGGCTTCGCGACGGCTATGGCAATAAGCGCATGCCTCAACCACTTGCTTGCCATCCATCGTGCTGAAATCGAGCTTAAGCCCCATTTCTGCGGCAGTGAGCCGATCGTTGGTATTGCCTTGCCGGTTGCCCGCCCATTCAAGGTGATCCCGCCCTGGGCCGTGACAGCCCTGACAGCCAACATTCTGTTCCTGCCAGGTCGTGGCAAAGGTATCTGTCTGTGAATCGTAATTCATGCCCAGATTGGTGGAATGACAGTCCGCGCACATGGCGTTCCAATTCTGGTAACGCCCGGTCCAATGCAAAGCGTCATCAGGCGCGAAACGCTCACCCGGATAGAGCGAAAACCAGCGCTGCCCCCCGTCTTCCCGGTTTCGGGAGTCCCAGGCGATGGTTAAAGCCTGCAAGCGCCCGCCCGGAAACTGGACCAGATATTGCTGAAGTGGAAAGTACCCAAAAGTGTAGGCAATCCGGAACTTTTCGGGTTCACCATCATCGCCTTCGGTTTCAACAAAGTAGGAGCCACCCTGCCTGAAGAATCGGGCGCTTACGGCCCCATCACTGAAGACCTTGTCGTCGAAGGCACCGAGTATCCACTTCTCAGTGGCTGGCCGCATTGCCCAGGCATGATCGGAATCAGCCCACGCGTCAGTAGCCTTCTGATGACAACCTTCACAGGTTGAGGCAGGCACGTAGCCCCGTCCCTCCAACGCCAGACCTGGCGGGGTGTCCGGCCAGGCCAGCGCCGGCATCAGACTTGAAACGATCAACAAAATTCGAAGGAACGACACTCTCTGAAGTGTGGAACAGAAGCCTATTCGGAAGCGGGCATAAAGAACCCGTGACACCCCACAGGAACGAGTCATACGTCAACACCTCCTGCCCGTGGTCCGTTACTGACCACCCTTCGGATAGATCACTTCCCAGTCAGACTTCATATCGACCACCACCCAGCCCCGCTCCGGGGCTTCATCAAGCGCCTGATCCAGTTTTCCGACGTGGCTTTTTCGATCGTACGCCCATTCACGCTCCGCGTCGGTGTGATGAACGATGACACCAAGGCGTGGACCCTCGCCTGCGGTGGTCCATTGCAACATCTGCAGGTCGCCATCCGAGTTTCCGAAAGCGGCAATGGGCCGTCGGCCAATATGAAGGTTGATGGCAACCGGCTTTCCAGCCTTGTCGTCAATGAAGTTCAGTTCCGGGAGTTTCACGAGGACGGGCTCACCATCGCGCATCTGAAACTCTGTCTTGATGCTGGAACCAACCACCTGCTCCGGCGGCACACCGTATACGTCCTCGGCAAATACACGCATCAGCTCAACACCCCCGCCGGACACGATGAATGTTTTGAAGCCGTTAGCCCGCAAATATGCCATCACTTCCAGCATCGGCTGGTAGACCATCTCGGTGAAGGCTCTGCCAGTTTCGGGATGTCTGGCCGTCTCAAACCACTCAGCCGCCTCGGCTTGGAACTCCCCGGTCGTCATCCCTGCGTGGGTCGCCATGATCATTTTCATCAGGGCCTCTTCACCGCCGGCCAGGGCCGCTTCGAGATCATTCTCGAGAATGCCTTTGAACGGTTGTTCATCTTTCCATTCAGGGTGGGATGGAGCCAAATCTTTGACCCGGTCGACCGCATACAAGAGTTGGGTGTAGGCCGGCTTTTCGGCCCACAAGGTTCCGTCGTTATCGAAAACCGCGATACGCTCTTCCGGTGGCACGAAATCCGGGGTGCCCTCTGTGGTCACAAGCTCGACGAATTCTACGATTGCAGTCCTGCTGGCACTTTCCTTCCAGGAGGGTAACGGTTCTGCCGAAAGAGTGAACGGCAGGGTCAGAAAAAGAAAAATCAGGGTATACCTTGCAAACATTAGCTGATCCCTCAGTTATTTGCGAGACTCGCGCCCGACCCCACAGAGTATCGGGCGCTACATACGGTGCCTGAGGATCAGCGCGCCCCACTCGTTTCCTTGAGCTTTTCGACAATGCCCTGGAGATTGAAAGACCCGGGCTTCTGGCTCGGAGGGTAATCGATGAAGGTCTGCGCATACTTGGCCGCCGCAGCCTGCATCGGCACCAGGATAAACGCGTGATCCAGGAACCAGTCGTTGTAGGTGTTCGCACTATGCTGCGCTTTCTCGAACGGGTCACGCCGAAGGTTGAACAACAGCGGCACACGAAGCTCTGTAAACGGCTCCCGCCAGACCTCAAAGGCTTCGGCGCGATTCTCATAGAACACCGCTTTCCAGTCGCCCAGGCGGATGGCTACCATCTGGCCATCGTCATTGAAGTACCAGAACTCCTTCCGTGGAGACGCCGCGATATCGGCGTTTATGGATTCGAAGGAACCGGCCTTCGACAGATATTCCGTCATGTCGTATCCGTCAAGGTGGTTCTTGTAATTCCGGCCGATCGCCTCGTAGCCATCCAGCAGATCTTCCTTGAGGTCCTCTTTGCCCGCAGCTGAGGCGAACGTAGTCATCCAGTCTTCGTGGGCGACCAGGCCATTAATGGTTGTGCCGGCAGGAAACTCCCCGGGCCAACGTACAAAGGCCGGAACGCGGTATGCACCCTCCCAGTTCGAGTTTTTCTCACTGCGGAACGGCGTGGTACCTGCGTCTGGCCAGGTGTTGTAATGGGGACCATTATCAGTTGAATAGAGCACAATGGTGTTGTCCGCGATACCCAGTTCTTCAAGCTGATCCAGCAGCTCGCCCACATGTCGGTCGTGTTCAACCATGCCATCGTGGTACTCGTTGCCGCTCGCCCCACTTATCCCGATGTGCTCGTCTTTAACGTGGGTGCGGAAGTGCATGCGGGTGGCGTTCCACCAGGTAAAAAAGGGCTTGCCAGCTTCGTGTTGGCGCTTGATGAAATCTTTGGCAGCGGCCAGTGTTTCCTCGTCAACAGTCTCCATCCGCTTTTTGGTGAGCGGGCCGGTATTTTCGATGTCCTGCGTGCCATCGTCGTTAACGGTGACTTTCATCACACCCCGTGGCCCCCACTTCTCTGCGAACGTTTCCCCGCTGGGGAGAACGTAGTCGCCCGGGTAATCTCGATGCTCCGGCTCTTCTTCTGCATTCAGGTGATAAAGGTTTCCGAAGAATTCATCGAAACCGTGATTGGTGGGCAGGTGCTCATCGCGATCACCGAAGTGGTTTTTGCCAAACTGTCCGGTCGCATAGCCGAGAGACTTCATAACCGCCGCAACGGTAATGTCTGATTCCTGCCAGCCCTCCTGAGCACCCGGCAGGCCAACCTTGGTCATGCCGGTGCGGACCGGGCTTGTACCGCCAACGAAGGCGGCTCGGCCAGCGGTACAGGACTGTTGGCCATAATAGTCGGTGAAGGCGATACCTTCACTGGCGATGCGGTCGATGTTGGGCGTGGTATAGCCCATCATCCCGCGGTTATTGTGGCTGATATTCCAAGTGCCAATATCATCGCCCCAAATGACGAGGATGTTGGGCTTCTCTCCCTCAGCTCCCTGAGCCAGGGCACTTACCGACAGCGCCAAACCTGCGGCAAGCCACAGCATCAATTTTACGGATCTTTCTAACCGAATAGCCATCACGAATCTCCTGATTACAAACAGCCGTCGCTCTCCGACACTGCCGAATGAAATCCTCAAGCCGTGATGGCTACTATTCGGTCAGGAACGTCCTATTCCTAAAGCACAAGCTTAAATCTAGA
>CAZFQI010000157.1:3281-6325 GCA_964520755.1 uncultured Marinobacter sp. | reverse complement strand
TCATCCGTTTACCAAGCGCAAAGGCCTGGAGAACGCCTCGGAAAGCGTGTTTCGTCTGACTAAAAGATAACTTTGATCATTTATTCTAGACTTTCTGTAGATGGCCAGTGGCTGTTCTTAACGCTGCTGGCACTCCCTGAACCAAAAAAACAAAAACAGGGCATTGGCCATGGGACAGAAATCATTTCTCTACGAGACCGTCAGTGAACAGCTGCGGGAGCAGATTCTTCGGCGCAGCTATGTTCAGGGTGAAAAGTTGCCTTCGACCCGCAAGCTAAGTCTGCTTTTTGGCGTCAGCATTAACACGATTCTGCAGTGTTTCAGGCAGCTGGAAGCCGAAGGGCTTGTGAAAGCCTCGCCCCGCTCCGGCGTCTTTGTGACAGGCCCGTCTCGGAGTAGGGATATGGCCGAGGTGACACCTCTGTTTCCCATGCTGCCGGTGGAAGTCTCGCTAAGCGAGCGCATCCTTGAATACATGAAGCCCCACATCGACCACAGCGTGGTGCCTTTCGGCATAGCGCTTCCTGCACCTGAGATCATGCCGGTCAATCAGGTAGCACAGGCTTTCCGGGATGTCCTGCGATCTGCGCCCCAGGAAGCCTGGGGCTACACCCATCCCCATGGTCAGGAGCGACTGACCCGGCAACTGGCCCGGCGCAGCATGAACTATCCTGTGCCCATTGCAGAACAGGACATAGTTGTCAGCAACGGCTGCATGGAAGCCATGGAGCTTGCCTTGCGGGCGGTTACTCGCCGAGGCGACACCGTCGCCATCGAGAGCCCTACCTACTATGGTGCCTTGCTTGCCCTGGAAGTTATGGGGCGCAAAGCGCTGCAGATTCCTACCACCATGGACAGCGGCGTGTCACTCCAGGCTTTGGAACAAGCGCTTAGACATGGGCAGGTGACTGCCTGTCTGTTCTCGACCAACGCCCAAAACCCTCTCGGGTTTACCATGGATGACCAGAAGAAACAGCGGCTTGTAAAGCTGCTGGCGCGCCATCAGGTACCGATGATCGAAAACGACATCTGGGGCGATACCGTCTACAAGGGGTCGGCACTGCCCGCCAAGGCCTTCGATGAGGAGGGCCTCGTGATCTACTGCAACTCGTTTTCCAAGAGCCTGATGCCAGGACTGCGGATTGGCTGGACAGTTCCAGGGCGTTTTCACAGGCGGGTGCTGGAACTGAAACAGGTAAGCAGCATCACCACGGCGACACCGCCACAGATGCTTATGGGGCGCCTGTTGGAAACTGGTTACTATCAGCGACATCTGCAGACGCTCCGGGTATCGCTCGAAAACCAGACGGCCCGGTCAGTTACACTGGTGGAGGAACATTTTCCCCCACGAACCCGGGTTGTACCCCCCACCGGCGGCTGCGTGCTCTGGCTGTCGCTGCCGGAAACCGTGGACGCCGAGGAACTCTTTCACCGCGCCCTGTCGCAGGGTATTCACATCTTTCCCGGCACAGTGTTTTCCCCGGGGCGGCGGCACCACAATTGCATTCGCATCAATGCGGGAACGCCCCTCACTCGTCCGATCGAACAAAGCATCGCAAAACTCGGAGAGTTGACCCGACAGCTTTCCGGAAACTGACTGTTTGATTGATTTTCACCCAACTGTATCTATTTTTTCCCGGCATCCTTACTAGCCTTCAATATCGACACACCAAAATAACAACGCCGATAAAGAGGGATCTAGCATGCCAAAAACAATGATCTTCAGCCGGCTATTTTCAGCCACGCTGATCACTATCTTTCTGGCCGGGTGCCTGAACGACAGCTCCGACTCATCCGATTCAGACACGCTTGCCCTGAGCATGAGCACCCTGTCCAGCGACCCCAAACAGGTCAGCGGAAACGATGTGCTGATCGGGCTCGAGGGCGAGGACGCTGGCACCTTTTCCGACATGGACCAGCTCGAATTCTGGCTCAATGACAGTCAGATCACGCCCACGATTCGCGAAGGCCGCCATGGCACCGAAATTCTGGTGAAAGGGCTCACTGAAGGCAGCAATCGACTCGAGCTGCATCACGTCGACGAAGGCCCTCTAAGCACTCTTGTACTCGAGGTTCACCCGATCACAGGCCCAATCTTCTCCGGCCCCCAGCAGTACCCATTCGTATGCACCGTGACCACAGAGCTTGGCAAACAACCACTGGTGGATACCGAAGGCGATACCGGGTTTCCGGTGTTCGACGAGGACGACAATCAGATCGGTCTGAGCCGTGACTGCTCTATTGAGCCGTATGTCACCTTTGTATACCGGACCACCGGCGGAAGCTGGGCACCGCTTCCGGACGATGGCAGTCGCCCTGCAGACATGGCCACAACCGAGCTGACCGACGGCAGCACGGTGGACTTCATCGTCAGACAGGAACGCGGCACCATTAATCGCTTCATCTACAGCTTTGCCACTCTTGCCGAACTGGGCGACGAGCCCTGGGAAGCATCAGATACCAACTGGAATGGCCGGCTACTGTTCCACTTCCAGGGCGGGGTAGGCATTGGCCACTCCCAGGCCAGCTTCAGCAACAGCAGGGCATTGCAGGTAGACACGCTGGAGAAGGGCTACGCGGTCATTTATTCCACCGGAACACGTACCAGCGACCATTACAACCTCCAGCGGGGCGGTGAAACCGCGCTGATGGTAAAGGAGCACTTCATCAAACGCTTCGGTGTACCTGACTACACTGTTGCAATCGGTGGATCAGGCGGCGGAATCCAGCAGTACGTCTACTCCCAGAACCATCCTGACCTTCTGGATGGCGGCGTTCCCCAGTATTCCTACCCGGACATGGTCACCCAGACTATCCATATCGGCGACTGTGAGCTGCTGGAGTACTACATGGATGCCACCGACCGGGGCAACTCAAAGTGGCAGACCACCGCAAACCGAAGCCTGCTGGTCGGGCTGAATGCTGAAGACGCTTATCCAGACCCTTTTGCCGAAGCCAAAACCATGCTCGGCTACAGCACCGCACCGGGTATGACGGAGTGCATCCCAGCCTGGCGGGGCCTCACGCCTCTGGTAATGAATCCA
>CAZFQI010000157.1:0-3181 GCA_964520755.1 uncultured Marinobacter sp. | reverse complement strand
GAGGATGTGATGGCGAATCCTTCACTGTTTGACCCTTGGAGCTCCCGCAACATGAACCTCAGCCCTGGCGATGGTACTCCGGCGCCCAGAACCGCAGGCGATCTTGAAGCCATTGAAGCAGCCTACACCTCGGGCCTCGTCTTCGACGGCCAGCTGAACATGCCGGTGATCGATTGGCGCCACTACCTTGAGGAAGTGCTGGACATGCACAACAGCCACCAGTCCTTCTCGGCCCGTCAGCGCATCATCAATAAAATGGGCGATGCCGGCAATCAGGTGATCTGGTTCACGGATACACGGCCAACTGACTACTCAGGCGACGAACCTGAACCCCAAGAAAATTCCAATCAGACCTGGCTGGCACTTGAGGTTCTGCACGACTGGATTACCAACATCCAGAACAACCCGGAAATGACCATTGCTGAGAATCGTCCCGATGCGGCTGAGGACGCCTGCTTTGACACCAACGGTGACCAGATCGCCTCCGGCGACGACGTCTGGAACGGCATACTGAATAACAATATGGAGGGCACTTGCACCGCGCAGTTCCAGACCTACACCACCTCCCGCATGGTGGCAGGCGGCCCGATTGAGGGCAGCATCTTCAAGTGCAGTCTGAAACCCGTGGCAACTGCCCTGTCAGACGGCACCTACGGAGAGACATCGTTTACACCGGAAGAAGTTGACCGGCTGAAAGAGATCTTCCCTGATGGTGTTTGCGACTACAGCCAACCGGATCAGGGACGACCGGCCGGTTAACGCAACAGGCAAAACCAAAATGGGCGCCCCGAGGGGTGCCCATTTTTTTGCGGTCTAGATGAGTGAACAGCTAATCTCGGGTAAGTCCGGTGTAATCGTCGCTGAAGCAAGGTGAAGTACCGCAGACATCAACTACCTCGCCGTCAGATTTCATGAAGGCGGATTTCTGTGCTCGGGCAGCGACGGTCTCGCGTGGCGACTCATGAGGATCGGTGCCAACTGTCACGTCCGGCCCCATGTTGGTGGTAGGTGGCAGAGGGTTTCCCTTTCCCGTTTCCGAATCCACCGCACCCGAGTCCCAAACCATGATGGCATGGTCCTGATGGGGGTATTGCTCGATCGTCTGAATATCAAAGTACGGGTTGTTGTCCGGATGCTCCCCGAGACGAACCGTCGGCTCATGGATGGATGCTCCAATTGTTCGCGCCATGATCTCGGCACTCCACTGGGTCACCTGATAGTCACCCAACGCAACGTGCAGAAGAACGGTTTTATTAATGGGCGTCCTGGGTAGATGGTTGCCCGCCAGATGGCTCAAGTAACCGTTGTTCTCGGCCCGGTCCCAAAGCATCTGCATGAGAGCAAAAGTCAACGACCGATCAAGATCGTCTTCATAGGCGTCATAAAGGATGAACCCGAACCGTTGGTCGAAGGGCCCGTACCGGCGAAGCAACAGACTGTAATTGCTGCCAGGCACGCCGAGCACGCCCCGGTCGATGTTCGGCGCGGTCGCGATCAGCGCACCGCCAATAATGCCGCCCTGACTGTTGCCGTCGTAAAACACCTCTGACGGGTCATAAATCAGGGTGTCGTCCGGTCCGTGGCTGAAGGCTGGATGAGACCGGAAGCCATCGGGGTGACTCAACAGCTCCGCAAGAAACATGGCGTTTAGAATACCCTGCTGACTGCGATCCAATTGCTGCGGCAGGTTGGAGATATCCGCCAGAATCTTGTGGATGGTGCCGGCAATAAAGTCCTCGGTGGCCATGCCTGACCAGTCCGTGGCACAGAACATGATGTTGTGCTCGGTTTGCATGTCCCGGACGTCACCGGAGCGAAACTCACCGCCCAGGCCTGTCCCAAACAGGCCGTGGCCATACAATGCTGCTCGTGCAGGCGTTACCGTAGCCCCGTCGTCAGAAAAATCCGCCACAGCCGTCTCTGGTATCTGGCAGCGGAATCGGGCGGTAAACGTATCGTCACCGTTCAAGATCTCGGGCAGCGCATCCGGGTCGTCGCTTCCGTAGTTGAACGTGGACCCCGGCGGACCGCCGGCCTGATTGAGGTAATTCGGCACTTCAAAGGTGCCGGTGATTCCGCGGCTGAGGCCGCCTCGGGGAGCGCCATCAATCTCGACGCCGACTTCCTCAACCGTGAAGACGGGCGAGTTTCCACCCAACCAGCTAAAGGCATCATCGCGAATCGCAAGCAGGCGCTCGGTCAACGACTGCTGACTGGCGATGGTAAAGTCCCAGGCCAATTGCAATTCACTGCGATCCACCCCGTGGTCTTCAAGGCGGGAAAAAATGTCCTCCATCGCGCTCCGGCGCGCCTCGAAGGCCTCAATTTCGGTATCGATACCATCTCGATAGGCGCGAAACAGTGGATTCACCTCGAGTTGTTCGCCGGCGCTGTTGCGAGCATTCCGAACCGCCGCGATATATCGCTCTCCCTCAGTAAAATTTTTCGCGGGCCGGATAATCAGCGCCTGGCGTCCCGAATCCTCCGCATTGACATCAAGTTCCGCCCAGATGAGATGTCGCTCCCCGGTATCGGCATTGATCACCAATATCGGGGCGTCGGTATCCAAGGACCGTTCTATGTCGGTTATCCGCACAGCACCAGTCTGTTCCAGATCAATACCCGGCATATGGGCCAAAAGCATGGAGCCGGGCGAAAACCCGTCGTTGCGGTTCCACTCTCCGGGGTCGACCGCTTTCGCCTCAGTCGTTTCAACACCTTGTGGGGCAAGCTGACTAGGCGCTACTGATACCGGCTCGGCCACGGGCATGGCGCTGGCATCCAGGTTCACCCGGAGCCCTGTCGGCGTGTCAACGTCAGCTGCCGTAAAATGGTTGTTTGGAAAGGGATAGAGGCAGTGGCTGCTAACCGTCTGATCACAGATGTCAGCGCGGTCCACATCCAGGCCTGACAGGTCCAGGTTATCCCTTGGGCTGGAAGAGCTGTCTGAATCGAAACAGCCATACAGACCGCTGACTGCCACAGCCAAGAGCATGATCATTAGTTTCCGTATCATCACAAACTCCTTTTATTTTTGTCATTTGACATGTCCGAGCGTAGGGAAGTCACGGCGTCGTTAACAGGTACAGATGGCCAGAACCGCGTCAAACAGACGATCCGGCAGATACATAATTTAATGAACCTTAACCACTCACACACTGTCCAACTTCCCAACCGTGAA
>CAZFQI010000156.1:0-6357 GCA_964520755.1 uncultured Marinobacter sp. | reverse complement strand
CAAAACTGACCTCTTCTTGATCATAGGTCAGCATCAGGTCATCGGAACGCCAGAGGGATACGTCTTCAGGGTTCTGGAAAAGCGGTTCATTAATTGATGGAATGCCATCCCGGGGCGGCCCTCCGCGGAGAATCTCCTCCACCGGCACGAGAGCATTGCCAAGCTCGAACCCATTCTTTGTTTGACTTAAAGCCGGCTGGGCGAATAGCAGCAATGCCATTGCCAGAATCACGAGATTGTTGAATCTATTCATAACTCCTCCCGGGAATGCCGAGCTCTCTGAGTCGCTGCTCGATTCTCGGTACGGAAAACCCATGCAATCGCTCACCACCAATCAGGAAAAACGGTGTCCCCCTGCCGCCGAGTCGCTCAAACGTATCCCGTGCAGCCCGGGAGGCGGTTATATCGAATTCCAGGTAGGAGATCTGGTTGTCGTGGAAATAATACTTGGCCGCCTCACAACCCGGACAGAATGGCTGCGAGAAGAGAACGACACGGGAATCTGGTGACCCCATGCTCTTTTCAATGACCTCACCGGACAACAACGCACTGTTCCAGCTCAATAAAACGGCCATTGCGGCGGTTACTGCAAACGCCCTTGCGATTGGCATTTTCATGCTCACCTCCCAGGCAGGAGACAGGACCCTGCTTGCTGCTACGAGGGAGACACTGCACCATCCGGTTTGTTACACGGAATCCGATTGCATCTGGATTTTTCGGGCCTCCTCATGAACCGTCTGCTCCGCTGCTTCGGCCTCCCGGAGCAGCGTCAGATCCTTGCTCACACTGGTGTAGGTTGATACCAGGTAGGGCACGCAGTACGTCAGCACAACTTTCAGCCAGTCCATGGACGCAGCGCCGGTGACCGCTTCCCATTGATTGATGAGCACCAGAAGCGTGCCAACAACTACCGCCAGCTTTGCGGCACGCCGGGGCGTACCGTGGCCTACCGCAAGCTCGCAGGCCTCCCTGCAGCGACGGGCCGGGGTACGTAAAATCTGGAGAAATGACATCAGGCCCCTGAGTTACCTGTGGAATTGAATAATGAACCTGAAGACACCCGCGAGTGTCCTTTGTTACACCCATCGATCATCTCGGTGCTTTTTATCACGCATGGGTAAGCCTGTAACATTCTTCCCGGTTCCCTGTCTCTGTTATCAACAAAAGCAGACACGCAACCGGGGTAACCAATGCTGCTAACCTGGCTTTCGAGGCGACTGGCCGCCTATCTCTCCAAACAGATCAAATGCCACTCTGTCCGGACTTCCACCTGGGAAGCCATACAGGTATCGATCAAACCCGGCGATGTGCTCCTGGTGGAAGGAAATACGAGAATCGGCACCGCCATCAAGTATCTGACCCAGTCCACCTGGTCCCACGCGGCGCTGTACCTGGGCCCGGACGCGAATCTGGGTGGCACTGAACACGGCGAAGAGAATGTTCTGGTCGAGGCGGACCTGGAGGAAGGCATTCGTTCCCTGCCGCTGTCCTTTTACCGGCACTTTCATACCCGAATCTGCCGACCTGTCGGGCTCAGTGAGCAGGATATCAGCAAGCTGATTGACTACTCGAAAAGCCGGCTCGGCCACCAGTACGACCTGAAAAATGTCTGGGACCTGGCACGCTACCTTTGCCCCACACCACCGGTACCCACCCGTTATCGTCGGTCCATGCTGGCACTGGGCAGCGGCGACCCTACCCGGGCAATCTGTTCCACGTTTATTGCCGAAGGCTTCCAGTCGATCCGGTATCCGATACTGCCTGAGCGACTGGCCGAATCAGACGATAACCCGGACTCGGAAGCCCAGCGGCAAGAGTACTTCCGGATTCGGCATCACTCGCTGTTCGCCCCCCGGGACTTTGATGCATCGCCCTATTTCGATGTAATCAAACCCACCCTGGAGCAGGGATTCGATTACCGGCAATTTCAATGGGCGGAATGAGCCTTCAGGACACGTCCGTCTCAAGGGGTATCCGCATGACATCCAGAAACTTGTTCCAGGACGAATAGAGCTCCATGACACTCATGGCCTCAATGATTTCAGCGTCTGTTGCGCCCTCAGCCCGGACCCTGGCCAGCAGCGCATCTGCGGGCTTGTGCGGATCACGATTGGCCTGACGAACCAGGGCCAGAAGAGCCTTTTCCCGCCCCGTAAATCGGCTGCTCTCCGGGTCCGAAGATAACGCGGTGAGTTCCTCCTGTGAGAACCCGGCGGACTGCAGAGCCACCTGATGATGGTGCACGCAGTAGCCGCAGCCATTATCCGACGAAACCACGACCACGATGGCGCTCTTGAAGGCTTCGCCCAAAACGCCCCCATACATAAGGGATTTTTCACGCTGCCAATTGTATTCGAGTACATCAGGCTGGTGGGCATAGGCACGAAACAGATTGGGCACGAATCCTTCTTTCTGCCGGATGTCGTCAAAAATTCTCCGCACCCGCTCATCGGAGGGCTCATCAATACCCTCGATCAACGGTTCATTGGACGCCTCCAGATCCGGCTGGAATGTCTCCGCGAGGCTCGCTTCCTCGTGGAGACCTGCCGATACCGAAGCTTTCAGCCGGTCGAGCAACTCCGGCTCCGGCCTGGTAATCGAACGCCGAAGCTGATCAGCCCGCTGATCCGCAACCCGTAAGCCAGCAAGGAACTCCGAACACCCGGCGCAGCGGGCCAGATGAAACCGAATGTTCAGCCGCCGGAACAGAGAAAGATCACCATCCAGGAAATCCGAAGCCAGGGTTGTTACCTCTCTGCAGGTCAGCATTCTCCGGTCTCCCTCAAACGCTCCAGCATCAACACCAGGCGCTGTCTGGCCCGGTGCACCATCACCCGGACATTACCCACGGATACACCAAGCAGTGAGGCCACATCGTCTTTCGACATTTCCGCCTGCTGGGTTAACAGAAGGGCGGCACTATGCTCACCGGGCATTCTGCCCAGGTGTTTCTGTAGGCAATCGTCCATTACATCCCGCTCCAGATTGTCACTCGGTGAATGACGCTCAAAGCCATGGAACGGATTTGCCCAGCGGCCGTCCGGAGAAAACCGGGATTCAATATCCGACTCCAGTACGCTGAAATCATCCTGCAAAGTTTCGCGCTTGTGTTTGCGCAGGTGATTTTTGGCTTTGTTGGCGGTAATCCGGCACAACCAGGCCTTCAGGCCAGAGCGCCCCTCGAAACCGTCGATCGCATGCATCACCGACACCCAGGCCTCCTGCACGACATCCTCGGCCGCTGCGCTGTCGAGCATGGTCCTTGCCGTCGCAAGCATACTCCCGGTGTATTTCTCCACAGCATGGTGGTAGGCCGCTTCATCTCGATTCCTGAGCGCCTCTACAAGCGCCTCTTCCGATAATTCGCTGGGCACGGACTGAACTCTTTTGGCAAAAGGGTTAAAACCTGTCTTCTGCAACGAATCCTTACAAGCCCTTTGTCAAATATCAATGTTTTCCGGCAGAAAGCCCTTAAGCGCGGGCTTGCCCAACAGATACCCCTGCAGCTCATCGCAACCCGCCAATGCCAGCCAGCTAGCCTGCGCTTCGGTTTCAACACCCTCGGCAATAACCTCGCAGCCCATGGCATGGGCCATGGTGATTATGGTCCTGCAGAGGGCCTGGTCCTGCTCGTTATCCGGGAGGCCAGTCACAAAGGTCCGGTCAATCTTGATACGGGAGACAGGCAGTGCCTTGAGATAGGCCAGGGACGAATAGCCGGTGCCAAAATCGTCGACCGCAAGGGTCAGGTCCAGCTCACGAAAGCGATTGAGGGTTGTCATTGCCAGCTCAATATCGTGCATCAGAGCCGTTTCGGTAATTTCCAGTTCCAGCAAACGAGCGGAAACGCCACGGCTTTCAAGCAAAGCCGAAAGACGGTCGGCAAAACCCGGGTCGTGAAGCTGAAGCGCAGAGACATTCACCGCGATTCGCCCTGAGAACCCCTGTTCCGACCAACCCCTTAAGGTGGCAACCGCCTGTTCCAGGACCCAGTCGCCGATTTTTACGATAAGCCCGGTTTCCTCCGCCAACGGAATAAACTCAGCGGGTGAAACCGGGCCAAGCAGGGGATGATGCCAGCGAAGAAGCGCTTCATAACCGGTGTTTTGCCTGAGGCGATCGAACTGCGGCTGGAAATACAGCTGCAACTGCCGGTTCTCGATGGCCGTTTTGAGACTTTGAATCAATTCCTGCCTGTGGAGGACCTGATCTCCGAATTCCGTGGCAAAAAACTGCACCCTCTGGCTCGGTGACTTTTTTGCACGATGCATGGCAATTTCAGCGTGACTGAGCAGGGTTCTGGCATCCTGTCCATCCAGTCCGGAGACGGCAACGCCGGCACTGACCTCATACTCAAAGGTTTTACGACCAACCTGGACCGGCCGTTGACAGGCTTCGATAACGGCAGAAATTCGTACCTCAATGTCCGTTGACGCTCGCCCCCGATCACCGACCAGCAGCCCGAACACATCGCCTCCAAGACGGGCAACCCGGCCATGATTGGTACTGAAGCCGGCGATACGACGGGCAATTTCCTGCAATACCCGATCGCCAGCCTCGTGGCCTGCCAGACCATTCAGCGTCTGGAAATCGTTGAGACCGAGCACCAGAACGGCCTCTTCCCCTCCGCCATGGTCTGGATTGCTGAAATGGCGGTCCAACTGCTCTTCGAACAGGCTTCGATTGGCAAGGCCGGTAAGTTGATCATAGAGGGTCCGGATCTCAAGTTCCTGCTCGGTTCTGCGCAGGGTGCGGGTTCGTTCCGCAAGCAATTGGTCGAGTTCCCGGTTAAGCAGTTTCAAACGTGACAGGTAAGCCGCGTTCTGTTTAAGCATGCTGTTGAACACTCCTTCCACTTCACCGAACTCATCGCAGCGGCCGGCGGGCGTAAGGTATTTCAGGGGATGTTCGGCGTCCTCGCCAGCGCGGGATATGCGATCACGGAGTTTGAGGAGCGGGGACAGCATCATACGATCGACCACGAACATGGTCACGGCGGTCACAAAAACGGCGATCAGCAGCGACAGACCCAGTATCCGGAACACAAAGGCAACCAGCTCCGATGGCACGTCACTGACATCCACCCGGGCCAGGACCTCGTAATCCGAGAGAACCGGGTCAGCGGCCCAGGAGAGATCCATCATTCCCTGCGGTGTCCTGGGCGCAGAACGAAGCAAGCCATTGGCGGGGTGTGGCGTTGTGATGCTCTCTCCCGCCTGATATTCGATCCCGTTTCTGCGCAGGGAGATACCGGCCAACGGACTGCTGGTAATCAGCGCTGCCAGTGCAGTCTCTGTTATATCCCGTCCCGCGGAATATTTGATGAAGGTGATGATTGCCTGGCTTGCTACATCAACCCGGTCGTTCAGAAGGTCTTCTTCGTAATTGCGGTACGAGGGAATAAGGATGGCGACTTCAATGGCGAGAATTGCGGCAAAGGCTGCCAGCGTTAGATTGCGGCACAGGCGGCAGTCCCCGAGTTGTCTGGCCCAGTCCCTGAAGGATCGCCTGGTAAAGGATTGCTCCTCACTGCCCAGTTCCCCGTTGACCATGTCCATCTCTGATTCCACCACCGATTTCATACTACCTCACTGTTCGCATGGCCTTTTCAGAGGGACACCCGAGACGCATGTAAATTACAAAAAAAGGGTGGGGTTTTACCCCACCCAAGTCCAACAGCAGACTCACTGATGCAAAGCGATGTTACTGCTTGTCGATAAACTTCTTCTGCTCCACCCGGGAGTATTCCGTCAACGCCGCCAGCTCTTCGGAGCTCCATTCAAGAGGCTCTGCAGCCATCGGTGCCACCATGCAGATCTGCACCATTTCATCCAGGTGCACCATGTCCATGCCAAAGTCACGCTGGCCCATGGCTACGACATGAGGGTATTCATTCTTGAACGTGGCATTGTAGCCAGCGCCATTAGCATGGCAGGTAGCGCAGGAAAGCCCGTTGGAAGACAGGCTGTTGTCATTGAACAGCTTTTCGCCCTTGGCCCGCAGATCTGCAACATTGCCCTGGTAGGGTGTATAGCCTTCGGGACGGCGGACCGCTTCCTTGAGCTTGGCAGCCGCACCTTCTCCTTCCGCCTCACCTTCAGCTTCACCCTCGGCTTCCCCTTCAGCCTCGCCTTCACCTTCTGCGTGGCCCTCTGCTTCACCCTCGGCGCGAGCTTCTGCTTCGCCCTCTCCTTTCGCGGAACCTTCCGCCTCGCCCTTGGCCTCGCCTTCTGCTTCGCCGCGGGCCTCCCCTTCAGCCTCACCCTGGGCGGCCTCGGCCGAAGGGATCAACCCAAGCCCGGGGCCGCTGCTCGCATTGAAGCCGGCCACGGCCACCACCGTCATCATGGGAACCGA
>CAZFQI010000155.1:0-6414 GCA_964520755.1 uncultured Marinobacter sp. | reverse complement strand
AGCTTCATCAGCTCCATCATGTTCTGGGCACTGGCCTCCGGCTCCCGCTGGGTAAAGCTGCCCCAGAAGACGCCGACCACGGAACAGCCTTTGAGCAAGGTGAGATTCGCAGGAATTTTCGGGATATCGCCGGCGGCGAAACCGATGATCAGGTGGCGACCATTCCAACCCATGGCACGGAGGGCCTGTTCGGTGAAGTCACCGCCAACAGGATCGTAGATCACATCCACGCCCTTGCTATGGGTTAACTTCTTGACGGCGTCTTTGAGAGGCTCTTCGGTGTAGTTGATCAGCTCGTCAGCACCGGCTTCCTTGGCAACAGCCAGTTTCTCGGCGGAACTGGCGGCCGCAATGACCTTTGCGCCCATCGCCTTGCCGAGCTCGACCGTTGCCAGACCAACGCCGCCGCTTGCGCCCAGTACCAGGAGCGTCTCGCCGGGCTGAAGGTTGCCACGTTGCTTGAGCGCGTAATAGGACGTTCCGTAAACCATGGTGAAGGCCGCAGCCTTCTCATCGGACATGCCATCAGGAACGGGCAGCAGGTTCTGTTCAGGAACAATGACTTCCTCGGCAAAGGCGCCGTAACCCGTCAGGCCTGCAACACGATCGCCCACTTTGAAACGGGTTACCTTGTCGCCAACCTCGATAACCTCACCGGCCATTTCGCCACCCGGCGAAAAGGGCAGACTCGGCTTCAACTGGTATTTGTTTTCAATAATGAGGGTGTCCGGGAAATTCAGGCCGGCGGCTTTTACGCGCACTTTTACACCGCGGCCTTTCACCTCAGGACTGGGAACATCTTCGATGACCAGCGTCTCGGCCGGGCCATATTCCTTGCAGAGGATGGCTTTCATGAGCTCTCCGTTCTTGTTTGATCGGGTTTCAGGCGGCATTTGCCTGCGATTGATACCCGTCAAGCTAAACAGAGTCTTATCATGAAGCAAATAAAGTTCTTTTATCTAAACGCATAAGCGGCACTTATTTCCTGCCGCTGTTCCCTCAAAGCATTGAACCGCCGACCACCAGCGCTACTACGAGAACCAGGCCTGCCCCAATCAGACCCACTTTCATCCCGGAGGACAGTACCTGAGGCGCTTCGCCGACCGATTTCCGATCGTCACGATTGCCCAGCTTCTGGTCGTGGCTGGAATTCCGAATGAGTTCGATCATTTTTTCGCACTGATCGGACGTGAAAGAGGCAGGCTCAAAGGACTCCAGCCCCTGCTCGTCCAGAAACTTCCGAACATCCCGGGACAAAGGCACGTATTTCATCGACCAGTTGCTGAAGGTCCGGTTTTTCAACGGCTCCTCAATCAGGGTGACGATGTTGCGATGGCGGTCATCCTTCAGGATCCTGTCGTAGGTCCGTCTAATTGCATCCTCTTCACCCTCCAAATACTGAAAAAAGCGGTTATTCCCGTAGTACAGGCCACCGACCAACTGGTCTTTGGCGTTGTTCTTACGGGACGTCATCAGTATTCGCGCAACGTGCGGCTCTACACCTTTTTCCACCGGCTTGGCTTCGAACGTGGCTTCACTGGCATAGGCCAGACGCATCAAGGACATAGCAACTCCGTACAGCAGGATAGAGGAAAGATGAATGCAAGATACGTTTGAAAGTGTCGTTATGGATCACAGTCCGGCGTGCCCGTGAACCTGCCGACACGGGTCTGAAGATGAAAGAAAAAGTGTTTTCAGCTATCCTCCGCCCTCCAAATAACGCCACACGGCCCTTCTTCGCCTCTCCCGGATTTCACCATGCTCGACATCATCTACGTGCTTGAAATGATTGGAATCGTCGCATTCGCGATTTCCGGCATGATCGTGGCGCGCTCCAAGAATATGGACCCTGTGGGCGTGTTTACCATCGGATTTATCACGGCCCTGGGCGGCGGCACCTTGCGGGACCTGATCATGGACAACCACCCGCTCTACTGGATCAAGCATGAAGAACAACCCATGCTGATTCTGGCCATGGCTATCGTCTTCAGTTACTGGAAGCGGGCCGAGCGACTGCGGGAGTCCAGAATTGTGTTTCCTGATGCGATCGGGCTAGGAGTTTTTTCTATTTTGGGGGCCCAACTGGCGCTCGATATGGGCCACTCCTGGTTTGTCGCCTCATTACTCGGGGTCATGACCGGTACCTTTGGCGGCGCACTGCGGGATACGCTGTGCAACGAAGTGCCTTACATTTTCCGGAAAGATCAGATCTACGCGTCCATTTCCTTTGCGGGTTGCTGGCTATACTTCGTGTGCCAGTGGTTCCTTGATAACGAAGCACTGCCGTTGACCATTGGCTTACTGTTCATCGTCATCGTGAGAATGCTTGCCGTGCGGTTTGATATTCGGCTGCAGCGAGATCCACGAAACAATTAGAACCTTCACCTCCTGCAACCCCAAAGCCGTCAGCCGTTTGACGAACTGTCAATCATCCCTTGGCCTGAGACAGATGAGCCGGTAACATTGCCGTTTTTTCACGCAACTCACGATTTCCGCTCAGACCAGACTTCCAAACACTAACTTTCAGCATCCTGTGAGGCAGACACCCGTCATGCTTGAACGACTGTTCCAACTCCAGGCCCACGGCACCACTGTTCGTAAAGAAGTGGTTGCGGGCATTACCACCTTCCTGACCATGGCGTACATCATCGTGGTCAACCCGAGCATCCTGTCGTCCACCGGTATGGATTTCGGCGCTGTCTTCGTTGCTACCTGCCTTGCAGCCGTTATCGGCACGCTCATCATGGGGCTCTGGGCCAACTACCCGATCGCCCTGGCACCAGGCATGGGGCTGAACGCCTTCTTCTCCTTCACCGTCGTTGGCAGCATGGGCTACAGCTGGCAGGTGGCGCTGGGGGCGGTGTTCATTTCCGGCTTCCTGTTCTTCCTGCTGAGCATTTTCAAGGTCCGCGAATGGATCATTAACAGTATCCCCCTGTCCCTGCGTTTTGGCATATCCGCCGGCATTGGTTTTTTCCTGGCTCTGATTGCGCTCAAGAACGCCGGCATTGTGGTGGATCACCCCGCCACGCTCGTGGGACTGGGCGAAGTCAAGGTTGCAGAGAGTTTGCTGTTCTTTGGCGGCTTTGTGCTGATCTGCGCGCTGTCGTTCCGCCAGGTTACCGGCGCCGTCATGATTGGCATTATTGCGGTTACCGGCGCTGCCATGGCGCTCGGGATGGTGGAGTACAAAGGCTTTGTTTCCGCCCCGCCCAGCCTGGCACCGACCTTTATGCAGCTGGACCTGGCCGGTGCTCTTAATATAGGCATGATCAGCGTGATCTTTGCCTTCCTGTTTGTCGATTTGTTCGATACGTCCGGCACGCTCATCGGCGCTGCCCAGCGCGGCGGGCTGCTGGACAAGGACGGCAAGCTGCCGCGTCTTGGCCGTGCCTTGATGTCGGATTCGGTTGCTACCATGTCCGGCGCTGCCCTCGGCACCTCAACCACCACCAGCTACATTGAGTCCACGGCGGGCATTTCCGCCGGCGGGCGTACCGGCCTGACGGCTGTGGTTGTTGCCGCACTGTTCCTGGCGTGTCTGCTTCTGTCCCCCATTGCCAGCATCATTCCTGCCTACGCCACCGCTCCGGCACTGCTTTACGTCGCAGTTCTGATGGCCAGCGGCCTCAAACTCATTGACTGGGATGACGTAACCGACGCGGCCCCGGCCGTGGTCACCGCCCTGATGATGCCGCTGACCTTCTCCATCGCCAACGGCATCGCGCTGGGATTCATCACCTACGCCATCCTGAAGGCGCTAAGCGGTCGCTGGGCGGATCTGAACGCCAGTGTTGTTATCATTGCTGTCGTGTTTGTTCTGAAATTCATTTTCCTGGATGCGGCCTGATCCGCATCCAGAGCATTAACCGGAACGTTTATGGATTATTTTTCTGAGAGCATCAAAAAGGCTATTCGCACGGTCCCGGACTGGCCAAAGCCCGGCGTGGCCTTTCGTGATATCACCACGGTACTGCAGGACAAAACCGCTTTCCGGAAGCTGATTGATGCCTTCGTACACCGTTATCACGGCCACAAGATTGATGCGGTGGCAGCGGTAGACGCGCGCGGATTCATCATCGGCTCGGCACTGGCCTATGAGCTCAACGCCTCTCTCGTGCTGGTCCGCAAGAAAGGCAAGCTGCCGTTCGACACCCTGGTGGAAGACTACGAGCTTGAATACGGTACGGCCTCCGTTGAGCTGCACAAGGATGCCTTCAAGCCTGGCGATAAAGTGGTCCTGGTAGACGACCTGATTGCCACCGGTGGCACAATGCTCGCCGCCACCCGGCTGATCCGCCGTATTGGCGCGGAAATTGTGGAAGTGGCAGCCATGATCGACCTCCCGGATCTCGGCGGCTCACGCAAGCTGCAGGATGAAGGGCTTAAGGTTTATACTGTCTGCTCGTTTGAAGGAGAATGACCAATAGCAAACAGGAGGCGACCATGCCGGATTACCAACACCACTGGAAAGACGGCACCCCCGTCCATCTGCCACTGGGAAAAATTGTCTGCATTGGTCGCAATTACGCCGAGCATGCCCGGGAGCTCAACAACCCGGTACCGGATGAACCTCTGCTGTTCATCAAGCCCGCAACCTCGGCCGTTCATATCACCCGCCCCCTGGATTTCCCGAGAAACCAGGGGGCGGTTCATTTCGAGACCGAACTGGCGGTTCTGATCGGTCGCCCACTGACCAATGCGTCGGCCAGTGAGGCAGAGACAGCCATACTGGGTTACGGCCTGGCTCTCGACCTGACCCTGCGGGACCTGCAAAGCAAGCTGAAGGAGAAAGGCCAGCCCTGGGAGCGCGCCAAGGGCTTCGATGGTGCCTGTCCGCTGTCGCCGTTTGTCGCCGCCGATAAATTTTCCGGGGGCAGCATCCACTTCACCCTGGACATAGATCGCAGTCGCCAGCAAACCGGCGATACCGGTGACATGCTGAACCCGATCGTGCCCCTGATCGCTCACATCAGCAGCCAGTTCACTCTGCTTCCCGGCGATGTGGTGCTGACGGGCACGCCCAAAGGCGTTGGCCCGCTGACTTCCGGCCAGACCCTGTCGCTTGAGCTGGAAGACCTGCTGTTCGTGGAGACCAAAGTGGTTTAACGTGCATGGCCGGCTAAACCCAAATCCGGTCAAAGGCGTACATCTGTTTATGACAAAGAAACCGGTAACCTCCCGACGTGGTCGCTTCTTCAAACTCGCTGGCATGACTGCCTCTGTGGCAGGGCAATATGCCGGCCAGCGCGCGCGCAGACTATTCCGCTCAGAGAACGATGAAGGCGCCCAGAGCGAAAGCTATACCCGTATGGCCGATCAGATTGCCGATACCCTTGGCGAACTGAAAGGCGCGGTCATGAAGGTCGGCCAGATTGCCTCCCAGACCCAGGATTTTCTGCCCAAGGAATTCTCGGACGCACTGGAGAAGCTTCAGAAAGAGGCCCCGCCCATGCCGTTCGAGGTGATCGTCGGGCAGATCGAGTCAGAACTGGGCAAACCGGTGTCCGAGCTCTTTGAATACCTGCAGGAAAAACCCTACGCCGCAGCCTCGATCGGCCAGGTGCATCGGGCCCGGCTTCACGACGGCACCGACGTTATTGTCAAAATTCAGTACCCCGGCGTAGACGAATCCTGCGATTCCGATCTGAAACAACTACGCATGGCGCTGAGACTCGGCGGCCTGCTTAAAATGCCCAAGGAGTCTGTCGACCGGTTGTTCGCTGAAATTCGGGAGCGGCTCAAGGAAGAACTGGATTATGAGAACGAAGCCAGAAATATTGAGCTGTTCCGGGAGTTCCACAAGGACCAGCCCTGGGTTCTCATACCTGAAGTCGCGCAAAGCCACTCAACCCGCCGGGTTCTCACCATGGAGCTGGTTGAGGGCGATCACGTCAGCAAGATCACAAAAGAACGCTACGATCAGGACACCATCAACCTGATCGGCCACCGGATCTTCACCCTGATGGCGGATCAACTGTTCCGTTTCCAGTGCATCCATGGCGATCCCCATGCCGGCAACTTCGCCTATCGGCCGGATGGTTCCATTATCATGTACGACTTCGGCTGCGTGAAAAAGCTCAAACCGGAGATCATCGATGCCTACCGGAACGCACTGGTTTCAGCCCTGGATGAGGATTACGAAGCGCTGGATCGCCACCTGATTGACCTTGGCGCGAGGGTCGGCAGCCAGCCAGCCGTGGATGAAGCCTACTACGCCATGTGGCGGGACATTCTGGTTGTGCCTTTTGAACAGCGCGATGTGCCCTACGACTTTGCCGAGGCCGATATCCACAAGCGGGTGGCTGAAAAAACCAGCACCGTATTCAAATACCTGGACTACTTCAAACCGCCGGTGGAAAGCATCTTTATCGACCGTATGATTGCCGGCCATTACTGGATGCTGAAGCGGCT
>CAZFQI010000154.1:0-6447 GCA_964520755.1 uncultured Marinobacter sp. | reverse complement strand
CCCTCATATGGAAAATCCACCTGGAGTATGGTTCTCATCGCTGCTCTCCTTCATGGCTTATCAAAGCGTCGCAATTCCCACCACCCACATTAATACAAGCGGGCGTCATTTTCGGCTCCAAAGGCCGGTTAAGCAGCAACGCCTGCGCAATGCCCGACAGAATAATCAGGGCGCAGCCGGCCATTTGGAGGCTATTCAGGCTCTGGTCAAACAGCACCCAGGCAAGCGCCACAACGGTAATCGGTTCCAGATAAGCCAGGGTGCCGAACGTGGCAGCAGGCAGGGACCTCAAGGCAACCACCGCCAACAGGATGGCCAGGAAACCCGGTACAACACCGGCAGCAATTAACCAACCCCACTGTGCCCGTGAGATGGCTTCGCCTTCCAGCAGCATCAGAGGCAACATGCACAATGCGCCCGCCAGCATCTGGTAACCACTACGGCTGAACACATGAACCCGGTCATCTATTGAGCGATTGGTTAACATAAACGCCGAGTAACAGAGCATTGCGCAGAACGCATAGGCCAGGCCGATAGCTTCCTCTGCCCGCCCACTCAGGTTGAAGTTGAACTCCATCATCATGGCAAAGCCAAGCAGCGCGAATCCGACCAATCCAATACTGGCTGAGGTGAGGCGTTCCCCGAGAAAGAAATGCGCCGCCACGGAGGCCGTTACGGGTGCCAGATAAAGCACCATAACGGCGTTTGCCATGGTGGTGTAATCCATTGCCAGGATGTAAAACACCACGAAACCGGCAAGGAAAACGCCGGTTACCAGCACCTTCGTACCGGGCCACATAAAAACTTTGCCGTGCTGCCTGGTTGCCAGCAGAAAAACCGCAACCAGAACGGCGCCAATGAACAGCCGATAGAAGGTAACGGTCTCTGCCCCAACCCCGGCGTAAACGGAAATGGCGCCGATGGTTCCCATAAAGATGGCAGAGAACGTCGCACACGCTACAAAGACACCAGACCCAGATACTGAATTCATACTACCTCTCTTGTGAATGGCTTCGAGCTAGCCAGTTCGAAGCCTTTTTTGCTCTCTCCCGTAGGTGCTCCTGGCCGCTTCTTTCCGGGCTTTTAATGCATCGATGGCGTCGACTGTCAGGGGGAGGGGGGCTTGCTGGGCACATCGTACAGGCGTCCTGCGAAAGATGATATTGCGCCCTACGAATGCAGGGTCGCTCAGGGTTTGAGTAGTCACGATTGTTACCACAGACCCGCAGATTTTAAGCAACATGTTGACATATTATTCTGGCAAGGCGTATGTTCAATCTGAAACGCTCAGGCAAAGATTTACGGTCTGGCCTTCTAACAAGAAAACCGGAAACAAAAGGTGAAAAAGATGGATACAGGCATCACTCTTAATCCGGAACGCCGTGCCGCGATGATAAAAAGCGGCGCGTGGAACGACAATATCATTACTGACCACTTCGACCAGGCGGTCGCCAGCACCCCGGACAGGGAAGCCATCGTCGGTTACCAGGTCACCAGCGACACCCGCACCGCCCTCACCTATCGGGAACTCAACGACAAAGTCACTCGCATGGCAGCGGGCCTGGCGGCTATGGGCATCGGAAAGGGCGAAGTGGTGGCCTGCCAGCTACCCAACTGGTGGCAGACCACGGCCCTGCATCTGGCCTGCATGCGAATCGGCGCCATCCTGAATCCCCTTATGCCCATTTTCCGTGAGCGGGAGCTGCGCTTTATGCTCAAGCATGGCGAAGCCAAACTGCTGGTGATTCCAAAGGTCTTCCGGGACTTTGACTACGAGGCGATGGTTGACGGTATTCGCGAGGAGTTGCCGGCCCTGGAAACTCTGCTGGTCATCGGCGGAGAAGGTGAACGCAGCTTCGAACAACGCCTGATGGAGACGCCCTGGGAAGAACAGCAGGACATCACAACCCTGTTCGCGGAACGCCAACTCAACGCTGATGATGCGATCCAGATCCTCTACACCTCTGGCACTACCGGCGAGCCCAAAGGGGTAATGCATACCTCCAACACCCTGTTTTCCAATGTTCGACCCTACGCCGACCGCTTGCACCTGACTTCCGATGACAAGGTACTGATGGCGTCCCCATTGGCCCACCAGACCGGATTCATGTACGGCATCATGATGCCGGTTTATCTGGGAACCACCGCGATCCTGCAGGACATCTGGGACGCGGACTATGTCTGCAAGGTGATTGGTGCCGAAAAGCCGGCCTTTACCATGGCCGCCACTCCGTTCCTGGCCGATCTGGTGAAGACCGCGCCAAAGCACGAGGGTGAGCTGGACTCCCTCCGGATCTTCGTCTCCGCCGGCGCACCGATCCCCAGCGCCGTGGTTGAACAGGCCGGCAAGGTACTGAAGGCAAAGATCGTCTCCGCCTGGGGCATGACCGAAAACGGCGCTGTCACCATGACCTGCCCGGAAGATCCCACCGAGCGGGCCAGCCAGTCCGACGGTAAGGCCATGCCCTTCATGGAAGTGAAGGTCACCGATTTCCAGGGCAACGAACTGCCTGCCGGTGAAGAAGGCAGCTTACTGGTCCGGGGCTCAAGCCTGTTTGTTGGCTATCTCAAGCGACCCGAACTCTACGGCGTGGATGAGGATGGTTGGTTCAACACCGGCGACCTCGCTCGAATGGATAAAGACGGCTACATCCGCATCACCGGCCGAACCAAGGACGTGGTGATTCGAGGCGGTGAGAACATTCCGGTAGTGGAGGTAGAGAACCTGCTCTACAAGTTCCCGGGCATTGTCGATGTCGCCCTGGTCGGTTGCCCGGACGAACGCCTGGGTGAGCGCCTGTGCGCCTATGTCACCCTGGATGAGAACGCCACCGACCTGACCCTCGACCAGGTCAAGACCTACCTGACCGAACAGCAACTGTCCAAAAACTACCTGCCCGAATACCTGGAGGTGATCGAGGCCATGCCTCGCACAGCCTCCGGAAAGATCCAGAAATTCAAACTGCGCGAGCAGGCCAGAAACGTTCGCCTGGAACCGAACAAACACAATTAATCCCATTGATCTGACAACTACAGGAGCAAGTCATCATGAGAGGCCTCGAGGGAAAAACAGTCATCGTGACCGGTGGCGGTGGCGGCATTGGTCGTGCCGTGTGCCTGCGCTTTGCTGAGGAAGGCAGCCTGGTGGCGGTGCTGGACCGTGACGAGAGCACCGCCCGGGCCACGGCAGACCTGATTACCGAAGCTGGAGGCCGGGCAAAAGCTTACGCCGCCGACATCACCGATTACGCCATGATTACTGACACCGTGGCCGCCATCGAAAGCGATCTGGGCGTACCCACCGTGCTGGTCAACAACGCCGGTTTCGACCGCTTTATGCCATTCCTGAAGACCGAGCCGAAACTCTGGGACCAGCTGATCGCTGTGAACCTCACCGGCGCCCTGAACATGCACCATGTCGTGCTGCCCAGAATGATTGCTGCCGGCGGCGGCAAGGTCATCAACGTCGCCTCCGACGCGGCCCGGGTGGGTTCATCCGGAGAATCCGTCTACGCCGCCTGCAAGGCTGGCCTGGTGGGTTTCAGCAAAACCGTGGCCCGAGAGTTGGCCACCAAAAATGTGTGCCTGAACGTGGTCTGCCCCGGCCCCACCGACACCGCCCTGCTCAAGGGCGTGGCAGAAACCGCCCCGAACCCGGAAAAACTGCTGGAAGCCTTCCGTAACGCGGTACCCATGAAGCGACTGGCCCAGCCGGAAGACTATCCCGGCGTCATCGCCCTGCTCGCCAGTGACGACGCCAACTTCATCACCGGCCAGGTCATCAGTGTGTCCGGCGGCCTGACCATGGCCGGCTAGGCCACCAGTTACAAGATCGAGGAGAACACACCATGAATTACGAAGACATCCTGTACGACGAAAACAACGGCGTCGCCACCATCACCATTAACCGGCCGGACCGTTACAACGCCTTCCGGGGCCAGACCTGCATGGAACTGCTGGACGCGTTTAACCGCGCCGGCTGGAACAAGGACATCGGCGTCATCGTGTTCACGGGTGCCGGTGAAAAGGCGTTCTGCACCGGTGGTGACCAGGGCGCACACGAAGGCCAGTATGACGGCCGTGGCCTGATCGGGCTGCCGGTGGAAGAGCTGCAGCGCACCATCCGCGAAGTGCCCAAGCCGGTGATCGCCCGAGTCAACGGCTTCGCCATCGGCGGCGGCCACGTGCTGCACGTGATCTGTGATCTGAGCATTGCCTCCGAGACAGCTATTTTCGGCCAGGTCGGCCCCAAGGTGGGCTCGGTGGATCCCGGCTTCGGTACCGCCTACCTGGCAAGGGTTGTCGGAGAGAAGCGCGCCCGGGAAATCTGGTACCTGTGCCGCAAGTATTCCGCTCAGCAGGCGCTGGAGTGGGGTCTGGTCAACGCCGTGGTGCCGCCGGAGCAGCTAGACGAGGAAGTACAGAAATGGTGCGAGGAAATCCTGGAGAAGAGCCCAACCGCCATCTCCATCGCCAAACGCTCTTTCAATGCGGACAGCGACAACATTGCCGGCATCGGCGCCCTTGGTATGCAGGCCCTGAGTCTCTACTACGACACCGACGAGTCCAAAGAAGGCGTGAAAGCCTTCCGGGAAAAGCGTAAGCCGGAATTCCGCAAGTACTACAAGTAACGGCCAGATAGCCCGGAGAGCACCATGAATTTCGGATTCAATGAAGAACAGAACGCAATTCGCGAGGTTGTGGCCCGCTTCAGCGCCGAGGTGTTGGCTCCGGGCTATCGCAAGCGAGACCAGGAAGGGGTTATCGAAAAGGATGTCATCCGCCAGCTGGGCGAGATGGGGCTGCTTGGCGGCGAGCTGCCGGAGGAATTCGGCGGCAGCGGCATGGACTGTGTTACCAGCGGCCTGATCATCGAGGAGATTTCAAAAGGGGATTTCAATGTTGGCTACATTCCCCTGCTGACCTCCCTCAACGGCCAGATCATCGCCAGCCACGCCACGCCGGACCTTGCCAAAGAATGGTTGCACGGTATGACCAGCGGCCAGAAAGTGGCCTGTATCGCGCTAACCGAACCCCACGGGGGCTCAGATGCTGCCAACCTGCGCCTGAAGGCGGAGAAAAAGGGCGACATTTACGTGCTCAACGGCGAAAAAACCTCCATCTCCATGGCTGACCAGGCCGATGTGGCGGTGGTGTTTGCCCGCACCGGCACGGTGGAACAGCGCGCTTCCGGCATCAGCGCGTTTCTGGTTCCGATGGACAGCCCAGGCATTACCACAACCCGCTTCGAAGACAACGGCCAGCGCGCTATCGGCCGCGGCTCCATCTTCTTCGACAACGTGGAAGTTCACGACAGCCAGATGATGGGCGACGAGGGCAAAGGCTTCAAACAGGTGATGCAGGGTTTTGATTACAGCCGCGCCCTGATCGGCCTGCAGTGCCTGGCGGTGGCCCAGCAGTCCCTTGATGAAACCTGGCAGTGGCTGACCGAGCGTACCGCCTTCGGCCAGAACCTGTCTGCATTCCAGGGCCTGACCCACCCGCTAGCCGAATACCAGACCTATGTTCATGCCGCTCGCATGCAGTGCTACCATGCGCTCTGGCTCAAGGACAACAATGGACCCCACAACGCAGAAGCAGCCATGAACAAGTGGTGGGGGCCAAAGCTCGCCTTCGATGTGGTTAAACAGTGCCTGCTGGCCCATGGCCATACCGGATGGGGTGAGGATCTGCCTTTCGCCCAACGGTTGCGGGATGTTCTGGGCCTTCAGATAGGTGACGGTACCGCGCAGATCATGAAAAACATTATCGCCCGCGAATACCTGCCAAAGTGACGCGTCCCATGCCTTCCGTGATTCCGGACGCCGAAAACCGCCCTCACCGGATCAGCCGCCAGCAGGGCATTACAGGAGTACAGATGATCGTCAACGAATCCGGAGGCATACCCAACCGCCTGTTTTTCCGTCTATTCCAGACCGGAAACATTCTCCAGCGCCAGGTTCAGAATGAAATGGGCATCAGCGCCGTGCAATGGGCGGTTCTTGGTGCACTGTCGCGAGAAGGCTTCGAAGACGGCACCTCATTCAATCAACTGAAAGAATACCTTTACGTCAGTCGCCAAAACCTCGACGGCGTGCTCAAACGAATGGAACGGGACGGGCATGTTGTTCGGATACCAGACCCCCAGGATCGCCGAGCCAGACTGGTCGTTCTGACCGAGTCTGGCCGGCTTTTCTGGGACCGGTTGCAAGACTCGATTGCCGAGTTCTACAGACAGGCCATGCAAGGAATGAGCTTTGATGACGGTGTCAGCCTGCTTCACCTTCTGAAAAAGCTTCAGCATGAGCTTATCGACATTTCACTGGAGTCGACCATTCCGGAGAAATGATGATGAGTGGCCGACCAGGCCCATTCCATCAATAAACGCGATCAGGCAGGCTCAAACCGCTCCTGCAACCATGCCTTGATCTCACCAGACTCGTACAA
>CAZFQI010000153.1:0-6539 GCA_964520755.1 uncultured Marinobacter sp. | reverse complement strand
AGAACACCGGTTTGGTCAGGGCCAGATGGAAAATGGCGGTGATCTGCACGAACGCAAGCAACGCAGCCACAACCCGGGTTGGTGTTCCCAGGTTTGTTCTGAGCGCAAACAGACCGGCAATGATGTAGCCAATCAACAGAAAGATCTTCGCCGTCAGCCAGCCATGTACCAGGGGCACCCACGGCGTGACAAACAGCAGGCTGATGGCAGCCGCCAGCAGGACGGTGTCGTTCGCATGGGGAATCCACCGCAGCGGTGTTTTTCGCCAATCGGGTTTCCCAACGGCATCCAGCAACAGACGCAGGGCAAACAGCACCACAGTCAGGTAGGCCGTGGTCACATGCAGATGCTTGAGAATCACGTAAGCACTCATAAATCATCCTGTTTTGAATCAAAGCGATAGCGCCATTGTACGCAAACATACCCCCAACCGGGTATGTTCTTTCCTGTCTCAAACTTATAACATGTACCGCAGTTACATCTATATGCGGAGACCGTCATGCAGGCCATTCCCTCAGTCAGCAAAACAGACACTGCCAGCATCAGCCAGCTGTTCAGCTATCCGTTCCGGATTTTTTTCCTGTCGATGACCGTGCTGGCACTGGCTGCCATCCCTTTATGGGTGATGCAGGTCAATGGTGTTATCAGTCTACCGCTGGCCATGCCCGGATTATTCTGGCACCAGCATGAGATGTTGTTCGGCTTTCTGTCGGCAGCAATCGCGGGTTTCCTGCTGACCGCAGTGTGCGTCTGGACCCAGACAGAACGCACTCACGGAGTCAGATTGGTGCTGCTCTGGGGTGTCTGGCTCGCTGGGCGTCTGCTGCTGGCAACCGGTGCTGACCTGCCCTTTTGGCTGGTTCAGGGCGTGAACCTGATGTTCCTGCCCCTGGTGATGGTGGATGCCGGCTGGCGAATCTGGCATGCGCGGCAAAAACGGCAACTGATGATCATGGTGGTTCTCGGCCTGCTCTGGCTGATGCAGATTGGCTTTGTAACCCGGCTCGATATGGCCTTCAGCTATGGCGCCCTGATCATGGCTATGGCACTGATCAGTATTATCGGTGGTCGCATAACGCCCGCCTTTTCCACCGGTTGGTTGCGCCAGCGGGGCCTCGACAGCACTGCTGTGAAAACGGTCCCGGCACTGGATATGGCAACTGTATTCAGCCTTATTCTGCTGATGGCATCACTGGTCACCGGCTGGCAAACCGTGACAGGCGTGCTGGCCCTGCTGTCTGGTGTGCTTATGCTGGTGCGTCTTGCTGGCTGGAAAGGCTGGCTGGTTCGCCAGGAGCCACTGCTCTGGATCCTGCACCTGTCCATACTGTGGGTGCCGGTGTCACTGTTCCTGCTGGCGGGCACACTGTTCGCGGGCTGGCCTTCCAACGCCTGGAGTCACGCCGCCGGAACCGGCGCGGTCGCGTGCCTGATTCTGGGTGTTATTGCCCGGGTCGCCCTCGGCCACAGCGGCAGACCCCTGGTGCTGCCCAAAGGCATGGTGCTTGCGTTCTTTGCGATCCATCTGGCGGCGCTGATTCGGGTACTTACCGCCTTTGAATTTATCCCCTGGCACCCCGGCATTGGCAGCAGCACACTGCTCTGGCTGTTTGCTTTCGGCGTGTTCCTTTACCGCTACACCGGAATCCTGGCAAGCCCAAGGCCGGATGGCCGCGAAGGCTGAGCCGCTGGTCAGGCGGCTAATTGCTCCCTGACCAGTTCCTCGAACCGCGCCCTCGCTTCCCGAAAGCGAGCGGCCGGAAAATGAATACTGATTCCCTCAAGTGCCGCCAGCAGCATTTCGAGATGCGCATCCCAGCCAGCGCAGGCAATGGGCACCAGATCGTCGTTGGGCAACAGCAGGCTCAGGGACAGTCGGGTTCCCTCGCTGGTGGGCTCAAGCTCCCATATCAACGGACGTTCCGGCGTATCATTGGAGCTCCAGGAATAGGCCAGGCGACGATTCGGCTGACAATCCGTGATCCGACAGTCAATCGGCATGCCACTGTTGCCAAAATCCAGCTGAACGCGACCACCCTGCCTCGCCTCCAGCGTGCCCGGTGCCAGCCACTCGGCGAGACACACAGAATCCGTCAGCATCTTCCAGACCGTTTCCGGCCCGTGCCCGATCTCCCGTTCCAGGTGAACCATAACCCGGTCCCCCTTGCGCCGAACACTGCCTTCAATGGTTTCCTCATTCCCGGACATAGATCCTCCTTACCAAACTCGAACTCCGGATAAACGGAGACAGACTCGGGAAGAGTGTATTCAAAGGGCCGCAAAGCCACCTTGATGACCATCAAACAGAAGAATCCGGCCAAATCGGGGAACTCTCAGGCCGCAATCATCCACTAAAGGTCAATACCCACTTGGCAAATTCGAGCTAAAGTATGAGGAAATCATTTTGTAACAGAGACACTGGCACTATGAACCCGGATCATTTTGATAAAGAAGACCTGATCAAATGCGGCCATGGCGAACTTTTCCCTGGTTCCATGCGTTTGCCCATCAACGAGATGCTGATGTTCGACCGCGTCACGCATATCGCAGATGACGATGGCGAGTTTGGCAAGGGTAGCCTGGTAGCCGAACTGGATATCAACCCGGACCTCTGGTTCTTCAAGGTTCACTTTGTTGACGACCCTGTCATGCCAGGGTGCCTTGGTCTGGATGCCATGTGGCAGTTGGTGGGTTTCTTCCTCGCCTGGGGTGGCGGTGAAGGCAAGGGGCGTGCTCTTGGTTCCGGTGAAGTGAAGTTTACCGGGCAGGTTCTGCCCAGCGCCAAGAAGGTAACCTACCGCCTGGATCTCAAACGTGTAATCAGGCGCAAACTGACCATGGCGATTGCCGATGGCCGGATGGAAGTAGACGGCCGGGAAATCTACACTGCCAAAGACCTGCGGGTTGGCATGTTCACCTCGACCGATGATTTTTAGGAGTTAACAGCATGCGTCGCGTTGTAATCACCGGTATGGGCATTGTTTCCAGCCTTGGTACCAACCAGAAGGAAGTTGCCCAGTCACTCAGGGACTCACGTCCCGGTATTGGCTTCAGCGAAGAAGCCCGGGACAATGGCCTGCGCAGCCACATTTGCGGCCAGATCAACCTGAACCTGCCCGAACTGATTGACCGTAAACTGTGGCGTTTCATGTGCCCGGCTTCCGGTTATACCTATCTGGCGATGCTCGAGGCCATTGAGCAGGCCGGGCTGACCGACGAGCACATCAAGGCCGATACCACCGGTATTATCTTCGGCCAGGGTGGCGCATCGACGGTTGAGCTGCTTGATTCCATCGACACACACCGCGACCGCGGCATCCGCCGGGTTGGCCCTTATCGCGTGCCCCGCACCATGGGCAGCGCCATTAACGCCTCCCTGGCAACCGGGTTTGGCATTCGCGGCATCAACTACGGCATCACTTCTGCCTGCGCCACCAGCGCGCATTCCATTGGTCATGCCGCAGATCTGATCGCTCTGGGGCGCCAGGATGTGATGTTTGCCGGCGGCGGCGAGGATATCCACTGGACCCTGAGCCTGCTGTTTGATGCCATGGGCGCCCTGTCGACCAAATACAACGACACGCCGGAACTGGCTTCACGCACCTACGACGCGAACCGGGACGGCTTCGTTATTTCTGGTGGCGGCGGGGTACTGGCCCTTGAAGCGCTGGAGCACGCGGAAGCGCGGGGCGCAAACATACTGGCAGAGCTCGTCGGCTTCGGTGCAACGTCCGATGGCGCCGACATGGTTGCCCCGAGTGGCGAGGGCGCAGTGCGCTGCATGAAGCAGGCAATGAAGAATCTGGATGGCGAAATCAGCTACGTGAACACTCACGGCACCAGCACCCCGGCCGGGGATATCACCGAGCTGAAAGCATTGAAAGAGACGTTTGGCGACAAGATCCCGCCGTTGAGCTCCACCAAACCCCTGTGCGGCCATGCCCTGGGCGCGGCGGGCGTGCATGAGGCTATCTACAGCCTGATCATGCTGCGTGACGGCTTCATTGCTCCGTCGGCAAATATCCAGACCCTCGACGAAGGGGCCGAAGGCTACCCGATCGTGCGGGAACGCATGGATAACCAGAAACTGGACCTGGTGATGAGCAACAGCTTCGGCTTTGGCGGCACCAACGCCTCTCTGGTGTTCAAAAAGGTCTGATCCGGATCAGGACAGCCTGACCGAGCGATATTCAGCCGGGGATGTACCCATCCAGCGCTTGAAAGCCCGGCTGAATGCGCTCAATTCCGAAAACCCGAGCTGCTCCGCGATTTCCACCAGCGGCTTGGTTCTATCCTGCATGTACGTGAGCGCCTGCTTACGGCGTACATCTTCAAGCAAACGGGCAAAGGTCAGCCCCTCTCGCTTCAGTTTCTTGTGCAACGTGTAACGGCTCATATGCAGTTGCGACGCCACCACTTCAACACCAACCTTGCCACGAGCAAGCTGCACACTGATCAGGGAACTTACCCTGAGACTCAGCGAAGCCCGCGCCACCTCTGGCGTCAGAGGCCTTGATGCCATCTGAAACTCCTCCTTTTTGATTTTCTGGCCATGCCGGCCGACGTTGTGAGCGTACACATGTTAGCCGAAAACAATCAATACTACCTTTGAGCAGGATCAAGGGAACCTCAGCCAGCATACGGCAAAATGCCCCGCTTTCAGAATCGCCCGGAGCCACTATGAACACCCCGGAACTGCTTGCCCCCGCGGGCACCCCCGAACACCTGGAAACCGCCTTCGCCTATGGCGCCGATGCGGTTTACGCCGGCCAGCCCCGCTACTCACTGAGAGTAAGAAACAACAGTTTCAAAGACGTTGCAGCCCTCGGCGCGGGCATTGAACGGGCCCACGAACTGGGGAAACAGTTCTACCTTGTCTCCAACATAGCACCTCACAACGACAAGGTGCGGTCCTATCTCAGGGATCTGGCGCCGGTACTGGAACAAAAACCCGATGCCCTGATCATGTCCGACCCTGGCCTGATCATGCTGGTGCGGGAGAAATGGCCAGACCAGCCCATCCATCTCTCGGTACAGGCCAACGCGGTGAACTGGGCAACCGTCGAGTTCTGGCGCCGCCAGGGTATCAGTAGGGTCATCCTGTCCAGGGAACTGGCACTGAACGAGATTCGCGAGATCCGCGACCGGGTCCCGGAGATGGAACTGGAAGTCTTCGTACATGGCGCTCTGTGCATGGCCTATTCCGGCCGCTGCCTGCTTTCGGGTTACATGAATCACCGGGATGCCAACCAGGGCGCCTGCACCAACGCCTGTCGCTGGAACTACAAGCAGGTCCAGCACGGACACGACCACACCGGCGACCTTATCGCCACCAGCGGCAGCGGCGAAGCACAGCAAGTGGCACCGAAAGAAATTCTGCTGGAAGAGCCCAACCGCCCGGGCGGCTTCATCCCAGCCTACGAGGATGAACACGGCACCTACATCATGAACTCAAAGGATTTGAGAGCCGTTCAGCACGTCGCTGAACTGGCGAAGATGGGCGTTCATTCCCTGAAAATCGAAGGTCGCACCAAAAGCACCTACTACGTGGCCCGCACCACCCAGGTCTACCGCCGAGCCATCGACGAGGCCATGAAGGGCAAGCCCTTCGACATGGGCCTGATGAACGAACTGGAAGCCCTCTCAAACCGGGGCTACACCGAAGGCTTCCTCCGACGCCACCTGCCCCGCGAGTACCAGACCTACGAACAGGGCTCCTCATTCCTTGGCACCCAGCAGGTTGTTGGCACCATCACCGATACGAATGACCAGTGGCTCACCATCGACGTGAAGAACAAATTCGCACCCGGCGACCAACTGGAACTGATCAGCCCCGCCGGCAACATCCGGTTCTCGGCCAGTATCATGGAAAACCGAAACGGCCAGGCCATGGACTATGCGCCCGGCAGCGGGCATATCGTTCGCATTCCGATACCGGCTGATCTCCCACAGACTCTGGCGCACAGCTACCTCACCCGAATCCTGCCCATCGGCGACTAGCAATTAGTTTGAGGCGCCAGGCGGGATTGCCTCCCCCCTTAGTGCCCCAAAGGCCGATTAAGGTATAATCACCCCACGCACAAATTAATACCTGACTATTTTACTCTGGTATTGTATAATCGCTGGCCAGAAGCGATGGATTCAGACGGATTTTCTGCTTACTTATCAGCAACACTCTTTGAAATCCGTCATCCAAAAAGCGATTGCAGGGCGTACTCATGGGATGAGCGACCACTGCAACACCCAAACTGAAGACATCCGATCGACAGCCCATCTTTGACGCTGTCGGCGACACTAAGGGCGCAAGCCCGCGATGAGAGAATACGGAGCGACGATCATGGCGACCACCGACACCGAGGTGAACGAGCTGATCAAACGGGAGTACGAGTACGGATTTGTAACAGACATTGAATCCGACACGTTCGAACCCGGCCTTAATGAAGACGTTATCGCCCGCCTGTCCGGCCTCAAGAAAGAACCGGAATGGATGCTGGAGTGGCGTCTGAAAGCCTACCGTCGCTGGCTCGAGATGGACGAGC
>CAZFQI010000152.1:0-6549 GCA_964520755.1 uncultured Marinobacter sp. | reverse complement strand
GTACTTTCAAACAGTTGCTTTCGTCTGGGAGGTTGCCGTTAGTGGCTTGTCCCTCGAACGAGATGCGCATTCTACAGACCTCTCAGGAGGTGTCAACGATTGGTTTTGATTTTTTCATGAAACCTCACGATTCCCGTTTATGACACCAGAATTCGAAAAAGATTCATGTTTCAACGATGACCGATTGTGCAGCGCCGCGCGCTTTTTTCCGCGCGTCCTCTACGGAAGCACCCTTCGCCAGCGCGACCCCCATTCGACGACGCCCTTTTAACTCGGGCTTTCCGAAAAGGCGTAACTGGGTATCCGGCTCCGAAAGCGCCGCCTCAAGCCCTGAATAGGAAACCTCTCTTGAATCTCCTTCAGGGAGAATCACCGCCGAAGCCGATGGACCGGTGTGACGGATCAAGGGAATTGGCAGACCCAGGATTGCCCGCGCGTGCAGAGCAAACTCGGAGAGATCCTGGGATACCAGGGTAACCAGCCCTGTATCATGGGGACGTGGAGACACCTCAGAGAACCAGACGTTGTCTTCTTTAACGAAGAGCTCTACTCCATAGATGCCGTACCCACCGAGATTTTCCACCACAGCCCGGGCGACTTCAGCCGAACGCTCATAGGCCAGGGGTGCCATCGGTTGGGGCTGCCAGGACTCCCGGTAGTCTCCGTCTTCCTGGCGGTGCCCTATGGGCTCACAAAACGAAACTCCGTCCCGATGCTTAACGGTCAGCAGGGTAATCTCGTAATCGAAATCCACGAACCCCTCAACGATCACCCTTCCTTTACCGGCGCGCCCGCCAGACTGGGCATATTCCCACGCCGCTTCGATGTCTCCCTCGGTCTTGACCGTACTTTGTCCTTTGCCCGAGGAACTCATAACCGGCTTTACCACCAGTGGGAGCCCAATTTCCTTTACGGCTGCGAGATATTCCTCACGGGAAGCGGCAAAGCGGTACGGCGAGGTTGGTAGTCCGAGCTCTTCAGCCGCAAGCCGTCGGATTCCCTCACGGTTCATTGTCAGGTTTACCGCCCTGGCCGTAGGGATAACGTGATACCCCTCTTCTTCAAGCTTGACCAGCTCCGGCGTGGCAATGGCTTCAATCTCGGGAACGATCAGATTCGGTTTTTCCTGCTCAATGACGCGGCGCAGGCTGGCGCCATCGAGCATGTCGATGACATGGCTCCGGTGGGCCACCTGCATGGCAGGCGCATCGGCATAACGATCCACGGCGATCACTTCAACGCCATAGCGCTGCAACTCGATGACCACTTCTTTTCCAAGCTCACCGGATCCGCAAAACAGAACCCTGAAGGCGTTGTCCTTGAGGGGTGTACCAATTCGAACTGAGTCAGTCATGATCTGCCAGTACCTATATTAGCCGTGAATCAGGGATTTCTTTTCGCGTTCCGCCACCCTTCGCAGCACCTCGCGACGTTCTTCATTATCCATACGGGTCCAGCGGGTGATTTCGTCTCCGCTTCGATGACAGCCAACACAGACATCATCTTCATCAAGGGCGCAAATGCTCACGCAGGGCGAGCGCACCTTGTCAGCGACACTCATTTCTTCGGCTCGCAAGGCTTGAGTTCATCGGCGTAGCGGGCCGCATTCTGTACATAGTGTTGCGCACTCATTTCCAGCATCTTTTTCTGGTTGTCGTTAAGCTCCCGTTTGATCTTGCCAGGTGAGCCGATAACCATGGAACCGTCCGGCACCTCCATTCCCTCTGGAATGAGCGCATTGGCGCCAATCAGGCAATGCTTACCGATCTTTGCTCCATTCAGCACGACGGCGTTGATACCGATCAATGAGTAATCGCCAATCTCGCAGCCGTGAAGCATAACCTTGTGACCGACCGTTACGCCCCTTCCCAGAGTAAGCGGTATGCCCGGGTCGGTATGCAGTACGGAACCGTCCTGGACATTCGTCTCTGGCCCTATCGTAATCAACTCATTGTCGCCACGGATTACGGCGTTGAACCAGACGCTGGTTTTTTCCATCAGCCGCACGCGGCCTATCACCGACGCATTTTCGGCCACGAAGTGCCCCTCACCTTCCAACTCCGGTGTTCGGTCATTCAACTGGTAAAACATCTCAGCCTCCTTCAGGCGGTTCAAGCAGATCAATTCCGGCATCGTACACAGCGTTCAGGAAATCAACCAGAACCACTGCGGACAGCCCCCAGATTTCGTAGCGCTCCCACCGATAGCAGGGCACGTAAAACGTATGGTTCAGGAAATTCAGAGCGTCTGTACGCTCGCGTCGATCCTCAAGGAAAAAGGAGAGCGGTACCCGGAATACACTTTCAATCTCATGAGGATTCGGCTCCAGAGGATGATCCCCGGGAATCACACCGACGTAAGGAGTAACGAGGATTCCGTAACGGGACATCACCTGGCTCAGAGGCGCAATGATCTGCACCTGGTCCGGCGGTAACCCGATTTCTTCGTGGGTTTCACGCAGCGCGGTTGCTGCCAGGGACGGGTCATCAGGATCACGTTTACCGCCAGGATAGGCTACCTGCCCGCGATGGGTGCTCAGATTTTCAGACCTGAGCGTAAAAATCATTTCGGGGTTTCGGTGATCATCGGTTACCGGAACCAGTATACCGGCCTCGGGATAATCCAGCGCCAGCTGCCGCGGCGCATAGCCAGCGAGGCGCTCGGCAAGTAAATCACGCAATGTTCATCTCCATGGTTCATCCGGAGGTTGGATGAGACAGAGGCAGCCGGGATCGTTAAACTGACTACCACACCAATTTCAGTATACGGGGAAAATCATGAAGTACTGCAGCACATGCGGCCAGCCGGTTGAACAACGCATCCCCGAAGGCGATAACCGTCACCGCTATGTCTGTGTCAGCTGCGATACCATACATTACCAGAACCCGCGCATTGTCGCCGGCACGGTTCCCTTGTGGGAGGGACAGATATTATTGTGCCGGAGAGCTATCGAACCGCGGTATGGCTACTGGACACTGCCCGCCGGATTCATGGAGAACGCCGAAACCACCATTGAGGCCGCTGAGCGCGAAACCATGGAAGAGGCTCTCGCTGAAGTAAATATCGAGGGACTCTACTCCATCATCGACGTGCCACACATCAATCAGGTTCACATGTTTTACAGGGCCACCCTGAAGAATGGTGAATTCGGCGCCGGGGAAGAGTCCCTGGAGTCCAGGCTGTTCGGACTGGATGAGATCCCCTGGGAAGAGATCTCCTTTCCAACCGTGAAGCGGACTCTTGAGCTGTTCCTCGCCGATTACAGGCGCGAGTCCTTCGGAGTCCATGTAAGCGACATCCGCCACCCCATGGCAAAAGACCGCAAATAAAGCCGCCGACTACAACTCCTCCATTCGATAGACCTCGTAAGCGGGCTCCTCATAGGGATGAGCCCGCTTGAGCGCTGCAAGGGCATCCCGTATCAGCTCGTCAGCACACACCAGCTCAACCTTGTACTCATCCACCGCTTCGATCTCACCGGCTTTGCCGAGAAACGGATCGCTTCCTTCAAGCGGACGAAACTGCCCTCTTCCGAGACATTGCCAGGCACAACAATCGTAATCACCGATACGACCAGCTCCGGCATCAAACAATGCCTGCTTGGTTTGCTCAACGTGAGTTTCCGGAACGAAATAACACATCTTGTACATCGAAAATCCTCCTTCGGTTCGGATATTTTTTGTACAGATTAATAGCTTAGACACTTACCCACAGAATCTGTGGATAACTCTGGGGAAAGTTTTTGGGAACACGCCTCCAAACCCCGTAATCACTGCACTTCCGTTAAATTGGCGACAAAATCACCTGATTCATTTATTCTATATTTTTCAATAGGTTATTACTTTTGCGCAAAAGTTGAACCGAATTCCCGGTCTTTGTTCACAGAACAAACAGGAAGGCACCAGCAATGTGCATAAAAATACTGAGTCAAGGGAATTTTTGCCATTTTCGCCGATTTTTTCCCTTGAAAAATGCCCAGAAACGGGGCGCCCAATAAAAAAGCCGGCTTTGGAGAAAACGCCCATGTTGAGCGTATCCAAAACCGGCTCTTTCCTGACGCGGGAAATTAACCGAACCAGCGTCTCGCATTTCGGAACATGCGAATCCAGGAACCGTCTTCCTGCCACTCTGACGGGCGCCAGGAATGCTGAACAGCCCGGAACACCCGCTCCGGATGCGGCATCATGATGGTGACCCTGCCGTCGCGGGTAGTCACCCCGGTAATTCCGGCTTCCGACCCATTCGGGTTATAGGGATAGCGTACCGTCGCCTGCCCGCGATTATCCACGTAGCGCAGAGCCACCAGCTCGCTTTCGGAGAGTGCTTCTGCCGACGTGCCACTGGCAAATTCAACCCTGCCTTCACCGTGGGCAACCGCAATCGGCATACGAGACCCGGCCATGCCATCCATGAACGCAGACGGCGATGGCATCACCTCAACCATGGCCAGTCGTGCTTCAAACTGCTCGGACTGGTTGCGTACGAAACGAGGCCAGCCTTCGCTGCCGGGGATGAGTTCGTGCAGATTGGAGAGCATCTGACAGCCATTGCACACCCCCAGCGCCAATGTGTCCTGGCGATTAAAGAATGCCGCGAACTGGTCCCTGACCCGATCGCTGAACAGGATGGATTTGGCCCACCCCTCACCGGCGCCCAAAACGTCACCGTAGGAAAAGCCGCCACAGGCAACCAGGCTGTTAAAGCCATCGAGCGTAACCCGGCCAGAGAGCAGATCGCTCATGTGCACGTCTACGGAATCGAAACCGGCGCGATCGAATGCAGCCGCCATTTCAACCTGACCATTCACGCCCTGCTCCCGCAGGACCGCAACCTTTGGACGGGCACCCTTGTTGATATAGGGGGCCGCCACATCTTCGTTGATATCGTAGGAGAGCTCGGCGTGAAGACCGGGGTCCTCTGCATCAAGCAGGTTATCGAATTCTTCACGGGCGCAATCGGCGTTATCCCGGAGCGACTGAACACGGTAACTGGTTTCGGCCCACAGACGCTGAAGCGCTACGCGGGATTCATCCACCACGGTGCCACCTTCGAAGGTGAGGCGAAGACTGTCGGTGTCATTGGGGCTACCAATCACACTGATGTAGTCGCCAAGACCAGCAGCAGAGAACTGCTGCAGGACAAAACCGGTGTCTTCCCTGCGCACCTGAATAACAGCACCCAGCTCTTCGTTAAACAGTTCCCTGGCAAACTGGCTGCGATCTTCAGCAAGGCCATCCAGCTTGATATCAACGCCACAACGGCCGGCAAAGCACATTTCAGCCAGCGTGACGAACAGGCCGCCGTCTGAACGATCGTGATAGGCCAGGAGCTTACCGTCGCTGTTCAGACCCTGAATGACCGCGAAGAAAGCCTTGATGTCCTCGGGATCATCCAGGTCCGGCGCCACGGCACCGACCTGACGGTACACCTGAGCCAGAGCGGAACCACCCAGGCGGTTCTGACCGGCAGCGAGATCTACCAGAATCAGGTCGGTCTCGCCGGCATCCTTCACCAACTGGGGAGTCAGGGTTCTGGCAACATCGGTTACCGGTGCAAAGCCGCTGACGATCAATGAAAGCGGTGCAGTTACGCTCTTCTGTTCGCCGCTGTCTTCCTCCCACATGGTCTTCATGGACATTGAGTCCTTGCCGACCGGAATCGTAATACCCAGCTCCGGGCACAGCTCCATCCCTACTGCGCGAACGGTTTCATAGAGATTTTCATCCTCGCCCGGATGTCCGGCAGCCGCCATCCAGTTTGCAGACAGGCGAATATCGGACAGTTTCGCGATCGGAGCGGCGGCCATATTGGTAATCACTTCACCCACGGCCATGCGACCAGACGCAGGGGAGTCGATCGTTGCAACCGGTGTGCGCTCGCCCATGGCCATCGCTTCACCCTTGCGGACATCGAAGGAGGTGGCAGTCACAGCCACGTCAGCGACCGGGACCTGCCAGGGCCCCACCATCTGATCCCGCGCAACCAGGCCGGTAATGGTCCGGTCACCAATGGTAATCAGAAAACTCTTGGAACCAACGGACGGCAGGCGCAGAACACGGCGAATGGCGTCGTCCAGATCGATTTTGGTGGAGTCGAATATGGGTTTGGTAAAGGAAGCGCGACTGACGCTCCGATGCATGCGCGGCGGCTTGCCGAACAGCACTTCCATCGGCAGGTCAACCGGCTTGTCATCAAAGTAGGAATCACCCAGCTCCAAGTGGTGGGCCTCTGTCGCCTCACCAATCACCGCATAGGGGCATCGTTCCCGGCGGCAAAGGGCATCGAACCGCTCCAGATTTTCCGGAGCCACTGCCATCACATATCGCTCCTGGGATTCGTTACACCAGATCTCCAGCGGCGACATGCCCGGCTCGTCACTGGGAATATCGCGCAGCTCAAACTTGCCGCCACGTCCGCCATCCTTCACAAGCTCCGGCATGGCGTTGGAAAGGCCACCAGCGCCAACATCATGAATAAACGCGATGGGGTTCTTGTCGCCCATCTGCCAGCAACGGTCAATCACTTCCTGGCAGCGACGCTCCATCTCCG
>CAZFQI010000151.1:324-6657 GCA_964520755.1 uncultured Marinobacter sp. | reverse complement strand
TCAAGAGAGGATCAGGCATGGTGATCAATCTACCTCCTGTCGCTGCTGCCGCTCGCGGAGCTTCTCAAGTCGTTCGGTCAGAGGTGCCTGATGGCGCCCGTTTTCCGAAGCGATTTCGGTCGTCTCGGAAGTCGGCTGGGGCGACTCTTGTACTTCGGCAATGACCTCATCAATCAGCAATGGCATATCTGCTCACCTCGATTTACTCACTCAAATCCGACGCCGGGATCCTGCGCCGCCTGTCGCGACCGTTCCAGCCAGGGTTGATCCGCCCCACGGGACGAGCCTCCGTTTTTCTGGTCCGTTTCTGCCCTCAGGGACTCCGCACTGAGCCCAGCGGTCGGTCTTCCTCCAAGACTGTGATCAAAGGCTCCCTCAATAGCACTGCCAAGGCTGGAGGAATTGCCATAGTGGAAGGCGGGAGACGCCGAGTTCATAGAATCTGGAGTGGCCGATCTTGACCGATTTCCGCCCAGCCCCAGCTGCCCCGCTGGTGATTGTGACGGTGTCGCAATTTCGCTGGCTGCTGGCAGACGGGGATTCTCCACCCCGTTGAACAGGGCAGTGTCACGCCAGTTGTCCTTACCGTTTTCGCCGGTACCGACGATCGGCCGGGTGCTGGCTTCTGATCCTGGTTGGCTGCTGCTGCCGGTGCCGCTCAGTTTGGGCATTCCGCGTTGTACACGGTCTGCATCCCGGTTGCGGAACTGGTAGCTATCTTCTTTAAGACTGAGAGAAACCGTTGCCCGCAGTGGTACGCCCTCGGGAGAGAAGAAATCCAGCGTCTCGTCAAACTTCTCCACCAATCCGACGAATTCGAAGGCACCCCACTGGAAAAGGCACCGACTGGGTACCTTTCTGTTTTCGGTCTCGTCGTCAATTTCATCTCCGGGTTTCAGAAACCGATCTGCAATCTTGCGTGTAAGCAGCCGGACATCCGGGCTGGATTGTTCATCGACATAGCCATCCGGAAGGGTCGTGTCGAAGATGAGTTCGATACTCAGGCTGGAAGAGCTTGATGAAACATACTGAGCGGCGTTTTCCGAGCTTTGCTGATCCCCGGTACTGAGCGTGTTTGATAACCCGACCCTGAGGCTGGTCGGGTTGAACTGTACCTCTACCGCGTTGTCGAGATCGGGCGCGTTTTCCTTACCCGAAACCGGTATCAGCTTGCCACGCTCCGGTTGCTTCATGGCGCTTCCTCCGGGCTGGCAGTGGCTGCCGTATCCGCAGACTGCCTCTGGAGCTCCAGTCCTTCATGTACAAGGTGCAGCTCTTCAATGGCCACCTGACTGGCTGTTGAATTCAGGTCAGGTCCCTTGAATCGTGTTGCCAGAACACCGGTGAGTTTCCATGTCATCACAGGGTTGTCCTGGTATTCGCCCCCGGATTCCAGGGGGTTTCCCAGCAACACGATTTCACCATGCATCCGGTAGCCGTAGTTCGCACCCCGGGTTGTAACATCGAACCAGCTCCAAAGATCATTCACATGGGTGACCCCCCGTTTCAGAATCATGGGTGAAAAGCGGGTGATGCCACTTCTCTGGTGCTCGCCCCAGTTCCGCCCTCCCTCGGCGATGGTGCGTGGTTCCATGGTCAACTCGAAGCCGGTGACCTCACTGAAAGCCCCGCTGCAAAGCAGGTTGCCAGAGCGACTGTCATGCAGGTTGATGCGGAAGCGGAAGGGAACAAATTCAGTCATTCTGCAATTCCCCCTGCCACTCGCCGTGGCGGTTGGTAAATGTCAGGCGGATACGGTCGATCGGCAGCGCCGGGGCCAACATGATTTCGAAAACGGCTGCGCCTTCCGGCCCAGGGAGTTGCGTGACACGGAATGCGTCTTCGGGCAGGTTCCCTCGAAGGGCTCCCTGGCGATGCAGTTGTCCGAGAAAGCTCTCCAGTGCCAGACGGGGAGTGGGATCCCGATAGTCTGTTTTGAACACCAGGCTCTGGCCCAGTTGTCTCAGTTCGCGGCGCACATAGCCCAGGAACCGCATCACCTCGGCACTTTTAAAGGCGTCAGCAAGGCCCTCTTGCCTGGAACGGGAATAATCGTCCGGATGCAACGCAGGAACGACAAGTCGCTCATCATCCAGCATGACACCACGGGGTTTTCGATTGATAACACTGATGCCGGGTTTTTCGCGCAGTGTCCGTTGTGCCGGGATAGACTGAGTTGGGAACGGGTCGCCTGGCGTGACCAGAATCCGGCCGGCGATCGATCGCCAGGGTCCATCCGTCTGTGCCACCCGGGCCTGCATGCCGGCCAGCACGCCGCATGGGCTGACCGGCTGGCCCCTGCCACCCGTCAGGTACGGAAAAATAAACTGTACATGGCGCAGCCGGTGACCGGCGACGGAGCCCGCAATTGTGGTGACAGTCTCCAGTGCTGAGCTGCTGGCCACGGGAATCTGGCGATCCGAGTCATAAACCAGCGGGACCGGCCACAACCACTGTATGTCAGGCCGGTACTGACTGAGCCAGGGCAGAATCCGCCTGAGCAGATCCTCCGTCACCATGGGTTCTGAGACATCCGCGGCATCGGGCGCAGCGGAGGAGTCGGGCCCCGGGATTGATGCCGAACAGGGCATGAAGCCGGGCTGCACAGGTTCATGATCCGGCGCCGGAACGCCGGTCAACGATGCTGGTATTTGCAATCGTTCCAGATCAGGCAGGGTGATCAGTCCCAGGTCAGGGATTACCAGCAACGTGGCAAGACCCCGGAGGGTAGCCGTGTCATGCAGTGAGGTGTTGTCGGCTGGAAGAAAGGCTTCCCGTCCCTGTTCTTGCGGGACGGCCACAACCCACAGTTGCAAGCCACCGTTGGCAAAGAAGTCTTCCACACAGCCCGGCAGCCAGGCGCCAGCACCGGCCAGGGTACTGCGATATCGAGTGTCAGCAGTCGCCGCATCAGGAAATATGTCATGGAACTCTGCGCTGGAGTTGAGAGGAATCGGCAAGTGGAATATGGCCTCATCCGACAATTCCAGCTCATCCAGCCGGCCGCCGAAACCTACAGACTGGATGGTAGCCACCGCTTCGGTCAGCGCGAATAGTCGATCTTTCCGAATCCGTCCCGGACAATGACCTACCATCCCGCAAACCAGCACCGGCGCCCGATCACGTTGGGGGCGAGGGGTCAGTTCAATCCGTGATGCCAGCAGCGTTTCCATAAAGGCGCATTATTCCTGGGTGATATTTTCCACCGCGAGCACGAGCTCTTCGATAGCGACGTCGCTGCCACCCTTTGCGGTCAGGGTTGGGCCGGTCCATTTGATCGGCATGGCATTGACCAGCTTCCACTGGACGACGGACTCCGCATGGTTTTCACTCATGAGCTTGATGACCACGTTACGCTTGGCGGTAACATCGCCGGAGCGCACCTGATCGAGCCAGGTATAAAGATTCTCTGCCCCGATCACACCCCGCTTTAGGGTAATGTCCCCGGACTTGTGAATCGCCGGAACCTTGGTGACGTAATTCGTCTTCTGATTGCCGGCGCGGTATTCCGCCACAGTGACTTCCGCGTTCAGGCCGGAGACTTCGGAAAAGCCGCCGGCCACATCGGTTTCGCTGCCATCTGACAGGTCCACCAGATAGTTGAAGACGCCGTATGGGGTTTCTCTGAACTGTGCCATGTCGCGATCCTTCTAAAGGGTTCAGGTCAAATTATCCGGTGCCCCCGGACGGTCTGTAGACTCAGCTGTCGGCAGTTTTCTGACCGATCCGGAAGACAACGAATTCCGCAGGTTTAAGCGCTGCGACACCCACTTCACAGACGAGTCGTCCGTTGTCCAGGTCGTTCTGGGTCATCGTGCTGCGATCACAACGCACGAACCAGGCCGTTTTTTCGCTGCCCAGCAGCCGACCGTTACGCCACTCATTAAAGAGGAAGGCATCCACGGTGTTGCGCACGTTTTCCCAGAGTCTTTCGCCGTTTGGCTCGAACACCACCCACTGGGTAGATTTCTCGATTGAACGTTCGAGGTAGAGGAAGTAACGACGCACGTTGACGTACTTCCACTCGGGATCGTCTGACAGGGTGCGCCCACCCCAGACCTGATGGCCCCGACCGGGGAAGGAGCGGAGGCAATTGATACCACTGGGGTTCAGCAGTTCCTGCTGGAACTGATTGATCTCCTGGGCAAAGCGGAGCGCCCCCACAACCGGAGTATTTGCCGGCGCCTTGTGAACACCGCGCTGCACATCCGTGTGGGCATAGATACCCGCGATGAAGCCTGCAGGTGGCACGTTGATGGTTTTGCGCACGCCACGAGGATCGGAAATCGTCACCCAGGGGTAGTAGAGCGCCAGTCGCGAGTCATTAAAGTTGGAGCGGAAGCTCCTTACCTCTGACAGCGCCATGGACTCCTGGCTATCCACGATACCCATGCGGTAGCGCATACGGCGGCAGTGCTTCTGCATTTCCGCCACTACCGCCTGATGCTGGTCAGGGTCGGCTGCTGCGGCCGGAGCCATGACGATGGATATATCCTCAATGTCTTCCAGTGCTGCAAATCCGGTGCTGCCGTTTACTTCGTCGGATACACCCCCGTAATGCAGTGCCTGGGGCCGCTCCCCATCAGTGCCGTCTTCAAGGTTGATCAGATAACGGGGGCCTTCGACAGACAGACCCTCGGGGTTCATGGCGCCTTCCTCAAACATGCTGTAGAGGGCTGCCAGTACCTCGCCTTCCGCTATGTCTTCCGCGAACTCACAGGCGACCGGGCTGGTGAGTTGCTCATTGCGTGAATCCGGCTCTTGCGGCATGGCTGCTGTCAGGCTGTTGTCCGCATCGTGAGCTGTGGAAATATCACCATAGGTGTGAATGACCGTGCCGTCAGGCCCGCCATTGCGCACCGAAATATCAAAGGTTCGCTGGACCATCACAGCTCTGACGGTGTCCGTGGAGGCGGCAAGGGCCGCGAGGGGCAGGTCGATGTTGCTGTTGATCCCGTCATTCAGGTCGCTGTTGATCTGGAAACCGGTCCCTTCCTCATTGATGCTGCCAAGCAGCGTGGTTCGGTCACCCCAATGATCGCCATCGAAAAAGCCACTGAGATCGGTGGGGCCGGAGAAACTGAGAGACCCGAATGCTCCCCCGCTGAGGTTGCCCGAGGCCGGCTGCCGTATGCTGACCCGGGTGAACCGGAGAGATTCCGTGGTGTTTCTTGTCAGTCCTGCGGCTTCCAGCAGGCCTTCTCCGTCACCGTTTGTCTCGAAACTGGTCGGGTTTACCAGGCCGTCATTGGTGTCGGTGATCTGACCCAGGTTCTCGTGTATCGCATAGGTTGTCTCCGATATGCGGCGAACCAGGGCTCGAATGGTAAGGGGAAAGACTCCGTCGTCGGGCCCGGCTCCGGATTTAACGGCGTTGGTGACTCCGGTTGCCTCGAGAAACAGAATTTCATCAATTGCCGGGCTCGAAACCGGCTGCATCTGAAGTAAATTTTCGCTGTCGCGCCAGTCGAGCTCCAGGGTAAAGTTACCCATTGTACCGGGGAAGCGACTGCGGAAAATGACGTGATTTTCGCCGTCCCTTGCAGTGCCAAAGCTATTCTCCGGATCCGGGAAATTTCCCACCCGGGACACATAAAGCTGTTTGCCACCGTTGTCGAAGAACGCTTTTGCGGCGATGGCCGTGTGATTCAGTGTCGCATTGCCGTCCAGATCAAGGTCCTGAACGTCACCGTAGATTCGCCGAAAGTCAGCAAAGTTGGTAACCACTTCCGGACGACCTTGCAAAGGGCCGAAGCGCGTGGGGCCTACAATGGCGGCAACGCTTGTACTGACGCCCTCAATGGAACGGGATCGGAAACTGACTTCCTCTACAAAAACACCCGGTGCGAGATAGTTGGACATGATCTTCTCCTGAACAATGCGTCAGCATGGATGCATAGCGATAAAGCCCCGGAACCGAAGATTCGGGACAACCAATCACCGGGTACTGCAAACAAACCGATGGGCAATGAAGGAAAAACAGAAGGAGTGCAGAACGAGGCGGAGCGGAAGCCGCAGGAAAGAGGGAGTAAGCCTGTCGTCGAAGTCATAGAAGGCAATCCTTTTTAGAGCGAAACCCCGGCTGAGTCCTGATTCAGCCGTTCTACAGGTTCACTTCTGGTGCAGGGAGCGACTTCTGTTCAACCCCTGACCTTCACCTTAACTTCGAATATAGGTCCTATGTGGCATTCTGTATATGTCATATTTGCATACATAATTGGGGTTATCGAAGCCGGGTGGTTCCAGCCCGCTCCGCCTTCCTGTTCAACCCGTTCACCACCATCTGGCGGCAACACTCCCTGATATGCTTCAATGACTTGTAAAGAGTCAGGC
>CAZFQI010000151.1:0-314 GCA_964520755.1 uncultured Marinobacter sp. | reverse complement strand
AAGGCTGTCTTTCGTATTTGGAGGCTTGGTTAGGAATCATGAGAACAGACGAGACCGCCTGCCGTGACATTACGGGTGTGTGGCTCGCTTTCCTGTTGTATGGCGGGAGCAGAGGCGCTGCATCAAGCACTGGCTGATGGAACTGATCCCGCCCAAGTGAGAGTGATGCGTGCGCCGTGTATGGGGCGCTGTGACACGGCGCCCGTTGTAGCCGTTGGGCACCATCATGTGCTGCATGCCAACACCCGGAATGTTGAGGCGGCGGTAGAACAGGATCAGATTCAGCCAGCGGAGATCTTCTGGCAACATCTGTC
>CAZFQI010000150.1:0-6675 GCA_964520755.1 uncultured Marinobacter sp. | reverse complement strand
GCAGCCTGCCGGCGACGCTCTTCCTCTTCGATCTGGAGATCCACAGAAGACACCTGGTATTCGTCTGCAAACCCGGACTCCGGCTCTTTCAGCCACATGATGCACAGCAACCAGCTGACAAACGCGCCACCGGCAATGATGTAGAAGAACTGGGTCGGGGTTACGAAGGTGAAGATGGTGAGGTAAACCACCGCTCCCACGTTGCCATAAGCGCCCGCCATACCGGAGATCTGCCCGGTAAGGCGCCGCTTGATGGAGGGGATAATGCCAAAGGTGGCGCCCTCGGCACCCTGTACGAAGAACGAGGTGAATACGGTAATGCCCACGGCAATAATCAGCGGCCAGTTGGAGTTCATCAGGCCCATCAGCGCGAAGCCCACCGAGATGCCGAACATGTAGCTGAGCATCACAAACCGGCGGTTACCCATTCGATCTGAGACCAGGCCACCCATCGGGCGCGCCACCAGGTTCACGAAAGCGAAGGAGGCAGCGATAAGGCCGGCTGCGGTCGCGCTCAGGCTCCAGGTTTCCTCGAAGAACATCGGCAGCATGGAGACCACCGCCAGCTCGGCACCAAAGTTGGCGAAGTAGGTGCTGTTCAGAGCTGCAACGCTGTTGAACGGGTATTTGTCGTCCTCGGGCACACCCTGTTTCAGCAAGGGAATATTAACCCGCAGAATCTGGATAATCTGATAGCAGACAATGGCCACAATCACTGCGTAACAGATGGCGGCTCCGGTAGCACTCAGGTACCCCATGTTCTCGATGCGCCATACCAGAATGCCCAGAACGCCCACCAGGGGAATGGTCCAGAGGATCAGCTTGATCATGTCGCCCCAGCTGCTGACTTCCAGAGCCACAGCCTTGCGCGGCTTGCGATGAACAGTGCCGACCGGGCCGTCGGTAATCGCAAACCAGTAATAAACGCCATAGCCGGCCATCACAATCGCACTCTGGGCGATGGCCCAGCGCCAGCCGTCTTCACCACCGTACATGTGCAGTGCAATGGTAGGCAGGGTAATAGCGGCAGCGGCCGAGCCGAAATTGCCCCAACCGGCATAGAAACCTTCGGCGAAGCCGATGTCTTTTGGTTTGAACCACATGGCGGTCATGTGGATACCCACCACAAAGCTGGCACCGATGGAGCTGAGCACCAGGCGGCTGACCAGCAGTTGCGTCATGGTGTTACCGAAGGCAAACACCAGCGCCGGGATGGACATCAGAACCATCAGAACGGAGAACACGCGACGGGGACCAAAGCGGTCCAGAGCCATGCCCACGATGATCCGGGCAGGAATGGTCAATGCCACGTTACAGATGGCAAACAGGCGGAGGTCATCGGCGGTCAGCCAGTCGACGCTCTTGAGCATGCTCGACGCCAGCGGCGCCATGTTGAACCATACATAGAAGGTTATAAAGAATGCGATCCAGGTCAGGTGCAGTGCCCTGACTTCCGGATTCTTGACGTGGAAAACGTCTGCGACTTTCATGTCAGCCTCCCTGGGCTTTCAGATACAGAAACGGTTATGGCCAGACTCAACGGCTGGGCAGAATAAGAAGCGGGCACTGGATGCGACGGGCGAGGAAGGAACTCACGCTGCCGAAAGTCATGTAATCCAGTTCGTCCACAAAGTAAGTCAGTGAGCGGGCAATAAAACCGCCGTCAGGCTCATGGCTGTGGCGGGCGATAACCAGCATGTCCGGATGAACCTTTTTCTCCGCTGCGAACAGCAACATCTTTCGGGCGTCGCCCTCCAGAAGCATGTTTTCGGCGGAGATCTGTTCCTGCTCACACACCTCCATGGCCTCGGCGATGTGCTTTTTCAGATCGTTCAACTCTTCCTGGAACATGTCCTCGTTTCCCGAGGTGATGTCGCGGGGGTTTTCGGCAACGGCCACGAGGGTAATGACCGGTTTGAGGTCGCGGAACATGGTGATGGTCTGGGCCAGGGCCAACCTGGCATTTCGCGAGCCGTCGTAAGCAATCATGATTTTCATTTCTGGGTTCTCCAAAGGGCGTTTTCGGCACCCTTTCAAAGGCTATTTCAAGGGGCATCCATTGATATCTGTCAGCATTAGCCCACACTCCGGGGCCGCCCATAATTGACGTAAATCAACGCTGAGAGCGCGTACCCCACCAGAGCAATCAGGGGTCTATCCCCCTGCCCCCAAAACCCTCTGATTGCCTACCACCACTGCACCCAGCAGGAGGTACCTCCAATGCCCCGCATGGAAAAACCCTGGTTTTGGTAAGGTTTAAGAGGTGTTTTCAGACCTTAATTGATGAGCAAGCGGAGGGAGCGGAGCATGGCCAATACCCCGTCAAAGCCAGCGCAATACCGTGCGCTCGGTTTATCCACATTTGCCTTCACACTGTGTTTCGCGGTGTGGACCATTTTCTCCATCATCGGGATCCGCATCAGCGAAGACCTCGGGCTGTCGGATACCCAGCTGGGGCTGCTGATGGCTACCCCGATTCTTACCGGCTCGATAAGTCGACTTTTCCTCGGTATATGGACAGACCGGTATGGCGGCCGCTGGGTGTTCGGTATTCTGATGCTCACCACCGCCGCCTGCGTGTACCTGCTCACCTTCGCAACCACGTACCTCATGCTGTTGGTAGGTGCTCTGGGCGTTGGCCTGGCAGGTGGTGCCTTTATCGTGGGGGTGGCTTACACGGCGGCCTGGTTTGAACCGGAGCGGCAGGGCACAGCACTGGGCATTTTCGGGGCGGGCAACGTGGGCGCAGCGGTGACCAATTTCGGGGCCCCGTTCCTGCTGGTGGCATTCGGCTGGGAAAGCACCGCCCAGATCTACGCCACGGTGCTGGCGATCATGGGCGTCGTTTTCATTCTGCTGGCCAAAGAAGATCCCCTGGCCGCAGAGCGGGCTGGCAGCAAGGCCAAATCCTTTATGGAGCAGATGGAGCCACTACGGGAGCTAAGGGTCTGGCGCTTTGCCCTGTACTACTTCTTCGTGTTCGGGGCCTTTGTGGCTCTGGCGCTCTGGCTGCCGCACTTCCTGATTGGCGTTTATGGCCTGGACATTAAAACAGCTGGCATCATTGCCGCGCTCTACACCATCCCTGCGTCCCTGTTCCGGATTCTGGGCGGCTGGATGTCAGACCGCTTCGGCGCTCGCCGGGTGATGTACTGGACCTTCGGAGCGTCGGTTCTGTGCACGTTTCTGCTGAGCTATCCACCCACCGATTACGTCGTTCAGGGAATTGATGGTGATATCCGCTTTACCCTGGCCATGAACCTGCCCATGTTCGTGACCCTGATCTTTATCCTCGGATTCTTTATGTCCCTGGGCAAGGCAGCGGTGTACAAACATATTCCGGTTTACTACCCCATGCATGTCGGCGCCGTAGGCGGTGTGGTGGGCATGATTGGCGGGCTTGGGGGATTTATCCTGCCACTGACCTTCGGCGTATTGAACGACCTCACCGGCATCTGGCAGAGCTGCTTTATGCTGATGTTCGTGATCGTTGCAGCTGCCCTGGCGTGGATGCACTACGCAATCCGCTCTGCCGAGCGGGTGGAGTGGGCCGCCAACGAGGAAAGAACGGATTTGCCGGAACTGGCCTCGCCACAGCTGTTTTATCCGCTGAACCGGAAGAAGCCATAGCCTGACATTACCCTGCGCCTCTATGCCCCCGTCTTCGGGGGCTTTTTTGGCTTATAATCGTGGTTTTATCACTAACCGGAGGGCGCAATGGCCAAGTGGCTGGTTAAATCAGAACCCGCGGAATGTGGCATTGAGGATTTTGCCAAAGCCCCGGACGGGGTGATCCCGTGGGACGGCGTGCGTAACTACCAGGCCCGGAATTTTCTGGCACAGATGGCAGAGGGCGACGAGGTTTTCCTCTACCACTCCAGCTGCAAGCACATCGGGATTGCCGGCATAGTGACGGTTGTTCGCAGCGGCTATCCGGACCCCGCCCAGTTTGACCCGGAATCGCCCTACTACGATGGCAAGAGCACCAGGGAAAAGCCTCGCTGGCAGGCTGTCGACATGAAGTATGTTCGCACCCTGCCAAGGTTGATCCCGCTGGAGGAGCTGAAATCCATGGCCGGGCTCGAAGACCTGCCCCTGGTCCGGAAGGGTAACCGGCTCTCTGTGATGCCCGTGGGTGAGGAGGAATGGCAGATCATCCTGAACCAGGCTGGCTGAGTTCAAGGATCTGCCATCGGCGCGTCACTCGTCGTGAGGAATCGGATCCGGGCTACGGTCCCAGCCCACCAGTGCCAGCGTTGCCACCACGCCAATCAACAGCCCCATCCACGGCTCAAAGAATGCCAGCGCGGCACCAATCAGAACCACCGTGCCACGTGACGCGTTATCCCTCGGAATCGACATGGCGATGTAGGCGCAGGCAAAGCCGGTAAGCACCAGGGTCAGCGACAGCGCAACACCCAACAGCGGTTTGAGCCCGGTCAGTAGCGGCAACAGGAAGAAGATAAACGGCAGGCCCATCAGGTAGTAGGAGGCCAGGCCGCTGTGCAGGCTGTTCATGGCCTTGGGCCCCTGCTTCCAGCGCTGCACCACAATCACGTGCACGCCGGTCCAGACCGCGCCCTGGGTCGGGAAAAAGGGTGCAACAATGCCCATGATGGCGTTACGGATCGACAGGGAGAAGTGGGTACGGTTGAGGTTGATATCCACATGCTCGTCCTTGCGCACCTTCAAACCTTCCCGCAGGACTTCGTTACCCGTAACCAGATCGCCGAACAGGATGATGTAGGCAATCAGCGCCAGGGGAATGCTCTGGAGAATCATTTCCTGGGACGGCCAGCCAATGGCCAGTGGAGACACTTTCGCCAGTGCTTCACCCAGCGGCGGCACCAGGAATCCCCACTGGATATCGAAGCTCACCTCGCCCACCAGTGGTCCAACAATGGCCGCAGCCAGAAAGCCTGGCAACAGCCCCAGGGCTCCCAGCATAAAGAAGAATCGGTTGCGCTCCTTAAGCTTCTGCATCGGGATCGAGAAAGTGAATATCAGGCAGATGGCGCAGGCAAGACCGGTGGCAATCGGCTGCTCAAGCAGGAAGCGTTCGGCGTCATCCACGAAGACCCGTTTGAGCGCCGCAATGGAGGCGCCCAGAATGATACCCGCTTTGAGAGTGTCGGGCAGCCAGATCACAAATCGCCGGCCCAGGCCGGTAATCCCGAGAAACAGCACAAGGGTGGCGAATACCAGGCTCAGCGCGGTCATTGCCTGGAAGCGACTGACCGGGTCCTCATAGCCTCCTATCACAAACGCCAGAATCAGGGGCAAGGCCGGGGTAATCCAGCCTCCCGCGTAGGGCTCGCCGAAGACGATCACCGCCGAGGCAATCAGGGAGGCGTGAATCATGGATAGTGCAACGGCTTCTTCAAAACTCAGGCCAAAGAAGGCGGTCATCACGGGGATCAGTGCCAGGCCTGTGGCGGCAGAAACAAACAGCCCCTGCAGGAACTCGGACCAGCACAGGCGTGTGTGGTAAAACGGCACGCGGAAGGTGAACGGCCCCCAGCGCCAGCCGGCTAACTCCGGTCTGTCTTCCATGGAATGTCACTCGCTTTTGATATTGTTGTTTGTGACCTGATTATGGGAAGGGTTTGCCCATCGCACGAATGAATATTTCTGATCAAGCTGAATAAATCCTGCTAATTGCGCGCAGTTGCGCACCTTGCAACTGGTGTCGGCTGTCATTCAGGCTATCCAATTCCGTCCCGGCCCTTTAGAATTCGACCTCCCGCGAATTATCTGGAGCCGTCGTCTGCCATGCCGTCCCAATTAAGCCCCGCCTCCGGTTTCGAGAAACTCCGCCGCATTGAGTCCAGCAAGGTTTTTCAGGGCGCTGTCATTACCATCATCATCCTGTCGGCACTGACCATTGGTGCCAAAACCTATGACCTGCCGCCTCTGGTAGAGAAGTCGCTCATCGTGATGGACAACGGCATTACGCTGTTTTTCCTGTTGGAAATCCTTTTCCGCTTCGGTGTATGCGCCAACAAGAAACGTTTTCTGTTCGACGGCTGGAACCTGTTCGATACCCTGGTGGTAATCGGCAGCCTGATTCCTCTGGATAACTCCGAGGCTGTGTTGCTGGGACGTCTGTTGCGGGTGTTCCGGGTGTTGCGTCTGGTTTCCGTAGTCCCGGAGCTCCGGTTCCTGATCAACTCGCTGTTAAAAGCGATTCCGCGCATGGGCTACATCGCCTTGCTGATGTTCATCATTTTCTATATCTACGCGGCCATGGGATCCATGTTCTTTGCCAGCGTCGACGAGGAGCTCTGGGGCGATGTGGCCATTGCCATGCTGACCCTGTTCCGGGTGGCCACCTTCGAGGATTGGACCGATGTGATGTACGCCACCATGGAGCAATACCCCCTGAGCTGGGTCTTCTACATCACGTTCATCTTCCTGACGGCGTTTGTGTTCCTGAACATGATGATCGGGGCGATTCTTGAGGTCATGAGCGAGGAGCAGAATGCCAAGCAGGCCCAGCAGGCTCACGATGAGCGGGACGAGATTGCCCGCCAGCTTCAGGCCGTTCAGGTACAGCTGGCGGAGTTGACGAAGCAGGTTGCCGGAAAGCCCCGGGAATAAAACTCCGTTATTCTGGCTCTAGAACACCGGTTTGGTCAGGGCCAGATGGAAAATGGCGGTGATCTGCACGAACGC
>CAZFQI010000149.1:0-6924 GCA_964520755.1 uncultured Marinobacter sp. | reverse complement strand
CCAGGAATCACCTGCCCAGTCGTGGAAGTTGATCTGGCCGGCGGTGCTGTCGATGTCGAAGTTCGGGGCGGTAGAACCAAGCAATAAACTCATTTTGAATCTCCTGTCGGGTTTTGCTGTTGGAGGCGGGTTGCCTCTTGATGTTGAAGTTACGATAACCTGCCGCATGGCGTTAGACAATACAGTTATATCTATAGAACACATAGGTTTATCAAATTGAAGAAGTGTCATGAAGAGACCAGGCAACGAAAACCCGTCTATGAAATATTCAGATACCTTCGGACAGCCGTTTCAGGATCATCATCTTCGGTAGTTACACTCTCAATACCTTTTTCTTGAAGGCGCATTGCCAACCCGGAGCCCATACCTTTAGTGATCAGAACATCAATATCATCCAACGGGTGCGGTAACCGCGACGAACTCTCCCGGAATGACTGCTCTTTGAGAAGTTCGAGGAGCTCCTTTTTAGCCACCTCTCCTTCGACAATGTGAAAGACAAAGAATTTTCGGCATCGGCCGGCATGCTGGGTGACGGTTTTTCGATTCTGGCTTGTTACGGCTATTTTCATCAGATCCTCACGATTCGGGTGTTTTGAGAGTTTCAACTCAGAAATTAGTGCTGGTTGCAGAGGCTCTAAACGGCGAATCAACCCTTCCACAGATATCATCCCTCAGCAGTTATCAATCTATGCGCCATGGCAAAACCGCTATCAATGCAGTCACCGACACTAATACCGTCTCGCCAGTTACCCATTAAATGAAGACCCTTGTATCGCCCCGCGATGTCGTCGATCTTGGCTATACGGGTTAAATGCCCAACGTCATATTGCGGAATGGCATTTGTCCATCGTGCGACTTTGGTAAAGACCGGACGGGTCTGGATATCAAGCATCGGGCCCAGTTCCTCGCTGACTAAATTTACCAACTCCTGATCTGAGTTTTCGACGGCCATCGGGTTTCGACGACCACCGATGAAACAAGTGAAAAGCACATGCCCCTCTGGCGTGCGGTTAGGAAAAAGTGTGGAGGAAAACAAAGCTCCGAGCGTTTGCTTCTTTTCTTGACTTGGAATGAGCATTCCAAAGCCGTCGAGTGGGTGTTTGATGGACTGGTCTGGGTAACCCAGCGCAACAGCGGCAAGTGGTGGATAGACGATACTGGCCAGCTCCGACCTAAGTTTAGGGCTAATCGGCTCCAGGAGTGATCCGCTGACGTAAGCTGGCGTTGCCAATACCAGCTGATGGGCAACGCGCATTTGACCCCGCTGGTCGACCACGCGCCACATTCGATCATTCTGCTCAACCTTTTCCACTCGACAGCCGGTTATCACTCTGACGTTGTCGAGCCGACTCAACTCCTCCCTGATTCCCTCAACCAATGTGGAAAGCCCGCCTGGAAAGCTCACAATCTTTCCACGCCACTCGTCTGGGAACCCACTTTCGCGATCCTTAACGCGCTGCTTACTGCTATTTCGCATTAGAGAGATTGCGCCTCGAAGCAGGGACCCATTGTTCTGTTCCAGGCGATGTAACCGAGGGAAGGCGGCTTGAGCTGAAAGCTTTTCTGGCGATCCGGCATAAACGCCTGAGACAAAGGGATCGACAAAGTGATTGAGAATATTTTGACCGAGGCGCCTACGAACAAAGGCTGCCAGAGTTTCTTCGCTGCTGGCTACCTTGCGAAAAGGTTCACTAATCAAGTGACGCCAGCCTTCGATGCCAATGAGAGGGCTGCTTAACGCAGATTTCAGATCAGCTGGTAACGCAACGGGAACCCCGTCCTTGACAACATAACGTTTGCGGCTGGTCAAAGGTGGAAAGATAATTTTGTCGCTGAGATCCAGGGATTTTAGCAGCTGGTGCAGTGACGGCTTGGCCATAAGTGTGTTCGGGCCGAGCTCCATGTGCCATCCCTGTTCCTTGACCGACCTGATATTACCGCCTAGTTGCTCGTCTGCTTCAACCAGGGTCACGCTTTTCTTTTGGCGCCCAAGCGCAAGTGCCAGTGAGAGCCCCGTAATACCACCGCCAACAATCAGAACTGACTGTTGTTCGGTCTGGGTGTCGCCGCGCATACAACTCCCTATGAACCATCCAGGTTCAGCATTTGTGATCGTTAAACGTGCCAATCAATTACTAAGAATGAGAGGAACATGAACCTATCGCGCGCAAAACACCCTTTCAGTGACAAAGTCACTTTCGATCGCCCCACTCCGCACACCCCGGGAAAATAATAAATAAAATCAGCGCGCTAACAAGCAATCACTTAACGCTATAGGATCAATTAATATTGATATACTTTTTCGGCCTATCCTTATAACCATAAAATTGTTACTTTAGCTGCGCGGTTCAACAAGCCCCTTAGTGGAGGTCAAGACCATGAAGCATCCGTTAGTTACTCACTTCTTTGACGAACCAACCAACACGTTCAGCTACATCGTGCAGGATCCAGACAGTTCGGCCTGCGCCATCATCGATTCTGTTCTGGATTTCGACTACGCGGCTGGGCGCACGGACGTTCGCTCTGCGGATGAGATCATCGAGTACGTCAGGAACACCCAACTAACCGTTGAATGGATACTCGAAACCCATGTGCACGCCGACCATCTCTCAGCGGCGCCCTATCTGCACGAACAGCTTGGCGGAAAGACAGGCATCGGCGAGAAGATCGTCGAGGTCCAGGAAGTCTTCGGTAAAGCTTTCAACGCCGGAACGGAGTTTGCCCGTGACGGAAGTCAGTTCGATCGCCTGTTCAAAGAAGGCGATACATTCACTATTGGCGGTCTGGAAGCCCGGATATTGCATACCCCTGGCCATACTCCGGCTTGTTTGACCTACGTGATCGGCGACGCAGCTTTTGTTGGCGACACCATTTTTGCACCGGATTCCGGAACGGCCCGCTGTGACTTTCCCGGAGGCGATGCGCACACCCTGTATCAGTCTATCCAGAAGGTGCTGGCGTTGCCGGGCGAGACCCGCATTTTCCTGTGCCATGACTACAAAGCGGCGGGTCGTGATGAGTTTGTGCACGAGACGACCGTGGCTGAGCAGCGGGCTAATAACATCCACGTTGGTGAGGGGATGAGCGAGCAGGATTTTGTGGTTCTTCGTTCAGAACGGGATGCCACTCTGAACATGCCTCGCCTGATCTTGCCATCTGTTCAGGTCAATATGCGAGCGGGTGACATGCCGGCTCCTGAAGCAAACGGCCAGGTCTACCTGAAGGTCCCCATTAACCTGTTTTAAACGGAGCACCGCGATGAAAATCAATTTTCTTGAACCCGGGTTCGCTGTGGCAGACGCGGTCTATCCGGAGGATATGCAAGCAGTCAAAGACCATGGATTCCGGACTGTGATCTGTAATCGCAGGGAGAGTGAGGAGGACTACGAAGGTGAACGGACCTATGCCGAAGCAGCCGAGGCGCAGGGGCTTCGCTGGGTGAGCATTCCCGTCGCATCGGGTGATTATCCGCAACGGGATATTGAGGCGTTTGAAAAAGCGCTCGATACATCTGATTCGCCGATTCTGGCTTTCTGCAGAACTGGTCGCCGTGCGGTCCACATGTGGGCTCAGAGCCGCGCGATGAGCCCGCAGTGCAACATCCCGGATCTTCTGAAAGCGGCCCATGAAGCCGGACATGATCCGCAGCCTATCAAGGATCTTCTCGGGCAATGATGCCAGTCATGACTTACTAATGCGGACATGGAGGTCCTCGAAGCGAACGGAGATTAACCCGACATGTCTTTTCCCACACCCGAGTCCGCAACAAATCACAGACACCACGATGTTGTCATTATTGGGGCTGGAGCAGGCGGCATTGCGACCGCATCCAGCCTGCTAAAACGCCAGGGAGACCTGGATATCGCGGTTATCGATCCCCGCGACACTCATGATTATCAGCCAGGCTGGACCATGGTCGGCGGTGGCGTTTTTTCTGCTGAAAGCACTCGTCGAACGGCAGAATCGGTCATACCGAAAAGCTGCAGCTGGTATCAGGCGTCTGCCAAGTTCGTGCAGCCCGACACGCAAACAGTCTTGCTTTCGGACGGTAACTCCGTCGGTTACAGTCGCCTGGTTATTGCACCCGGGTTGGTTCTCAACTGGGGCGCCATTCAAGGTCTTGAGGACACCCTTGGTCAACACGGTGTCACCTCTAACTATCGTTACGATCTCGCTCCCTATACCTGGTCGTTGGTGCAAGAGCTGGAGAAAGGTAACGCGGTTTTCGTTCAGCCGCCGATGCCCATCAAATGTGCCGGTGCACCACAGAAGGCCATGTACTTGTCGGCGGACCACTGGCGTCGGAACCACCGATTGGACAGTATCAATGTTTCGTATCATTCGGCCGGAAAGGTCCTATTTGGCGTTGAAGATTATGTTCCCGAACTTCAAAGATACATCGATCTGTATGGGATCGATCTATGCTTTGAAGAGCGGCTACTGAGCGTTGACGGCCCGCAACGGACGGCCCGATTCCTTAAAACAACCGACGAGGGCCAGCACGAAATCGAGGTTCCCTTCGACATGCTTCATGTCGTACCTCCTCAAAGCGCGCCTTCTTTTATAGCGGAATCCGGTCTGTCGAATCCAGAAGGCTGGTTAGATCTCGATTCGGAAACCCTTCAGCACAAACAGTTTCCGACGATTTTCGGCCTTGGGGACGCAAGCGGCACACCTAACTCCAAAACGATGGCGGCGGTCAGGAAACAAGCGCCTGTGGTTGCGCAGAACGTCGTGCAAACCCTTCATGATCACCCTTTAACTGCAGCCTACCTCGGTTACGGGTCCTGCCCGCTGACCGTGGAGAGGGGCCGCATTGTTCTGGCTGAATTCGGCTACGGTGGCACGCTTCAGCCCAGCTTTCCGAAATGGATCAATGACGGCACCAAAGCGACACGGATGGCCTGGTTTCTGAAAGCCAAACAGCTTCCCTGGCTCTACTGGAACGGGATGCTGAAAGGTCGTGAGTGGATGGCCGCACCGGCGGTACGTAAAGAATAAAGGAGGGACGACGGTGAAACAGCTTGGTGCATACCTGCCGATATTGAGTTGGTTAAAAGGCTATCGCTCAGAGGCATTGATCAGCGATGCGCTCGCGGCGGTTATCGTAACGCTGATGCTCGTCCCTCAGGCTTTAGCGTATGCCCTGCTGGCAGGACTGCCGCCTGAAGTTGGCCTCTATGCCAGCATGATTCCACTGGTGGTTTACGCCCTGTTCGGCACCAGTGCGACTCTGGCTGTCGGCCCCGTGGCGGTAGCTTCTCTGATGACAGCATCGGCGCTTGGCGGTATTGCCGCGGTCGGATCTCCAGAATACGTTGGCGCGGCACTGGTTCTGGCCACTCTCTCTGGGCTGATCCTGTTCGCAATGGGCCTTTTGAGGCTCGGGTTCTTGGCCAACTTTCTAAGTCATCCGGTGATTTCCGGCTTTGTGACAGCATCGGGAATCCTCATTGCCGGAAGCCAGCTTGGCCACATCCTGGGCATCCAGGGCGGTGGGCACAATCTCATTGAAATGGTCAGCGGCCTTCTGAACGATTTGCCTGCAACCAATCCGATAACTCTGGCAATCGGTGGCGGCACGCTGCTTTACCTTTTTCTTTGCCGGAAATACCTCAAAAAGACGCTTTCCGGTTTTGGCCTTTCTACGCGGTCAGCGGATTTGATTGCAAAAGCGGCACCGGTTTCTGCCGTGATCGTAACGACGGCCCTGGCCTGGCAACTCAACCTGGGGAGTGCCGGAGTCAATCTGGTTGGCAAGGTGCCAAGCGGTCTTCCCGACATCAGCCTCCCGCCACTGGAATTCGACATCTGGGCCACATTGGTTCCGGCCGCCATTCTGATCAGTCTGGTCGGGTTCGTGGAATCTGTTTCCGTCGCGCAGACGCTGGCCTCCAAAAGACGCCAGAGAATTGATCCTAACTCCGAGCTGATTGCACTGGGATTGGCCAATGTGGGCGCCGGCGTCAGCGGTGGGTCTCCGGTTTCCGGTGGTTTCTCACGTTCTGTCGTGAACTTTGAGGCGGGTGCACAAACACCGTTGGCCGGCATGTTCACAGCGGTCGGCATTGCCCTGGCGACCCTGACGCTCACGGGAATTCTTGCGTTTCTGCCCAAGGCGACGCTGGCAGCCACCATCATGATTGCGGTGAGTACCCTGATTGACTTCGGGGCTATCCGTCGAACCTTTGACTACTCGAAAGCCGACTTTGTGGCGATGTTCGCAACGATCCTGCTTACTCTGGTTGAAGGGGTTGAAGCCGGCATCCTTGCTGGTGTCGGGCTCTCTATTGGCCTGTACCTGTATCGCACCAGCCGCCCGCACAGTGCCGTGGTTGGTCTTGTGCCAGGTACCGAACATTTCCGGAATGTTCAGCGCCACAAGGTCGAGACGGACGATGAAACGGTTGTTCTTCGTGTCGATGAAAGTCTTTACTTCGCTAATGCCCGCTATCTGGAAGAAACCATTCTGGAGCTCATTGCCAACAACCCACAGGTGAAGAATCTGGTTCTGGCTTGCCAGGCCGTGAACGTGATTGACGCATCCGCTCTGGAGAGCCTGGAGGCAATCAATAAACGGATGCGGGACTCAGGTATCGCGCTGCACCTTGCTGAGGTAAAGGGGCCGGTGATGGATAGCCTGAGCCGGACGCATTTCTGCGAAGAGTTGTCTGGACAAATCTTTATGAGTACTTACCACGCGTGGAAAGCACTCGCTCATTCACCATATTTGGGAAGAGACAAGCTGCAATTGGCTGCAACCTCAACCCAATAGTCTGACCACCTATGTGTCTGCTGGAGTACGCGTTATGGAATTAGATCCCCTGATTCTTTCAAGAATCCAGTTCGCGTTTGTAGTGTCCTTTCATGCCATTTTTCCGGTGTTTACCATCGGGCTGGCGTCCTACATCGCGGTGCTCGAAG
>CAZFQI010000148.1:0-6950 GCA_964520755.1 uncultured Marinobacter sp. | reverse complement strand
AAGAATCCATACCAACCTTACAAAAAGCCATGTAAGCGGCCAGAAATCGAAATTAGGCTCATGCCCGGTATTAAGACCGGACAACCATCGCATAGACACGGTTAAAAACGCGGTATGAATCAGTACGGTTGCAGCCACCAGGCCAAATGTTAGCACCAGGATAGATGTCATCTGTATTGTTTGCCTGTCTAGTGTTTCAGGGAAAACGAATCTGTCACTGAACGATCCGAGGCTGGAATAATGAGCTTAATAGAGCGCAACGCTCTCGAACCGCAAACGCAAGTGGCCTGTGTTGTCTCGCATTTCGAGGTGATTTCCAACAATCCGGTAGTCGGTAATACTGTCGAGGGTTTCCCGGAATTCATCTGCCTGTTCCATGCCTTCCAGGCATGCTTTCAGGGTCGAAGCCAACTGGGAAAACATCAACTTCGAGTCCTCTGTTTTGTATGACCCGGTAAGGGCATTGCACCCATCGGAACCAGCTACCCGCCCGTCTTCATGGAAAACGAGGTGCGGTTCACGCTGGCTCTGGGCCCGCTGGACGCCTTCGGAGTTCAGTAAAGTGAGGCGCCAATAGGTGTTCTCCAATGTTGCCAACTGAATGCCCGGAGGGCAGGACAGGCCCGGCGAGACACCAATAAAACGCTCCGGAACCAGCGTACGGACCGGGCCCGGCCCTTCCATCGGCATGCGCTGGGCCAACGTGCCTTCAAGACTGACCCGCATTTCTTCGCCCGGCTCCCCGCCGGCAGCGAGGTACGCCTCCTGAAGGGCCCGATTGTCCGCTTCCGTGGCCACCGGCATTTCCAGGCCGGTCAGGCATTCTCTGAACCGGCCAGCGCCCGCCATATAGCGGTATTGGCCCGCGAGCAACAGGCGTGGTTCAAGCTGCTCGAATGTCGGGAGTCTGGACAGGCTGTAGTTGAGTTCGGACTCGATACGTTGACCATTCATATCGAGTAACCGTAATTCTTCCGTGCCTATCCTCTCAAACCGCTTGGGGGCTTCTTTTCCTCCGTGGAGGATCAACTCCCGGCCATCCGATGAGTGAAGATAACGCCCGATGTCAAAAAATGGACCAGCATCTTTCCCCTGGTAGGTTTCACTCAGCATATACACGCCATCAGGCAGCAGGTTCAGGTGCAGATCGATGCCCGGGCAATCGGCGCAGGGCAAAGTTCCTGAAAACGTCGCTGGCAAACGGCTCACTTTCCCGCGGGCATCGTCACTTCGAACGGGCCGCAGCCGCAAAGTGGCTTCAGACGGGAAACCGCGGGTAATCACTTGGTGGACTTCATCGGTCGCAAACAACAGGTTCTCACCGTCATAAAGGCGCGCTGCCAGTCGATAGGTGTGGCGTGGATCGATTTGCGCCTCATCGTATTCGATAGTGAACGGGTAAGGTGGCTGACCTGCCTCCCTGATAGTAACTTCACCAATCCGCTCAGCCGGCGCATCGGCAACACTGATGTCTTCCAGTTTAACTTCCAGCCGGACATCCGGGGGCACGGCGATACGTTCGAGGTAAATAGCTTCGCCAGTAACCTTGGCAGTCCCGGGATCAGAGGTCAGGGAGGCGCAGCCTGCCAGCATGAGAACGGCAAAAATATTTAATAATACTTTCATATTCAGTCCGCCTTACGAGGTTTCATCGTTATTAAAAATGCTATCCATACCAGCAACCCGATCGCTACAACTGACAGAAAAGATGCTCCAGGTGCAGGGTTAAGCGATTCCGGCGGCTTAGGCAGGCGTGGGGCCAACGCGGCCGCCTGAGGCAGAACCGGAAAGATCGCTTCGTGTTTCCCGGTCGCCGAATTGATACGCTCGACGACTTGGTCGGTTAAAGGAAGGGCGCGAGGGACAAAGCTTGCTGCAGGCCCCTGAGAAGAGAGCCGAACCCCGTCCGGCGCAGCAGGGCCTGCCAGCACGAGCTGAGTGGCAAGGGTATCTACCGTGCTGGTGAAACCAGACATTTCCGACCCCTCATGCTGACCAGAGATAAACCGGGCATAATCGGCCGGCCCAACCCTCGCGGGCTGCAGGTAGGGGAAAACAATACGGTTATTGCTCTGGACCCAGTTGTCCACCTCGATCAATGAAAGCCCGCGTTGCAGCAACGCCAGCGCCGAAGAGTTTCCGATGGGTTGCATCAGAATGGCGATATCGGCACCGCTTTCAAGCAACGCATCAGCCAATGCGCCGCGTGTATCACCACTCACCGCTCTTAGCTCTGCGTTGAGCTCCAGGCCATTGATAAGAGATTCTGCTGCTCGAAAACCACTCGAACCTACCGGGCCGGTCGCGATCGTATCTGCCTCCGCAAAGGTGTCGATATCCGGGTTCAAGGCAAAGGCATGCAGAAAGCTCGTGCCCACCAGAGCAACGGCTTCGAAGCCCTGCCGCAAAGGTGGCTGGCCAGTGGCGGGATCCACCGAACCGGGCGCAAAAAAAGCGGGCGCGCTCACCAGCGCCAGACGAACGCTCCCGTCCGCGACAGCACCGAGTGGATCCGGCGAACGGACCAGATTGACATTACTTGTCGGAAAAGACCGTCTCAGTTGTCTTAACACTGTTCCAGCTTCGCCGTCCGCGTTTGCGGAAAGTGAAACCGCGAGGCTCAGGGCCTGCAGATCCTTCGGGCCTGGCTCACCATCTATCAGACCCAGGCGAATCAACTCACCACGGACCACTTCTCTCGGATCTTCTCCGCGCAACGAGACCCGCCTGCCCAGCGCCTGGATCTGCGCCTCTCCGATTGCGCCTTCCAGTTTAGCGAGGATACCTTCAAGCGCCGGATAGCGCTGAAACACCGCCTCGCGGTAGACGATGGCCGCATCGTGGCGTGGGAAAAATTCAAGATCGTCGTCGAGCGTATAGAGGTCGAATGTCTCGATTCGGGGGTCGGCTGAGTAAATCTGGGCAACGTCGATCTCACCGTCCATAAGCTTTTCGGTGAGCGTGCTCTGGTCTGCGGTTGTAACCTCGAGGATCCGATTGAAATCCATGCCGTTGCGTCGCATCAGTGGCGCCAGTCCGTCGACAGGACGTTCCCGGAACTCGCTGTCGACACCGAGCGTCAGGCGGTTGGAATACTGTGCAAGGTCGGAATAACTGCGAATGCCCAGCGCACGTGCCCGCTCGCTCAGCATTACAAGTCCGGGCCTGCTTTCGAAGCCCAGGGGCTCGCTCCACGAGAGACCGAGCGGCGAATAGCGATCGCGCAGTAATCTGACAGCAGGACCCGAATCGGCATCGGGCTGCTGCGTAAGACCCAGCAGCGCAAGCCCGGTCCCTGTGGATTCAGGATAAAGATCGATCTCACCGCGCTTCAGGGCCTCCATTGTAATTCTGCTGCCACCCAGCCCGTTACGCCGTTGAACGGGAATACCCTCGGCTTCCGCCAGTTCCGCAATGAGTTCAGCGACAATGCGGTCTTCCGGTGACTGCTTGCCGCCAACCTGAAGCGGCTCCCGATTGATACCGCATCCAGCAAGAAGAAAAACGAGAACCATGGTGAGTAAGATGCTGCGGAAGAGTCTCACGACGACGCTCCTTGATTTTCTGGCTGGTCCGCTTTTGATCCGGCATCGCCGGCCACCGTTGTTTTCACACGTTCAGCGCGAATCGCCCGCATGAAGCCCGCAACCTGCAGCAACAGCACGACCGAAAACGGAATCGCACCAGTAACGGCCATAGCCTTGGCGACCTCGACCGAGCCACTGAACAGAGTAGCCACAGTCAGCACAGCGACCAGCGTACCCCAAACCAGCTTATAGCTGAGCGGCGGGTTCAACTGGCCATCGCTGGTCATCATCGAAAGCACAAAACTGCCCGAATCTGCAGAGGTCACCAGAAAGATAAATATCAGAAACAGGGCAACGAAGCCCAGTATCTGCCCGAGCGGGAAGAATTCAAGAAACACAAAAAACGCTCTGCTGACATCCTGCGACACGAGTTCGGCGATGCCTCCACCGCCAAACAATTCGATGAAGATTCCCGCTCCGCCCAGCACGGCGAACCAGAACAGCGAGAACAGGGTCGGTACGATGATGACGCCTGCGCAGAATTCGCGAATGGTTCTTCCGCGACTGATACGCGCGATGAAAATTCCGACGAACGGCCCCCAGGCCAACCACCAAATCATGTAAGTGAGCGTCCAGTTGGCCGTCCAGTCCTGGAGCCCCTCATAGGGCATCAGGTGAAACGCCATGGCAGGCAACTGCGTGAGGTAAGTGCCTATTGAGTCGACGAGCCCCTCGAAGATAAACGCGGTCGGCCCGAGCACCGCTATGTAGACCACCATGAGCACCGCAACCGCCATATTGATGTTGGACAGCAGCTTTATGCCGCGATCCACGCCGACCGAGGTGGAGGTCATGTAGGTAGCGTACATCACGAACATGACCAACAACGACATGCTGAAATTCAGTGGTGTACCGATCAGCTCGCCGAGGCCGGCACGAATCTGCAACGTGCCCATGGTCAGCGATCCGGCAAGGCCGAAGACCACCGCGAACACGCCGAGAATGTTGGCGATCTGGCCCAGGCGCTGACCTGAGACGCCGGGGAAAAGCGATTCGATGGGCGTCGAAATCAGAGGCTTTTTCTTTTTGCGAAACGTGAAATAGGCGATCACCATCGCGCAGACACCATAGATGGACCAGGCATGCAGGCCCCAATGCAGATTGGTCAGCATAAACGCGGCGCGGGCTGCTTCAGCGGTTTCGCCGGGCATGCCCGGCGGATCGCGGAAGTGATAAAGCGGCTCAGCGACACCCCAGAAAATGAGCCCCGCCCCCATGCCGCCGGCAAAAAGCATCGCAATCCACGAAACGGTGGAAAACTCGGGCTCTTCGTCATCACCGCCAAGCTTGACGCCGCCATAAGGCCCCAGGGCCAGAAAAGCTGCCAGAACCAGAAAGCCGGTACTGATCAGAAGCCAGTACCAGCCAATGCTGGTTAGCATGAATGTGGTGAAACCCAGCGATGTACCGCTCATACCCTCCGGGTCAATCAGCCCCCAGCCGCCAAAGGCAGCAACGAGGATCAGCGATACAACGAATACTCGGTTCGGGACGAACTTTTTGGAAGCGTTTTGGGGACTGCTCACAACATCACTTCTGGATCAACCTTGATTTCCACCTGTTTAACTATTGTAGCGAACACTCGATTTCCCGCCTGCGCGCGCTTGCGCGAAGTCATAAGCCGGTTTTTCCGTTTCTCGGCAGATCCACAGAGCCTTCCGGCGGGTAATCAAGGGTGTCTATCAACTCTGCCCGGGTTTTCTTGTCAAATTCCGGGAAAGGCAGTTTCTGGCCTGCGCGCAGTTCGCGCATGATGGCCTCGACCCGGGAGGCACGCTCATCATCCACGCCTGAGTCCCTGGCAAGGTAATTGATGGTGGAGGGGAACGCGAAGGCAGTGCCTGACTGTTCGACCATATCGATCAAGCGAAGGAAAATATCTTCCCGGATACTGAAAAACTCGCTGAAGTCGTTGGTTTTGATATAGGCGAATATTTCGATGTCCACCGAATGGTCGCCGAAGCCAGCGAATCTGGCACGTGCCGGCTCCGGCGCTACCATGGGATGTTGCAGCAACAACTTCCGAACTTCCGCCAGTAGCCAACGCAGTTGGTCCGGTTTTGTTTCGTAGCGAAGATTTATCGTGTTCTGCAGCAACATCTGGTCACGCCGCGTGAGATTTTCGATGTTCAGGTTGACGAACTCAGCGTTGGGTACAGTGATAATCGAGTGGTCCAGAGACCGAATTTTTACGGATCGCAGGCCGATACCCTCGACGACGCCCATATGGTCTCCGAAACAACAGAAATCCCCGACTTCGACAGGCTTGTCAGCATAGAGCGTAATACCGCCAATCAGGTTTTCCAGTGTGCTGCGAGCGGCCAGTGCAACCGCAAGCCCGCCGATACCCAGACCGGCGATCACGCCTTGATACGGAATTGACAGTATTTCTGCCAGAAACAGGATTGCACCGATGACTACGGCAAGTTTGGCCATTGACGTGACCAGCGACCGCAGAATTTCGTTCCGGTAGTGGAAGTAACTATGGGCGTGGGTACCCATAACTTCGCTTACTTTATCTACCAGGTGATAGGCAAGCCAGCCGCCCGCAATGGAGAGGACCACCCCGATGAAAACGCGCAGAGGTATATCGACGGCCTGGGGGAGCCCCAGAATGCCGAGCGCAAGCAGACCAAGACCGGCAACCAGAATAAGGCGCAGCGGCCATAAGAAACGGGCCTTGGGAGAGAGCGACTGGTCTTCCCCTTTTTCATTGAGCCGGAATATTTTTGCAATCAGCCAGGTAAAGGCCCAGCTCACCGGAATACTGATGACCAACAGCAACAACAGTGCAATCCACTGCCACAACTCCATTCCCGCACCAGACTCCTTGAGCAAGGCACGGTGGATCCCGCGAGCGCTGTTGCGAATTTCAAAAAACGGCGTTGGCTCCCAGGTCTGGTTTTCCTGCGCCAGCGGCATATCTTCCATTGCAATAAAAAGCTGGCGCACGCTGGCGATGGTGTCGGAATTGAACTGCCAGCGAATCGATCCATCCGGCTGCTCCACTGGCTGAATTGCGACTTTCCCCTCGGGATGTATAAAGTGCGTATAGGCTGCCTGCCGATGCGGGTCGTCAGGTATCTCCTGGCGTAATGGCAGGCCAATACGATGCAGAATGCCGATCAGATATTCGCCAAGCAGCATTCCCTCGTCCTCACGCACGGCCGCTGCAATTTGTGACAGATCCATTGTTTCAAGAAACAGCTCTGACTGGCCGCTTCGGGCATTCGCCCACTGTTCCAGGAAGGTTCGCATGGTATCGCGCGGTGACTTGAGGTCGTGATGTTCCTCCGGATGCGGTACCGTTCCGTCGCGACTCTGCAGCAGAGCCGCGAGCGACTGTTTCATGTCCTGTTCCGG
>CAZFQI010000147.1:0-7118 GCA_964520755.1 uncultured Marinobacter sp. | reverse complement strand
CGCTTTGCGACCTTACCGGCCAATTCATTGAGTAAATTTTCGGTCAGTTTATGGCGACATGACTAGTTGATATTGAAACCCGGCCCGGCGTAACACACAATCAGGCTTACCGAAGTAAACAAACGCTCACTTTAATTCCGGTAGAGAGGTAGAACAGGTGACTGAGCTGGTAAGTTATGAACTGAAAGACGGTGTTGCGACGATTGCCATCAGCAATGGCAAGGCCAACGCCCTGAGTCAGGAAGTGTTCGAGGGGCTCAATGCCGCGCTGGATCGGGCGGAGCAGGACAAGGCCGTTGTGATTCTGACCGGGCAGCCAGGCGTGTTCTCTGCCGGATATGACCTGAAGGAAATGCAGAAGGGGCCGAAAGAGGCTGCCGCGTTGGTAAAAACCGGCTCCAGCTTTACCCGTCGTCTGGCCGCGTTTCCGCTGCCGATCATTGGTGCCTGTAGCGGCCATGCCATTGCCAAGGGCGCGTTCATTCTGCTGTCAGTGGATCACCGCATTGGTATTGAGGGGCCCTTCAAGCTTGGCCTGAACGAGGTGGCAATTGGCATGACCATGCACCACGCCGGGATTGAGATTGCCCGCCATCGACTGGCGCCGGCCCACTTCTACCGTTCGGTAGTGAATGCTGAGATATACAATCCGGAAGGCGCCGTAGAGGCGGGCTTCCTGGATGAAGTGGTTGCCCAGGACAAGCTGGTTGAGCGAGCCACCGAGCTGGCGCAGCATTTCAAAACCCTGAACATGCGCGCCCACCGTGAAACCAAGCTGAAGGCCAAAGCGGACTATCTGGCGCTGCTGGATCGTTGCATCGAGCAGGATGCCGAGCACCTTGGCCTGAACGGCTAGTTCACGTTTTTGAACTGAACTGCGATGCTTCGCGGAAACGGAACAGCTTCGCCAGGATCACGTCAGGGAAGGATTGGATCCGGGTGTTGTAGATCATGGCGCTCTCGGTGTAGCTGTTTCGCAGGAGCGAAAGGTAGTTTTCCGTCTCTGCCATGATCGACATGAACTTCTGAATAACCTCATTGTTCTTCAGGTCCGGATATCCCTCGATTCGGGCCTGAAGCGCATTCGTAACCTTCTTTTCAAACTGCACAAGCTTGTCGGCTTGCCCTTTCGCGCTCATCTCGGCTGGATCGGCGCTACGTAGCTGTGCAATGGCTTTTAGCAGCTGTTTTTCGTGGGCCAGAGACGCCTTTACGATTTTCTCCAGGTTGGGCCAAAGCTCATGGCGTTGCTGGAGAATGGTGTCGATATTGGCCGCTGCCCGATCCACGCGGTTCTTCAGAAAAACAATGTCGTTGTAGTGCAGTATTCCGGTGTAGACGAGCAGGACGATCGGCACCGTCAGGGCAGACAGAATCAGGTTGTCCGGGCTGAAGCCCCCATCTGCGGCAAACAGGGCCGTAGTGGAGAACAGGAACAGGCCGAGTGTCAGGGCGATGCCCGCAAAACCCCGCGCCCCCCGGTCCAGCACAATATCCTCTTCTTCGTTCCCACTGATCAGGAAGGGTGAGGCTTCATCCTTCTGGATCGTGAGTCGGTCGGGCTGTTCACGATCAAGGCCAGCAAAACCCAGGCAGTAGACGTTCACGAAGGTGTCGAGGAAGCGCACGGTGTAACGCCTGTCGCCCTGGCGCTCTGAATGGTACTGCGGGTATTCGATCTTCGCTCCGTCTGGCTGGACGAGAACCTTTCCCTCGCCGTCTTCCAGCCAGAAAGGCGCTCTTTCCTGCCGATGCTCTATAACCCGCCACTTCTCGTTTTTCCCAGAGCCACGCTTTTCCTCCACCTTGTAGTCGAAGGCCACGCATTTCTCATTTTTCAACGGGTCTCTAAGGGGCGGGTGGTCATCATCGACATCCACCATCGCTTTGAGCTCAGAGACACCAAAACTGAGTCCGCGGGTGCTGCTGGTGGGGACCGCTTCGATCAGACGCTTGAATTTGACGGTCCGGATCGACAACCACAAGAGCAACAGGGCAGCAATAATGCTGGCTGCTGCGAGTCCGCGGCTGGTCCAGGCGTGCTGGTACCGGCCCTCGGGCTGGCTGGCTACGATGGATCGCGCAATGCTGGCGGTCTGCTCGTCAAGCTCGGGAACTGGCAGGCGATTCTGGACCACGCTCCGGAACATCCAGCGATCCAGCCAGCCACTCGTACTTTGTCGGATCAGTTGCTGCAACGCAGACACGTCTGCAAGCACCAGCGTGCGGTTGCCGGCTTCATCAATCTGTTGATACCGGGCCTCATACAAATCGGCGATGGCAGACCATTCCTGCCGGAGTTTGTTGATGCCAAGTACCGAGAGCGTGCCGGACACCGCAATGGTCATTACCAGAACATAGACCCAGAACCGGTGAACTCTGATCAAAGGAAGCGAAAGCGCGATACCGAGAGCCAGAAGGCCCGTTGCGATGGAAATGCGGATGGCTGCTTCGAAGAACCGGTCGCCACTGTCCACTGTCAGGGTGTTTCTGGATATCATGGCCGGCAGGCTGAAGTCCTCGAGGCCATGAAAGTTAACTGCCCCGATTTCTCTGCTGTACTGGCCAATTACCCGCGCCGTGTGTCCGGGAATGAGCGCCCACTCCGAGTAGATCCTTCGGCCGGACTGATTGCGATAGGTTCGCTCCAGCTTCCATTCGACCGCTCCCAGATCGCTGCCCGGAGCCACAATGACGGAGCCGGTCTGGTCCCTGAGCTTGAAGTCGCCGCCCCGGGCGCCGGAATCCAGGGTGCGGATACGCAGATCACCGTCGGAGTCGCGATATTCCTCCTCAAGTTTGTAGCGATAGTAGACCGCCTCGGTGTTCGAATAGGGAGTTTCCAGAGTTCCCAACTGATCCGTGACTTCGCCTGCGACCACATAAGGGCCCGTGGTCAAAGCGCCGATGGGCGTTTCAGGTAGCCGTTCCAGTTGCCGTGCCTCGGTGAGCTGGCTCAGACCGGTGGTCATGGTGTAATAACTGCCGGCCAGACAGGCAATTGCGAGGATGGCTGTGATGATCCGGCCCGGAATGCTGGCGATATTGAAGCGCCTCATGGCGGGAGAGTCCTTGTTCTGCTGGCTTTCAGAGGCACGAGTATAAAGTATCGGGCTTTGTCATTCCCCCGGCTCCGCTTGAATTGGGATGGAACGCAAGTCAGGCAGAGATCGGTGATTCCTGCAGCGCTGACGGCTTTCAGCCGAAAACCACGGTATGCATCATCCGGCCCGGCAGCAGGGTAAAAGCCCCGGCGCCAATCAGAGCGAAAACGAAGAGGGATGCCATGGTGGCGCCATGCCCCTTCGAATTTCCTTTCCAGCCCTGGCGCACTCCCCACCAAAGCATGATCAGCGTGTAAACAGAGAGGAGGTGGATAGGGCTCCATGGCCCCACCAACTGAATGGTATGGATAAAAAAGGATGACAACGCGACAGCTGCCATCAGCCCGATCCATACCCAGCCGGCCATCTTGTGGTGCGCTGTGCCCTTCCTGAGGAAAATTTGCAGAAGGCCCAGCACAAAGGCCAGAACCGCTGCGACAACGTGAAGCTGAATGGCAGTCGATGTGTTGATCAAAGGTTCAAGATTCATGGCACTGCTCCTATATGCAACTTGTTGCACATGGTAGCGTGTCTTTGTTGCGATATGCAACAATGCGCATATTGGAGGATTGAGAATGGCGCTTCGCTATGCATTACTTGCGAGTCTTTATGAATCACCCGCAACAGGGTATGAGTTGACCCGAAGGTTCAGAGAGCGGATGGGAAATGTCTGGAATGCCACCCACCAGCAAATTTACCGAGAGCTGGCAAAGGCCCTCGATGACGGCCTGGTAAGGGTTGAGCCGGTTGAGCAGTCGGGCAAGCCGGATCGCAAGGTATACCATCTCGCTGATTCAGGAAGAGCTGAACTGGGGGAATGGGTGAATGGGTTTTCGCCACGACCGGCCACCAGAGACCCGCTGCTACTGAAGCTGTTTGCAGGAGATCTCTGGTCGAACGACAGGCTTTTCGAGGAGCTTTCTCGCTATGAACTCGACTGGCAGGAAGAGCTGGAGCGCTATCGCGAGATAGAGCAGGACTACTTCCAGGATGTGCAAACGCTGCCGCGGCATTATAAATTGCAGTATCTTGCTCTCCGGCGCGGAATCATGGCAACGGAAAGCTGGCTCGCATGGGCCAGGGAAGTGCGGGACGCCTGCGGGGCTCCGCCTGAAGGTTCTTGATCAATCAGAGCACGCAATTCAAATGGAAGGAGAGTGAATTTGTCCCAGTCCGAGCAGTTTGCCAGCGACAACTACAGCGGTGTTTGCCCGCAGGCCTGGAGAGCTATGGAATCGGCCAACCGGATGGATGAGCCTGCCTATGGTGAGGACAGCTGGACGCAGAAGGCGGCGGATGGTCTGAGGACGCTGTTCGATACCGACTGTGACGTTTACTTCGTGTTCAATGGCACCGCCGCCAACTCTCTGGCCCTGGCTTCGATCGGTCAGTCGTTTCACAGCGTGATCTGCCACGAGCTGGCCCACATTGAAACCGATGAATGCGGCGGTCCGGAATACGCCTCCAACGGCGCCAAGCTGCTTCTGGGGCAGGGTGAAAACGGCAAGCTGACACCGGAGAGCATCGAGCACCTGGTGACCAAGCGGACCGATATTCATTACCCCAAGCCCAAGGCGCTCAGCCTTACCCAGGCCACAGAGGTTGGGACGGTCTATACACCGGAGGAGCTCAGGGTTATTCGGGCGGTCGCCGATCACCATAAGCTCAATATCCATATGGATGGCGCCCGCTTCGCCAATGCCGTGGCTGCGTTGGACGTGCATCCATCTGAAATTACCTGGAAGGCCGGTGTCGATGTTCTGTGTTTTTCCGGCACCAAGAACGGCCTGGCGCTAGGCGAGGCGGTGGTGTTCTTCAACCGTTCTCTGGCGGAGGATTTCGAGTGGCGCTGTAAGCAGGCCGGCCAGTTGGCGTCCAAGATGCGATATATCTCGGCACCCTGGTGCGGGCTTCTCGAAGGCGATGTGTGGTTGGAAAATGCCCGCCATGCCAATGCCTGTGCGCAGCGCCTTGCCCGGGGGCTGGAAGGCCTTCCAGGAATCCAGCTACGCTACCCGAGACAGGTGAACGGTGTTTTCGTGGAAATGCCTGAGCCTTTGCAGGCGGCACTGCGGGCCAAAGGTTGGCGCTTTTATAACTTTATCGGTGGTAGTGCCCGCCTGATGTGTTCCTGGGCAACGACCAGTGAACAGGTAGACCGCTTCCTGTCGGATGTTCGAGCCTTTGTGAGCTGAGAGCTATCGATTCCGGGGCGAAGTCGTGGTATATCAGCAGCCCCGAAACCCCAAATTTTACGGAAACATGAGATATGCCCAGAGCCAGTGAAATAAAAAAGAATTCCGCCGTTGAGTACGATGGTCGGGTGTATTTTGTAAAGGATATCGAACGCTCAGTGCCCCAGGGCCGGGCTGGCGGCAGTCTTTACCGCATGCGTATGTACGATGTGGTGACCAACCAGAAGCTCGACGAGACCTTCAAGGATTCGGACATGCTCAACCTGGCCGACCTTACACGCCGGGAAGCTACCTTTTCCTACGCGGATGGCGATGAGTATGTCTTCATGGATACCGAAGATTTCACTCAGTACAGCCTGAACCGTGAGGCCATTGCCGACGAGCTGCTGTTCATCTCCGAAGACACCCAGGGTGTGATGGTCATCCTGCTGAAGGATTCGCCGGTGTCATTGGCACTTCCGCCCACCGTTGAACTGGTGATTGAAGAAACCGACCCGTCTGTCAAAGGTGGCTCGGCGACGGCCAGAACCAAGCCCGCCCGTTTTGCAACGGGGCTGGTGGTTCAGGTTCCGGAACACATTTCTACCGGAGATCGCATTCGCATTAACGTGGAGGAGCGCAAGTTCCTGGGCCGCGCCTGAGCTAAAGTCGTTCCGAAGTAAGGACACCCCGTGAAGCCGATAGAAACAATAAAAGTGCTGGTGGCCAGCGTGATTGCTGTTGTGGTCATGGTGGGAATTGCCCGGTTCTCCTACACGCCGATGATCCCGGAAATGGTCGCCGCACTGGGGCTGAGCAAATCCGTTGTCGGCATGCTGGCAACCGTGAACTACGCCGGCTACCTGACTGGCGCGGTACTCATCACCCGCATCAGCGATCTCGGTCTCAAGGTGAGGCTTTACCAGCTCGGGCTGGTGGTTGCGGTGGTTTCAACGGTTCTCATGGGGTACACCACCAATGTGTGGTTGTGGTCCATTCTGCGTTTTATCTCAGGTCTGAGCACCTCAGCGGGTATGTTGCTGGGTGCCGGTCTTTTGATGAGCTGGTTGATCAAGAACAACCAGAAATCCGAGCTTGGCGTGTTCTTTTCCGGTATCGGCCTCGGGATTGTGCTCACCGCTGTGGTGGCGGAGCTGATCAAGGATCCGTTCACCTGGGATCAGCAATGGGTGATCTACGGGCTGGTGGCCCTGGGGCTTCTGTTGCCCGCCTGGCGTTGGATGCCGGACTACCGGGCCTGTGCCTTGCCGAAAACAGGTGCGGCCAAGGCCGGTGACGAGCGAAGCCGGTTCATTCGGATCCTCCAGCTGGCGTATTTCTGCGCCGGCGTAGGCTATGTGGTGACGGCCACTTTCCTGGTGGCGATTGCCGAATCCATGCCCGAGCTTCAGGGCCAGGGCTGGCTGGTCTGGCTGATTGCAGGCCTTGCCGCAACGCCGGCCTGCTGGTTATGGGATGTGTTCTCTCGCCGCTGGGGGCAGTGGCTGGCGCTCTATCTGGCTTATACCCTGAACTCCGTCAGTATCCTCATGCTGATCGTGAATACCAGTCTGGCCAGTGTGATGCTCAGTTCGGTGATTTACGGTGCCAGTTTTATCGGCATCGTCAGCATGATGCTTGCGATGGTGGGGCGGGTTTTCCCTGAGAATCCTTCACGGCCCATGAGCAGGCTGACTTTCAGCTATGGTATTGCGCAGATGATAGCGCCGGCTGTGGTCGGTTATCTGGCCGATGTGGAGGGTAATTACACCAACGGGCTCTGGTTGACGCTGGTGGTTATGGCGTTGGGGGTATTGATGCTCCATCTCGCAAGGCGGGC
>CAZFQI010000146.1:0-7199 GCA_964520755.1 uncultured Marinobacter sp. | reverse complement strand
GATGCGGCCCTTCTCCAACAAAGTCAGAGGGAAAGCAGGATCACTGCATGCCCTGGCCTTGACCCTGCTGCATCTGTTGTTGCATCTGACGACGCTGCTGCATTTGCTGTTGCATCTGCTGCATACGCTTATCCAGCTCGTCGCGCTGCTCCTGGGTGAAGATGCTGTCGACCTTCGCCTGCATCAGGGTAGACAGAGCCGCGATCTCGCCAGTCACATCACCAAGCTCCTCGGCTTGCTCGCGAATAGCCGCTTCGTCAAAGTCTGATTTGATCTCACCCTGCATCTGCTGCTGCAGCGCACGGGCTTCCTGACGAAGCTCGCCGATTTCACCCTGCATCTCGTCGATAATTGCACGGATTTCGGTCTGTTGCTCTTCGGTCAGCCCTACCATCTGAGCCAGCTGGTCAACCTGATCGGGCTGGCCGCCGGATTGCTGGGCCACGGCCGGAACCGAAAGGCTCAGGGCGACCAGGGCAGTACCAAACAGTTTTGCAATCTTCATAACTCTCTCCGTTAACAGGGTGGCCAAAATCGGAATACCACCGACGTACATTGGTTTCATCGTTCAGGGAGTACACCCTAAAACATACGGATACGGTTTTTCACCCCGATCAGCCCTCTTTTTGTACATACTTCTCAGTATCCCCCGCCCAAAGCCGCCACACACGGGGATTCAAACAAATGTGAAACTTTGGTCATTCCCCTTCATAATGGCGCCGTTTAACCCACTCCGGAGCAGATACAATGGCCATTAACTGGTTTCCAGGGCACATGCACAAGGCCCGCAAGGAGATCAAAAAAGTCATGCCGCAAATGGATCTCATCATTGAGGTTCTCGACGCGCGGATTCCTTTCAGCAGCGAAAATCCGCTGGTGCCTGCCCTGCGCGGTGATACCCCGTTGATCAAGGTCCTCAACAAGCGCGATCTGGCCGACCCGGACATTACCGCCCGTTGGCAGGCGTGGCTGGAGAAGGAGCGCGGGGTAAGAGCCATTACCCTGACTCACAATCAGCGCAGTGAAGCACTGGATATTCTGAAACTCGCCGAAGAGATGACGCCGGATCATGATCGGCAAAAGAGTGCACTGCGGGTAATGATTCTGGGCATTCCCAACGTCGGCAAATCGACCCTGATCAATACCCTGGCTGGCCGACCGGCGGCCAAAACCGGTAATGAACCCGCCGTGACCAGGGCGCAGCAGGCCATAAAGCTGCCTCACAATATCCTGCTGTACGACACTCCGGGCTTTCTTTGGCCAAAACTCTCTCCGGAAGCCTGCGGTTACCGGCTGGCGATTACCGGCGCGATTCGCAGCGCGGTGTTGGATTTCGAGGATGTGGCCATGTTCGAGGCCGAGTTTCTGCTGGAAGCCTACCCGGAGCTGGTAAAGGCCCGTTACGGATTTGATGAACTGCCCAGGGACGGCCTGGCATTGATGGACGGCATTGCCGCCAAACGCCGGTTTTTCGGGCGCGGCGGTATTCCGGACCTGCACAAGGTTTCCGAAGTGCTACTTAACGAGTTCCGATCCGGCAAGCTGGGGCGCATTTCCCTGGAAACCCCGGAAATTGTCGAGCGTGAAACCCGGGAAGCCGAAACGGCGACGAACTAACCTCCCCTTACCAAGGTCAAATATCGTATACGGGCCAAAGAGCCTAGACTGTTAAATAACGTTATTGATCGCAAGATCGGCCATACCGGCCGGTCGGTAAGGAGGAACTTATGAGACGCGTTGTCGTCACCGGTATGGGCATTGTGTCCTGCATTGGCAATTCACTGGATGAGGTCAGGGACAGCCTGAAAAACGGAAAGTCCGGCATCCGATTCAATGAAACCTACAAGGAAATGGGCTTCCGCAGCCAGATTGCCGGTTCTGTGGATGTGGACACATCTGTTATCGACCGTAAGATCCGCCGCTTCATGGGCCCGGCTGCCATGTACAGTTTCCTGTCCATGGAACAGGCCATTGCCCAGGCAGGGCTGACCGAAGACCTGATCTCCAACGACCGCACCGGCCTGATCGCCGGCTCCGGCGGCGCCTCCTGTTCCAGCCAGGTGGAAGCCACCGACATCATGCGAGAGAAAGGCGTGAAGCGCATCGGGCCCTACATGGTGCCACGCATCATGACCAGCACGGTTTCCGCCTGCCTGGCCACCGCTTACAAGATCCGGGGTGTGAACTATTCCATGTCTTCGGCCTGTGCCACCAGCGCTCACTGTATTGGCCACGGCATGGAGCAGATCCAGGCCGGCAAGCAGGACATTGTGTTCGCCGGGGGTGGTGAAGAAGAGGGCTGGAGCCTGACCATGATGTTTGACGCCATGGGCGCGCTTTCCACCAAGTACAACGATGCCCCTGAAACGGCTTCACGGCCCTTCGATGCCGGCCGGGACGGTTTCATAATTGCCGGCGGCGGCGGCATGATGGTGCTCGAGGAACTGGAGCATGCGAAGAAACGGGGCGCCAACATCATTGCCGAACTTACCGGCTACGGTGCCACCTCCGATGGCTACGACATGGTCGCACCCTCCGGCGAAGGCGCACAGCGCTGTATGAAGCAGGCCATGGCGACCATCCGGGGCAAGATTGACTACATTAACGCCCACGGAACCAGCACACCGGTGGGCGATGTCGCCGAAATGGGCGCTGTGCGCGCAACCTTTGGTTCCGACATTCCCGCTATTTCCTCTACCAAATCGCTGACCGGCCACTCCCTGGGTGCTGCAGGTGTGCAGGAGGCGATCTATTCGCTCCTGATGCTGCAGAACGATTTCATTGCAGGCACCAAAAACCTCAACGATCCGGACGAGAAAATCAGCGATATTCCATTGGTAGGTCCGAAAAGTCGCGAAGGGGCGCTGACCACCGTGATGTCCAACAGTTTCGGGTTTGGTGGTACTAACGCTTCCCTGGTGTTTGAAAAACTGTAAGCCTGACTCGCATAAGGGCCTTCGGGCCCTTATTTTTCAGAATTATATTCTAAGATCATTAAGCTTGATTATTGGCAAAGACAGTTATCCGTATTAAGGTACATACTTGACATGGATCAAATCGGACGGATCATCACGTATGGCTCAAGCAATTCCGTTTCGTCAGGCTTCTCCCCTAAAGGCCTCCTGCCACCAGTGCAGCCTGAGCAACCTTTGCCTTCCCCTGGCCGTTGAAGAAAACGATCTTGACCGGCTGGAAGACATTGTCCAGCAGGGGCGGATCTTCAACCGCAGCGAACATATATTTGACCAGAGCACGCCCTTCCGCTCCTGCTTTGCGGTGAAAAGTGGGTCCATCAAGACGTCGATCATTACCGAGAGCGGCGAAGAGCAGGTGACCGGCTTTTTCATGCCCGGTGAACTGGTGGGTCTGGACAGCATTGGCAGCGAGCACTATGCCTGCACCGCCAAGGCTCTGGAGAGGACCAGCGTCTGCGAGTTTCCGATCGACAAACTGGAGGAACTGACCGGCAAACTGCCAGAACTTCAGCATCACATGTATCACCTGATGAGCCAGGAGATCCAGAACAGCCACCAACTGGCCATGCTGCTGAGCAAGAATACCGCCGAAGAGCGCATTGCCGCACTGCTGCTGTCGCTTTCCAGCCGCTTCCAGCGCCGCCGAATGTCCCCGACCAACTTCAGCCTGCCGATGGCACGTAACGACATCGCCAATTTCCTGGGGCTAGCTGTTGAAACCGTAAGCCGGGTCTTCACGCGTTTCCAGAATCAGGGGATTATCAAAGCCCGGGGCCGGGAGGTTGAGCTTCTTGATATTGAGGCCCTGCAGATGGTCAGCCGCGAATTCTCCCGCCAGTGCAATAACTGAGTAACAGACTCGGGCCTGCCGGGCATTACCCGGCGGGCTCACTTGCCACTTCCCTGCCGTTATTTCTTTTCAGCATCGCCAGTTCATCCACGAGGCCCGAGCGCCACGGCAGCTGTTTTATCCCGAACGTATTGCGGATCTTGGTGCAGATCAGGGTGGTGTTTACTGGCTCAAGGTGCCCCCACTCCGGCACCTCGTCCACTACCCGGATGTCCTCGGGAATCCCCGGAAGACCGGCAATGGCCAGTCCCAGTTCGTACAGATTGATTTCCTCGGCACCGGCGTACTGATACGTCCCCCAGACTTCGGCACCACAATCCAGCTGAAGCACCACTGCTTCAATCACCCGGGCCAGATCCCGGACCGCCACAGGCTGCCCCCGGCAACGTCCGGGCAGCGACAGGACCTCGCCGGCCGCAGTACTGACCTGCACCTTGCGGATAAACCGCGCCAGGCTCCATCCGGTCCGCAGGATAATGTGCCTGGGCAGAAGGGTGCGCAGGGCCTGCTCGCACTCCCATTGCCAGTTGCCCAGTTCATTCACCGGTTGCCCCGGATTGGAAGTGATGTAGCCACTTTGCTTTCGGCCATCAAACACGTAGCAGGAGGAAAGCTGGAACAGCGCCATGCCACGATCACGGGCGAACTCGGCCATGGCCACCGGCAAAGAGAACGCTGCCATATGAGCGCCCTCAGGGTCATTCTCGGCAATCTCCGGATCTGCCATCCAGAGCGCGTTCACAATCAGGTCGGTATCCTCGGGGATCCAGTTTTCCAGCGCATTCAGGTCCGCATTTGAGGGATCGCTGACGAGCAATGGGCTGACCTGCAGGTGGGTTTCCCGCAATCGCTCCAGCAAAATCTTCCCCAAAGGGCCGTAATCGTGAACAACAAGTACATGCACTGGAATTCAATGCCTCCGGATATCACTGATGTGACGGTATTACCGAACCGGTCTGGCCAATGGCTTATCCATTCCGGTCCCTAAACTGTGGTGCAGTCTGAACGTAATACTTTGCTATCTCTTTCAAGAGCATACAACAACAGGAACTGTCATGCTGAAACAACAGAGCCACATTGTGGCGCCGATCCCCGATGAGTTGCGAACCCGCGCCCTCTATACCGTCGGCGAACTGCGCGAACGGGGCAAGGCCGACAAGGAAGCCATCGACAAACTCTTCAACCTGATCGTGGACATGACCGAAGAAGGTCTGGATTTCTTTTTCCTGGAACCGCTTCGGCGGCTCCATGCCAGCAACATGATGATGGGCATGGCCAAAATGGGCATCAGCAGCATGCTCAAGGGCAGCAAGATGGTCGTGCACAAGGTGCTCAAAAAGCTGGACGACCGCAGTCTTGCTGCCATTCTCGACTTCATCGAGGAAATCATTCACGAGCCGGAACAGGGGTAAGCAAGCCCCCCCCTTAGGGTTACCGGTATTGCCGTGGCACCCGCCCGGTGATACCGGTCAGAAGCTCGTAGGAAATCGTACCGGCGCAGGCGGCCACCTCATCAACACCCACTGTGCTACCCCAAAGTTCAACGGTGTCGCCCTCCTTCGCGCCAGGCGCACCGGTCAAGTCCACCGCCAGCATGTCCATTGAAACCCGACCGATGAGCCGGATCCGCTGGCCATTGATGGCCGCGGGGGTGTTGGTGCCGGCATGCCGGGGGTAACCATCACCATAACCAATCGCTACCATGCCCATTCGGGTGTCTCGGTCGGCAACCCAACTGGCGCCGTAACCAACAGACTCGCCTGCTGGCACCATGCGGGTACTGATCAATGGTGCTTCCAGTGACATCACCGGCTCCAGACCAAGCTCCGGGCCGGTCCTGCCTACCATTGGCGAACCGCCATACAGCATGATGCCCGGACGACTCCAGTCAAACATCGGCTGGTCCGGAAGAAAATGGGCGGCCGAGTTGGCAACGCTCTTCATCAACCCCGGAAAAGCAGAAGTCGCCTGTTCAAATACCGAGGTCTGCTGCGCTGTCATGGTGCTGTCGGGATCGTCGGCACAGGCAAAGTGAGTCACAAAGCCCAGCAGCCCCTGATCAGCATTCATGGTATGCAGCCGGCTCATTGCCCCGGCCAGCTCGTCCGGATGAATGCCCAGACGATTCATACCGCTATTCACTTTCAGCCAGAACGCCGGCCGCGCGTCGGAGCGCTCCAGCCACTCAAGTTGCTGAAAACTGTGGAAGACCGGCTCGAAACCGTTTCGGGCACACTCCTCAATATCATTTCCGGCGTGTACACCCTGCAGCAGGACCACCGGGTGACCCAGACCTGTTTCCCGAATGGCTCTCGCCTCCTCCAGGCAGGCTACCGCGAATTTTGGCGCCAGGCCGTCAAGGGCGGAGACCACCGGCCCGATGCCGTGACCATAGCCATCGGCCTTGACCACCGCCATCACCTGCGCCCCGCCGGCCCGACCTCGGGCAGTCTGGTAATTCCGGCGAAGGGCCTCGAGATCAATCCGGGCAACGGTGCTGCGGGGCATCAATACTCCCCGCCGTAATCGCTGTAATCACCGTGAGCCAGGTCCTCGAATTTCGTGTATTTGCCGATAAATGCCAGGCGAATGGTGCCGATTGGCCCGTTCCGCTGCTTACCAATAATAATCTCGGCAATGCCCTTGTCAGAGGTATCCTCGTTGTAGACCTCATCCCGGTAGACAAACATGATGACGTCGGCGTCCTGCTCGATGGCGCCGGATTCCCGCAGATCCGAGTTAACCGGGCGCTTGTTGGGCCGCTGCTCAAGACTCCGGTTGAGCTGGGACAGCGCCACCACCGGGCAGCTGAGTTCTTTGGCGATGCCCTTGAGCGACCGGGAGATTTCCGAGATCTCGGCCGTCCGGCCCTCGGTGTTGCCGGGCACCCGCATCAGCTGAAGGTAGTCGACCATGATCAGGCCGATCTTGCCGTCGTTCTCCCGGGCAATACGCCGGGCCCGGGAACGCATTTCGGTGGGGCTCAGGCCCGGCGTATCGTCGATGTAGAGCGGTTTGTCCTTGAGCAGGCTTACCGCCGACGTCAGCCGGGGCCAGTCGTCTTCCTCCAGCTTGCCGCCACGGACCTTGGTCTGGTCAATGCGCCCGAGCGACGAGAGCATACGCATGGCGAGGGCATCCGCCGGCATCTCCATGCTAAACACCAGTACCGGCGTGCCCGTACTGATCAAGGCATTCTCTACAATATTCATAGCAAAGGTCGTCTTACCCATGGAGGGACGACCTGCCACAATGATCAGATCCGAAGGCTGCATGCCCGAGGTCTGCTCGTCGAGGTCCTTGAAGCCCGTGGTCAGGCCCGTGGTCTGCTCTCCGGATTCAAACAGTTCCTCGATCCGGCTCAGGGTCTTGGC
>CAZFQI010000145.1:0-7209 GCA_964520755.1 uncultured Marinobacter sp. | reverse complement strand
TGGTTACCGCGACACTGGGGCCGAAAACCGTTGGTGAGAGCCTGTCTTCGGTTACCGTCGTAGACGAAGAGGACATTCGGCGACAGCAACCCATAGAATTTCGAGAACTTATCGAGTCTCAGCCGGGCGTAACGGTCTCCCAGAACGGGTCTTTCGGCAAGCAGACCGGTGTGTTCATGCGAGGTCACGCTTCCGATGCGACGGTGCTTCTGGTCGATGGTGTGAGAATCCGTTCGGCGACGGTTGGTGGCCCGGCCTGGCAATTCCTGCCACCGCAACTGGTGAACCGGGTAGAAATTGTTCGCGGTAGTCGTAGCAGTCTTTACGGCGCTGACGCCGTTGGTGGTGTTGTCCAGGCGTTCACGCTGCCGAGATCCCAGGGAAATCGTGGCTGGGTAGAGGCAGGCGCCGGGAATTTCGACAGCCAGCAGTATGGCGGCGGCTTCTCGTCGGTGACTGACCAGACCCGTGTCACGATCGGCGCCAATTACTTCCGTACTGACGGGGCACCGGTTATCGAAGGCGGGGACGACAAGGGTTATGACAACACCTCCGGCGTTGCCAGTGCATCCCATACCTTTGATAACGGCGTAACAGCGGGGTTCAGTTTCCTCAGCGCGAAAGGCAATACCGAGTACGAGGGTGGCGAGGAAGATTTTCGCTTCCAGACAGCGGGTGCCAATGTTGAGGTCCCAGTCACAGCCAACTGGCGAACATCGCTCCATCTGGCAGATTCTCGCGATGAGCTGGAAGATTTCAGTGCCTTTTCCGGAGTATTCAACACCCGCACCCGCAGCTCGCGCATCGAGAACTGGCTGACCGCCGGCACCCATGAATTCGTGCTTGGTGCGGAGTACTTGGTTGATAAAGTAGAAAGCACCACCGCCTATGAGGAAAGCAGCCGCTCCAATGAAGCTTTCTTCGGCCAGGCACTGCTGAATTTTGGGCGTACCGATCTGCACCTCAGTCTGCGTAGCGATGACAACGAGGCCTACGGCACGGAAGAGACCTGGGGTGCTGCGGTTGGTTACAAGCTGGACGCTCATCATCGAGTTCGGGCCAATGCCGGAACCTCTTTCAAGGCCCCGTCATTCAATGATCTGTACTTCCCGGGCTTTGGCAATCCCGACCTTGAGCCCGAGGAAGCCACCAGCTACGAAACCGGCATCGAAGGCCGCTACGTCAACTGGTTCTGGGATCTGGCTGTTTACCAGAGCGACGTTGAAGACCTCTCGCTGCCAACCCAGAACCAGGCCACGAGTGTTCCTGAAGCCCGCCTTCGAGGCGTTGAGCTGAGTACGGGCTGGGAGCAGGGTGGCTGGTACCTGAAAGCGGTGGCCTCCGTTGGAGACTTCGAAGACAAGGAAACCGGCCAGCAACTGGCTCGCAGGGCCGAGCGCTCGATCCGTCTGGACCTGGATAAAGAGATCAATACCTGGAGCTTCGGGACCACGTTCCGTGCTGAGAGCCAACGGTACGAAGATCTGTTCGGCATCGGGCGCGAACGCATTCCCGGATTCGGTGTCTGGGACCTGAGGGCTAGCAAAACTCTGGCGCCGGGTTGGCGGGCATCGGTTACGGTGGATAACGTACTGGATAACGAGTACGCCACGGCAAAACGTTTCGACAATACCGATTTCATTGCCGCCGGCCGAACCTTCATGGCCACGGTGCGCTATGATTTCCAGCAGTAAATTCACCGATCTGAGAGGCTCCCGCCCTCTATGAGGCACCTCTGGCTGGCTGCACTGTGTGTACTGTCTCTGCTTGCGCCCGTGTTGGCGAAGGCCGAGGGACCCTGCGCACGAGATGCGCTGAGCCAGAAGGTATGCCTGACTGACCCGGCCCAACGCGTTGTCTCCCTGTCACCGGGCGCCACGGAATTGTTGTTCTCAGCAGGTGCCGGTGACAGGGTGGTTGCCGTGAGTGCCTGGAGTGACTATCCCGCAGAGGCTGCGGATTTGCCGCAAGTGGGCGACAGTAATCGCCTGGACCTGGAGGCCATTGTTTCGCTGGCACCGGACCTGGTGGTGGCCTGGGTGGATGGCAATTCCCGCAGCCAACTGGAACGGCTGTCAGACCTTGGTATTTCGGTATTCTGGCTAGCCCCGCGAACGTTTGACGACATTGCCGTGGCGGTGTCGGATCTGGCGTTGCTAACGGGGTCACCGGATCTCGGCAATGAACGGGCCGAAGCGTTTCGCGCAGAAATAGCGACGCTGAAAGCCCAGTTTGCCGATGCCAGACCGGTCAAGGTGTTCTACCAGATATGGGACCAGCCACTGATGACCGTGAACCGGGAAGAGCTGATCAGCAAAGCCATAACACTGTGCGGCGGCGTTAATGTGTTCGGTGAGTTGCCACGGCTGGTGCCCCGGATCAGCCGGGAGGCGGTTCTGGAAGCCAACCCCGAAGCCATTATTACCGCCGGGCCGTCGGATGACAGGGAATGGCTGGAAGCCTGGCGTGAGTTTCCGGGCCTCGCCGCGATAGAGGCCGGCAACCTCTTCCTCGAACCGCCCGATCTGCTGGCGCGTCCGACGCTTCGTATGGCAGACGGCGCCGGGCACCTGTGCCAGACCCTGGAGCAGGCCCGTGCCAATCTCTAGCCCGTACAAACCACTCCTCATTCTTCTGATCGCAGGGTTTCTGGCGGCTCTGATCTCCATCAGTATCGGCAGCACGGCCATCGGTTTTGAAGACACTCTGCGGGTAATAACCGGCAGCGGTACCGAGCTACAGAAAACGCTGATTCTCGAGCTCCGACTGCCCCGGACACTGAGCGCGTTCGCGACCGGTGGCTTGCTGGCCGTGGCCGGGGCTTTGATGCAGGTACTGTTGCGAAACCCCCTGGCCGATCCCTACGTGTTGGGGCTCTCTGGTGGCGCGGCAGTGGGCGCGTTATTGGCCATGCTGGCCGGCGCTGCCGGTTTTCTGGTATCCGGCTCCGCGTTTGCCGGCGCCATGCTGGCCACCCTGCTGGTGTTTGGCCTGGCCCACGGCAGTGGCAGCTGGACGCCCTCGCGGCTGTTGCTCACCGGTGTGGTGGTTGCCGCCGGCTGGGGTGCCATCATTACCCTGATTCTCTCGATGACCCCGGCCAGCCGATTGCCGGGCATGTTGTACTGGCTGATGGGCGATCTTTCCCACGCGGCCACCCCGTGGCCGGGACTGATCATTCTTGTGCTGGTATGCCTGATGGTGTTTCCGCTGGGTCGAGCCCTGAATGTACTGGCACGGGGCTCCTTGCAGGCAGCCGCCCTCGGCGTGTCTGTGCGGCCTCTCGAGTGGTTGATCTATTTGATGGCCAGCCTGCTGACCGCAACCGCCGTTACCATGGCCGGTTCGGTTGGCTTTGTTGGCCTTGTGGTGCCGCACATGTTGCGGCTGGTGCTGGGCAACGACCAGCGCCTGATTCTGCCGGCCTGCGCACTGGCCGGCGGCACGCTGCTGGTTCTGGCGGACACCCTGGCGCGGGTGGTCATCGCACCGGAACAGTTGCCGGTTGGGGTTATCACCGCGCTGATCGGCGTCCCGACCTTCCTGTACCTGCTGTATAGGAGCCGATGATGACACGCCTGACAACCGAAGCGCTGATCATCGACATTCCGGGGCGCGCCTCAGGGGTTCCCCTGAATCTGGCGATCGAGCCGGGGCAGGTCTGGGGTGTGCTGGGCCCCAACGGCGTGGGCAAAACCACCTTGTTGCATACCCTGGCGGGATTGCGGGAGCCCCGAAGCGGACAACCGCTGCTCGATGGCACGCCGCTGCGCGAGATCCGGCGGAAAACCGTCTCGCAACAGATGGGGTTGGTGTTTCAGGATCGGCAGGATGGATTCCCGGCAACGGCACTGGAAACCGCCCTGATCGGGCGCCACCCCTGGCTGTCACCCTGGCAGATGGAGAGTGGTGAGGATCTCGCGATTGCAGAACGGGCGCTCGAAGCCCTCGACGTGATCCACCTGAAAGACCGTCTGGTGAACACCCTCTCCGGCGGTGAACGCCAGCGGGTAGCCATTGCCACCCTGATGACCCAAAGCCCGGAAATCTGGCTCCTGGACGAGCCGACCAATCACCTGGATCTACAGCACCAGACCGCCGTTATGAAGCTGCTGCGCCAGCAGGCAGCGTCCGGCAGAGCCGTCTTCATGTGCCTCCACGACCTCAATCTGGCTGCGCGATGGTGCGACCAGATCCTCCTCCTGTACCCCGACGGCCAGGCCTGCTGGGGCCCGGCTCGCGACATGCTCGTTACCTCGGCGCTTGAGAGCCTGTTCGGCCAGCGTTTGCTTTCGGCCGAACTGGATGGTTTTCCGGTGTTTGTGCCGGGGTGACCGGTCGAAGTGCTCAAGAAACCCCGAAATACCTTTCAGGGCGGAGATATACGGCAGTTGTCGCTAAAATCCGCGTAATTATAGCTGATTCGTTTGTAAGTCTATGAAAAGGCGGGAGCTGTCAGTTTATAAATTGTGAATAAACGAACCGTCGGCGAACTGAAAACTGGAAAATTGACGCCTATCCCCGGCCCGGCGCGTCACCTTGAGGGGTTCGTGCCTGCTAATAACCTGTTCGACAGAGCTTTTTAGATTGTCTCTGAACTTGTTTACACTAAGGATATCCATGACCCGACCTTTATGTACGGAAACTCCGTACAGCTAAATCGCATTAGGCCTTACAAGGCGAGTCACGGCGACGTCTACTGAATGCGGCTTCGCCTCCGTTTCGCAGCCGCACATGCTGAGCGGCGTTAGGTTTCTGCCTTTTGTGATAGACCGATTCATAACGTTGGCTGAATGTTTCACGCGGGTTGTGAACGAAGCTGCTCCGGTCACGAGATTTCCACATTAGTTTGGAGGACGCATGCCTGACTTAACTTACCTGCGGCCATTCGATCCCGAGCGTTTCAACGTTCGCGGCGACCAACCGACGATGAAAGCGGTCGTGACCGCTGGCAACGGTGGTTATGAGAAGCTCGATTACTGCGATGTTCCAATTCCTGTGCCGGGGCCAGGCGAGGTTTTGCTGAGGGTCTTGGCGGCCGGGGTTAATAACACAGAGATCAATACACGGATTGGCTGGTATTCCTCGTCGGTTCAAGGTGGCACCGAGCAATTATCTGAAACGAACGATGAGCCACACATTGACGATGGCGGCTGGAACGAATCAACACCGTTTCCGTTTATCCAGGGGACGGACTGCTGTGGGGAAGTCGTCGCCTGGGGGCAGGGTACGAGAGCGCCGGATATTGGGAAGCGAGTTCTTGTCAGGGCCTGTATGCGTGTTAATGGTTTTGATTCTCTGGATAATCTCTGGATGGCGTCGGACTTCGACGGAGCATTCGCTCAATACGTGACCGTCCCGGCCAGTGAGGTATTTGAAATCCAGAGCAACTGGAGCGACGTGGAACTCGCGACAATCCCCTGTGCTTATGGAACGGCGGAAAACATGTTGCATCGAGCGGGTGTTAATAGCGCTGACCGCCTGCTGGTTACCGGAGCGTCGGGCGGGGTCGGATCAGCGGTTGTCCAACTGGCCAAGCGCCGGGGTGCCTACGTTATCGCCGTAGCCGGCGAAAGTAAGCTGGACGCTGTCAGGGGCCTGGGGGCCGACCAGGTCATCGCCCGGGGCCTGGACTTGTCTACTGAAATTCAAGACTCTTCAGTGGATGTTGTTATCGACAATGTCGCCGGTGAGCAGGTTGGCACGCTGTTGAAGCTGATGGCTCGTGGTGGCCGATATGCGTCCTCTGGCGCGATTGCCGGGCCTATCACCACCATCGATATGCGCGATTTTTATCTCAAGGACCTGACGCTGATTGGTTGTACAGCCTGGGACGAACCGATCTTTTCAAACCTCGTCGACTATATTGAAAAGGGTGAGATACGTCCTCTGGTTGCAAAAACGTTCGAGCTGAAAGACATAGCGACTGCACAACAGGAATTTCTCAAGAAGACGCATTTTGGAAACTTTGTATTGGTGCCTCCGCCGTGAAAGCTGCTCCTCGCCGGGCAATAAGCGAAAAGGTACTTTCCAGATTCAAAGATCTTACCAATGCAATCCACGCGACAAGCGCGTGATTGCGTGCGTTTTGGGGGCGGTTTTATGTGCGCCCCAGTCCCCGGTTATAGTTACTAAAATTCCCTAGAAGGCCATCAAAATGACCATTGAGCGTATTTCCACCAACAGCCGAATGAGCAAGATCGTAAAACACAACGGCACCGCTTACCTTTGCGGTCAGGTTGCCAAAGACCGTAACGCCGACATTCATACCCAGGTAACCGGGATGTTGGAGAAAGTGGACGAGCTGCTCGAGACTGCCGGCTCCAGCCGCGACAGAATCCTGTCGGCAACGATCTACCTGGCGGATATGGCTGATTTCAAGGCCCTGAACGAGGTGTGGGACAATTGGGTGCCCGAAGGCACGGCGCCGGCCAGGGCGTGCGTGCAGGCTCAGATGGCGTCGCCGGAGTTACTGGTGGAAATATCGGTGATTGCCGCAACCTCCTGAGGGCGGTTGGAAAGATCTGTCGATTCGGCGGGCTGAGAAGTCGGCCGTCTATTTCTGGTATGGACAGGAGCACATCATGGCGTCCCCCCTCGTAACCACTGATTGGCTGCAGGAAAACCTCGATAACGAACGGTTGGTTCTGATCGACGCGAGTATGGCCACGGTTATTGGCAAGGAGCCGATCGTTTATAGTCAGCCGGTGTGGATACCGGGGAGTTACCAGATCGATCTGGAGGGAACACTCTGCAATACCCAATCGTCCCAGCTCCATGCGTTTCCCACTGAGGAACAGTTCACGCAGGAAATTCGCAGGCTTGGCATAACGCCTGAAAGCCTGGTGGTGCTCTACGACAACCAGGGAATTTATTCCGCTCCCCGGGCCTGGTGGATTCTGCGGTCGATGGGCCTTGAACAGGTTTTTGTTCTGGATGGCGGCCTGCCGCAGTGGTTAGCGGAGGGGCGCGAGACGGTGTCGGCTCCGGTTCAGGGCGCGGCTTCTTCCGGCAGCATGGCGGGCCGTCTGCATCCCGAACGGGTTCGGGATTCCAGCTTCGTTTTACAGCATCTGGACGACGAGCAAGTAGCGGTGATTGATGCGAGATCCCGGGCGCGGTTCCTGGCTCAAGCCCCGGAACCCCGTCCGGGCGTGCGTGGTGGCCATATACCGAACTCGCTCAACCTGCCGTTTACCGAGGTACTGG
>CAZFQI010000144.1:0-7253 GCA_964520755.1 uncultured Marinobacter sp. | reverse complement strand
AGGTCAGCCCTGAAGATGCCGCGGGTGAAATCTATCGTATCGCCCGGGAGGTCCCGGACGGAACCTACAACATCGTGCTTCAGGAGTTTGTCGATCAGGGGCTGATTGTAACCACGCCGAGTCGCAGCCCAGACGCCATTTAAGTAGCCCTGACGCCACATAAAACGGACAGTCTGTTACTTTCTAAGCCGGAATGCCCTGCTATACTCCTTGTCAAACAAATTCCGGGCACGACAAGACATGAACTCCGGCATCCCTTCCCTGAACATCCCTGCCGAACCAGAAGGCGCTGACAATTCGAAGTTTACTCCCGCCGAAGGGCTCAGGGCCGTGCTCGACAATCTCGACGCCCTGGTTTACGTCTCAGACTTCGAGACCCATGAGCTTCTCTACATGAACGCCTACGGCCGGAGAATCTGGGGCTCTATCGATGGGAAAAAGTGCTGGGAGGTCCTGCAGAATAACACCAGCCCCTGCGACTTCTGCACCAATCACCTGCTGATTGACTCAGAGGGTACCCCATCGCCACCGCATATCTGGGAATTCCAGAACCGGTTGGACAAGCGTTGGTACCAGTGCCGGGATCAGGCAATTCCCTGGATCGATGGTCGACTGGTCCGCCTTGAAATCGCGACCGACATCAGCGACCGAAAGGCAATGGAGCTGGCACTCACGGAGGCCCATGAAAGGGCCCGGGCCGCCGCATTGGAGGACGACCTTACCGGACTTCACAACAGGAGAGCCTTTTTCGAACTGGGCAACCAGCTCTTGAAACAGTCCCGCAGAAACGGCTCGCCTTTGGCGATCATCATGTTTGACCTGGACCACTTCAAGCAGATCAATGACAACCATGGCCACGAAGCCGGAGATGAGGTTTTGCGGCACATAGGTCAAGTTCTGGAGAGCAACGTCCGTGATGCGGATATTGCGGCGCGCATAGGCGGCGAGGAGTTCGCGATCCTTCTCTCCGATGCCCGGGCAGTTCAGGCCTCAGAAATGGCAGAACGACTGCTGAACCTCATGCAGAAAACGCCAGTACGATACAGGGATGTCCGTATCCGGCCAACCGCCAGTTTCGGCGTTTCAGCTCTTCGCCCCGAGGAGCCGAATCTCGAAGACCTTCTGGCAAGAGCGGACAACGCGATGTATGAGTCAAAAGCACTTGGCAGGGGGCGGGTGCGCATCAAGCACTGAGCCGCACCCGGAGCAATCTACCCTGGCCGCTTTGTTACCGCCATGGTGAGGCGGGAAATACAGGTGGTCTTTCCTTCTTCGTTCTCAAGCAGAATTTCCCAAACCTGAGTGGCACTGCCGATGTGAATCGGTCTCGCCGTTCCATAGACCCAGCCTTTGGTGACAGGGCGGATGTGGTTGGCGTTGATATCCAGGCCAACCGCAACGGTTTCCGGATCTTTCAGGCAGCAGTTGGCCGCCATACTGCCCAATGTTTCCGCCAACAGCACCGATGAGCCACCATGGAGAATGCCGAACGGTTGAACCGTGCGATGATCAACGGGCATGCGTCCCTTTACGTAGTCGTCGCCAATCTCAAGGTACTCGATACCCATGTAGCTGACGGCGGTGTTCTCGCTGGCTTTGGCAAGGTGTTCGAGGTTAGGGGTGCGAGTCCAGATTGCCATAGGGAACTGCTCTCAATGTCGTTTGAATCGGGAAAAAACGGGACTCACAGTTTATACAGATAGGATACGAACTACCAAGTCCTTCTTTGCTGTCCCGCCATGGACTTTTCGATTAATCCCTCGAATTCCGGCGCAGGCAGTGGCCGGCTGAAATAGTAGCCCTGAAAGCGGGTGCACCCCATGCGAACGAGGCGCTCCAACTGCCCTTTGGTTTCCACACCTTCGGCCACTGCCGACAGTTTGAGCGCAGAGGCCAGGGCCAGGATGGTCTCGGCAATGGCGGCGTCGTTCGGGTCATCAAGAATGTCCCGCACAAAACCCTGGTCGATCTTGAGCTCATCCAGAGAAAGACGTTTGAGGTAACCGAGGGAGGAATAGCCCGTACCGAAATCGTCCAGGGAAATCCGTATGCCCATGCTTCTCAGGGTTCGAAGTGTTTCCTCCACCAATTCGAGATCGTAGGCCGACGCGCTTTCAGTGATTTCCACCTTCAGGTTTCTCGGCGACGCTCCGGTTTTTCTCAGCAATGCCATCACGGTCGAACAGAAAGAGGGCAGGTGGAACTGTCTTGCGCTCACGTTCACCGAGACCTGCAGCTTCGACAATGCATCACTTCGCTTTTTCCAGCTGGCGATCCGGGAGAGGACTTCCTCCAGCACCCAGTAGCCAATTGACTCAATGAGTCCTGTTTCCTCCGCCAGCGGAATGAATTCGGCAGGTGACACCATGCCACGGCCCGGGCAATGCCACCGAAGCAATGCCTCGGCGCCCACCGGGCTGCCTTTCTCGTCAACCAGAACCTGATAGTGCACCGCCAACTGATTCTTCCGCACCGCCAGCCGAAGGTCGGACTCCAGGGCCAACCGTTCAGACACCTTCTTCTGCATCATGGAATCGTAAAAACGGATGCAGTTGCGGCCGTCTTCCTTGGCGCGAAACATGGCCATATCGGCCTGGCTGAGGAGCTCTTCCAGGGAGGTATCGTGATCATAGAATAGAGTAACGCCAATGCTCGGGGTGCCTGTGTAGTCGATGCCGTTCAGATCATAGGGTTCGTTCAGGGCATCCCGGACTTTTTCACAGACCTTTTCCACGCGGGCAGCGGCACTGGCGGTATCGGCCGGGAACCCCTTCAGAATGAGAACGAACTCGTCACCCCCAAGCCTGGCGACGGTATCCCATTCACGAACCGTGTGTTTCAGCCTTTGGCCAACCTGCAACAACAACTCATCGCCGGTCAGATGCCCCGCTGAGTCATTGATGTTCTTGAAGTTATCAAGGTCGATAAACACCAGAGCACCATGGTTGTGGTCCCGGGTGCTCCCGGTTAACGCCTGCGCGAGGCGATCTCGCAAAAGGCGACGGTTTGGCAGACCGGTCAGTGGGTCGTAAAAAGCAAGCTTCTCGATCTCGGATTCCGAGTGCTTTCGGTCCGTGACATCAAAAAAATAACCGTGCCAGGTCATGCTGTCGTCGGCCAAGCGGGCAGGCACCGACCTGGCTTCCACCCAGGCCATCGTGCCATCGCATTTGTTCGCCCGGAAGTTGGTCTCGAACGGCGTTATGCATCGACGAGACTCATCGACTTTCTCGAAAAAGGATGCTTTGTCTTCGTCCTCGATAAGGTTGAGTAAGGGCTGGGCATCTTCACTGAGCAGATCAGCGGCGAGCCCGAATAGATCTTCCACTTTCTCGCTGATGAAAGGAAAGGTTACATGTCCGTCGGGGTACATCCTGAACTGGAAGATTACACCCGGGAACTGGTCGGAATAACGATAAAGACTGTTCTCGAACTTTACGTTACGACTAGCCAATATCTGTCTGTGGACAGATGCGCCTATAACCTCCCCAACCTGGAGCACAAACTCTTCTGTCTGTGAATCCAGTTCTCGAGACTGGTCAAGAAAATCGAAACCCAGGATTCCACGGACCTGACCTTCCAGCTTCAAACCAACGAGAACCAGGCTCCGAATACCCTCCCGTTGGAATTCCAGCTTCTCCTCTTCCGCATCAGAAGACAGTTCTTCGACTTCGGGAATAACAAGCACCGGTAGAGCTTGCAGTTGGTTCATTAGCCATGGGAAGCGGGCCATAGGTACGTTCTGGATTGCTTCTCTCTGAGGTGTCACGCCCTTTTTGCAGGCCTCATGCGTGATGGAAATCGTCTGGGTAGCTTCCTCCAAGCTGATCAGGTAGGCGCGATCTGAACAGAGCCATTCTCCAAGCTCAGCAATAAAGCCATTAACGCTGCCATCCAGTTCGTCGATTTTTGATCGGGCCAGACCCAGAGACAATCTGTAAATAAATTCCCTTTGGTCCCGACTAACTACTTCTGTCATTCCGACGGACTCCTTCCCCTGAAAGCTCCAATACTCTTTATGATAGTTGATAGGAGCTCACCTGGAATTTACGAAGGGAAGCTTCGGTAAGTTCATACTCATGCGTATCCTTTAATTACGTATTACATAATTTTAGATTTCTGCTACAAAAAAGCGGCACCAACCTGTGACCCCGTAAAAACGAGACCGTATGATTGACTCCAGACAGTCAGGTTAATTGGTATGCGATACGAAACGGTCGAAACTGAAATTGATGTTTCTGAACTGCGGGTCGGAATGCACGTAGTCAGGCTGGATCGCCCGTGGGAAGAAACTGACTTCCTGCTCCAGGGGTTTGTGATCCAGCGACAAGACGATATCGATGCCCTTCAGTCCCAATGCCGAAGGGTTGTGATTGAAGGCAAAGTCAAAAACACTGAGCCGGACATTTCTCAGCCCAGGTCACGGACATCGGGAAAGCCCCGTTTTTCCATTTTCCATGGACCTACCATCACACAGGGCGGATCAAATTCCCGGCAACAGACCAGCGCTGAAACAGGCAATCCTCAGTCGCGCAAGCGGGTTACTTACATCAACAAGGTCAGTGTTGATAAGGAAATACAAAAAGCAGCCGGGCACTACGCCGAGGCCAAGTCCTTTGCCGACAGCATCATGTCCGGTCTACGCGTTGGTCGCGCACTTGACCTCAACAAGGCTCGTGAGGTCGTGGATAACTGCGTAGACAGCATCCTCAGAAATGAAGACGCACTGTTACTGCTTACAAAGTTGAAAAACAAGGACAAATATACCGCAGAGCATTGCCTCAACGTTTCGATACTGTCGGCGGCGTTCGGCAAAAAGCTGGGATTACTGGAAGAAGAGATTCGGACATTAGGGCTATCCGGGCTACTCCACGACATAGGCAAAGCCAAAGTCCCTGTCGATCTGCTGCAAAAGCCCGGGCCTTTGACCCCCGAAGAACATGGAATCATGCAGAACCACGCCAACTGGGGCCGTGACATGCTCATGGCCCTTCCCCGCGTGGTGCATGCGGCCGTCGACGTAGCTTACAACCACCATGAACGCCTTGACGGCAGGGGCTACCCCCGGGGCCTTGTTGATTCCCAGATTCCCTATTTCGCGAAAATAGTGGCCATTGTCGATACCTACGACGCAATCACAAGCAATCGAGCTTATGACCGCGCACGCTCCTCCCGGGAAGGGCTGGAAATCATCCACCGCTTTCGAGGCATTCAGTTTGATCCCGAGCTTGCCCGGGAGTTCGTCCTGCTGATCGGGATCTACCCTCCCGGAGCCATAGTCGAAATGAAATCAGGCGAAGTGGCTATCGTGATCGGCTCAAACCCGAAGAACCGACGAAAGCCAAAGGTGGTCCTGGTCAGAGACGAGAACAAACAGCGGCCCCCGAAATACCAGCTTCTCAACCTGAAGAACGAGCCCCTCAACAGTGCCGGAGAGCCATTCGAGATCATGAAAGAGGTTCCGGATGGAACCTACGGAATCGTCTTGCAGCGCTTCATCGATAACGGGCTCAATCTGGACATCAGCGACGCTTCCAGTTAACACCTACCCCATTAAACATCCTTCAACTGGAAGCGGAATACCTGGCCTTATAGCGCCTTATCAACTCATCCACACGACCTGAATTCACCAGATCATAGAGACGCTCAGCTATTTGCTCTCGAAGCGAGAACGCATTGCACGGCGATGCCTTGGAGAAGGTGAAAAACAGACCCTCGCGACTCACCGGGGTCGGCAGGGGCACGAATTGGTCCGCGATGCCCAGGTACTCGAGCTTCACCTCGCCCTGCAGAACCTCATACAGAACATAATCGACCCGATCCACCAGGGCCATCTGGAAAGACTGCTCAATTGACCTTACGCCCTCGATCCTGAGGTTCTGTTCCGCATATCGGTCGAAGTTCTGGCCAAAACTGTTGTTGATCAAGGTACTGCCACGCTTGCCTGAAAGGTCCGGCCAATGACGGTAGACAAACTCCCGGCCTTTGGGTACCCAGACTGCGGTCGGCAAATGCGTAATCGGAGGCAACAGGTAATCCATGTAGCCAATGCGCTCGGAAGTGATGAACGCGCCCGCCACCATGTCGATCTGACCCTGGCGCGCCATACGCTGAACCCGCGCCCAGGAGCCGATGTCTCGCACCTCCACGTTCACGCCCAGGGGTTCAGTAATTTCTTTGAGTAAAGCAGGCACTGCGCCAATCAGAAAGCCCGGATGCTGCTCATCCCGCCAGAGCAGCGGCGGGTATTCCGGATTACCACTGACGGTAAGTGTGTTGCATGGGGGTTCCGGCAAGGCATTGGCCGGCGCCTGAAAAAACGCCGCTACAACGAAGAAAAGTGACTTCCCCACAACACAAGAAAATAACCTATTCAACTCTGACAAGACCTTCTTTTTGCCAGCCCAGACGGCCGGTCTCCACAATCTGGCGACGTATTCCCGGCACTGGCCGGATCATGAAAAGATCGCCGTTTCGGCCTACCATGGCTCGGGTTACACCCGTTGCTTTGGCTATGTCAGCGTGCGTTTCCATGTGTTCAGCCTCACCATGAACCGGAATGGCAATGGCGGGCCTGACCCATTTGTACATTAACTCCAATTCTTCCTGCGCGGGATGACCTGAAGCATGAATCGGCAAATCAGCGTCCTCGGCGGTGATGACCCTGACCCCCAACTCTTTCAGCCTGGTGACCAGTGCCTCAATGGCTTCCTCGTTGCCGGGGATGGCTCGGGCGCTGAAAATCACTGTATCACCCGCCTCCAGCTCGAAATCCGGATGGCTGCCGATCGCCAGTCTGCGCAAGGCGGTTCGGGGCTCGCCCTGACTGCCGGTTGCCACCGCCAGAACTTCATGCCGGGGCAGGTAGCCAAGGTGAGCGGGGGAGATCAACTGGTCTGCCGAGTCCCATAACCCGGCGGCCCTCGCGGCGCCACTCATATTGATCAGGGAGCGGCCCAAAAGCCCCATGTAACGTCCGGTTTCCCGGGCAATCGAGGCGAGCGTGTGCAGGCGGGCAATGTTACTGCCAAAGCAGGTGACTACCACTCGTCCCTCGGCGGAACGGATGGCTTGCAGCAAACCGGCATGCAAGGCCGCCTCGGACACCGAGTGACCGGAGACCGTGGCATTGGTGGAGTCGCACACCATGGCGTTCACACCCTCTTCCGACAGGTCGGTAAAGGTTTTTGGCGAATATCCATGCCCCACCAGCGGCTGCTCATCCAGCTTCCAGTCGCCGCTGTGGAAGACGT
>CAZFQI010000143.1:0-7276 GCA_964520755.1 uncultured Marinobacter sp. | reverse complement strand
CGCTGACCCGAAAGATCAATGAACTGGGGATGGATCATCCGGAGCACGAAGACGACTAACGAACCGCCGGGGTTCGTTGATGTTTTGGGGGCAGATGAAACTTTCATCTGCCCTCTTTTTTACATCGTTAGTTCAGCACTTCCTGCCAGTAGATCACTCTGTCGTGGCCACGGTAGACACCGAAGGTTGCCAGCCCAACCGGATCTTCGAAAGTGCCATCATCATTCCAATCAAACTCCAACCAGGCGTCGACATTCCAGACCAACGAATCGGTTCCACGGGTTCCGTTTGGCACGAGTTCCAGCGGCACAGCCTCGCCCATGGAGAAGTTATCACTTGAAGGCGCACTGGCACTGAGCGAATGATGGTTTGCCGAATTGGTCAAATCAGCCGTATTCCAGGTTGTGCAGCTATCATCCATGTGGGTCATGAAATGGGATCCGTCCCAGTATTCAAGTCTGAACGGCATTGGGAGCGATCCAATGTTTTCAGGACCGTAGACATTTTCCAGAGAGAACCGGCCAAAACGGATATCGAACGCGGCCACCGGTGTGAACGGGTAGGGAGCAGCGGCGGCCGCGACACCATCAGAGTCAACCAGGCTGGTCACGGAAAATCCAAGCTGGGGAACGAATGGCGCAATCTGGGCATCGGAGGTTTTGTTATACGCGAAGCTGTCAGACGCCGAGAAATCATACCGCATCAATCCAGAGCCCAGAGAAGACACCGGAGCTGTGAGGCTGCCGCCAAACTCGGTTGGAGAGAGCGCCATAAAAGCGCCAACCCTGTCGACGGCTGCAGAGTCGGAGCTTGGATACAAGCGGTTGATATCAGATGCCACAAGCTTCTGAAAGCCAGTGAATGTGTAGTTCAGGGTGCGAGTTCCCTGCACAGAAAGCGGCTCAATGGTCAACGACGGCGTGACCAGCCAGTCAAAGGCTTCTCCGGTGTAAGCAAAAGGAGACCCTGTCGAGCACTGCGCTTCAAACTCGCCGGGGTCGACGGATACCTGAAAACGATCAGGATAAAAGCGTCCGATCGGCAGACTACTCCCAATGGGGACATCTCGCCCCAGATAGCTTCCTGGTACGGGAGAAGCCTCAAAACGGAAAACACCGACCTCCGAGACCTCTGCTCCCACAATTTCTTCCGCCGATGAAGACCTTGTATGGGAATAGCTGACAGGCGAAACGGAGCCGGATGCCCCGCCAGCCGGTTGAACCAGAGTAGTGGACAACGGGATATCGAGTAATCGGAAGTTCGGCGTGACCGGATTACCCTGGCACAGGTCACCATCACCACTTTGCTCCCAGCCGACAGCGGTAATCGAGAGATCAAACGACTGTCCGGCTTTCCTGAATGCAGAACAGGTCGAGTCTCCGGCCGGACAATCACCCGCCGATGTCACACAGAAGCCGGCTGGAACACTGACAAAACTGTCTGCTCCCGGCATTTGCAAACCGTCATCGTTGGTTGCTGCTGAACCGAGATAGAGGGCGTCGAGATTTATCAGGCCTGCATCGGGATAGAGAACATCCACCTGTGCAATACCGCCAGCACCGAATTGAAGGCTGATCGGCGTGGCGTTCGACTGGCCGGAGCCAACCGCCGTATTGTCAACGAACACCGGACGGCTCTCGGGGCGCCCGGTCGGTCCCGGATCAACATAGGTCGACCAGAAACCCACCTCCCGCTGCACATTTTCAAAAGCCGGAACGCAGGCGCCAGTCTGGTTATCCCGGCGCACGGCGCTTATCTGGATTGAGGTCGCTGGTTGGTGAGAAATCAGGTCTGGTATATCGAAGGCCAGCCCCGCATCAAGGAAAGGTAGATCGCAAGCGGCGGCGGAAACGCTGCCGCCTCCATTATCACAGAGCGTCTGGGTAAAGGCCTTCGTTGAAGGGTTTGAGGATGCAATGGCCAGGCTCACCGTTCCCGACGTCGTGATCTGCAGTTGGCGGGTAGCCTGGCCGCCACTGAATGCGAAGCTGTCACCACCAACCCAACCCGAAGGGCTTAATGTGACGTCCACCGGGTCCGTGAAAAGCACGCTGCAATCGGCATTTTCACAGGCCCTGACCGTTACTGTTTCCGGCTGACAGGTCAGTGCTGTGCCATCATGCACAAACTCGAAGTGATCAACCAACTTCCCGACTGGATTCAGCTTTTCTGCGCAAAGCTGTAAATTGTCGAGCTCGTGGATGTTGGTGGAACCACCCGTTGAGCCAGTCAACGAGAGATAGAAATTCTGAGGAGTCGCCGGTTGATTCGGAAAACTGCTCAGGTCCAGTTGTACAAGCTGTTGGAAGTTGTTGCCTGTTCCGGAAACATCCCTCTCGACGGAGACAATCGGACCTACACCACCTCTTGAGTCCACAATAATTCGGTAGCGGTGGGGCGTCGGATTGTTTCCAGGCTGGTCGATCCCCGGGTTCAGTGAGCCGGTCCCCCCGAGGTATTGGTAGTTGCTCTGGGCGGCACCACGGATAGCGACGGCGTCCCGAACAAATCCGGTACCGCCAACGCGCCCTTCAGTAGCGTTGGAAAAGTTGCCGAATTCGTCCAGACCAATCCCGAGCCAACCGCCCGCGAAACCGGGATCGCCGTTGTTGCGCTGTGCGTATCCAAGGGAGCCCCCGAAGCTGCCGGGCTGAGGGGTAACCGAGGCATCCGAAAGCACAACCGTCAGACCATCAGCACCATTGCCGCCGTATGCAAAATAGTCGAACTCAAGTCGTACATAGTTGTCCGCTCCCGGAATCAGGTTCTGGAACGTTGCCGCTGTCGCCTGGTTTCCGGAGGCCTCTGTCATGCGGAGGCGGCCGTTTACAATACCGGGTGTAAAGCTGCCGCTTGAAACATTGGTGATCCAGTCATCCGGTGACAGGGTGGCAGTCCCAAAGGTGTCGCCTGCGCAAGTCAGTGGAGAGGAGTTGCCGTCAATGACAACATCATCGATGTGCCAGAAATCGAAGTTACCACTATTGCCAGATTCCTGAACGAACCGTATCTGGAAATCACCGTGAAATGCATCGGGCGGCAGTGTGAAGACGACGTCGCCGGATTCACCGCTGGTCCCGCTGCCGGGGTATCGATCAATCAAATCCCAGTTGCCTGCATCATCAAGGTACTCGACTCGAAGGTCTTCCCCGCCATCAGGGTCTTCACTAAACGCATCATCGCCTCGCCTCCACCAATAGGCGACGGTGCCCGATGTCAGCCCTGAAAGATCGAGAGGCGCAAGTGTGACCCCGGCGAAGCCGCTTGAGGTATAAAAAGAACGCGTGGGGCTCTTGCTGGTTTGCGAACTGATACCGGCATCGCCGCCGGACGCTGTCACAACAGACCAATCCGGCCCAAGCGAATTGCGTTCGAAATCGTCGCAGAACAGGGCAGTCAATGTGCTGCAGAACCCGCCGGTTTCCTCATTACCGATTACGAAGAAGGCCCCGGGATCAGAGAGGTTGTTGTAGTGGGTTCTCAGCCAGCCACCAGAGCGGGCACGGGAAGATATTCGGACCTCATCAACGTCACCGTTCAAGATGGTTTCACCATTTCCCTGCACGATGCCATAGCCAGATCGGAAGGGCTGTGAGGTTATGTTGAGCGTTCTACCTGCACAGTCATTATCGGATGCAACCTGTTGCCCATTTATATAAGCGCGGGTGGTGGTCCCGTCGAAACTGATAGCGTAATGGTCCCACCCGGTACTGGCACTGCCGCCATCGAACCATGCCTCCGTGTTGCCGCAGGTTACCCCCCAGGTGATGCCGTTGTTCTGCCTGACGGCAATTCGAAAAAAGTAGTTGGCTCCCCAGCCAATAACATTGCCTTTCCAGAGAATCGGGTGATGATCGCTTCCTGACTGGTTGCCGGATACCCTTGCCCAGGCTTCGGCAGTGAAGCTCGTTGACAGCGCCGGGTCACCGAAATCGAAAAATCGTACCGCCGGATCTTCAGATTGTCCGTTAGCGAACTGCCCCGGATGCGCTCTTGCACCGGCGACAATGCCATTGTTGAGATACGTCGGGTAGTTATTGCCCTGCCCTAGCAGGTCGCCATTATTCAGGTTGGCGGTCGAGTCTTCTAACGTGGTTTGCCGGTCCCCTGACTCTTCCAGGTGGTGAACCATCTGAAAGTCGTTATCCCAGGTGTCAGCCGGACTCTCCTGGTTTCCCGCCGATGGATTGCCGTAATACAGGTAGAGACTGGTATTGGCGGATGCCAACAGGGTTGGAATCCGGACCCACGCCACCAGCTCACCAGAATTTCCATCATAGCGCTCTAGCTCATGGTCGAGCTTGGTTCCATCCTCAAGGGCGAAAACAATGTCATCGCCGTCCGCTTGGGCAGAATTGGCCAGATCCGCGTCTGTCGCACTGAACATAACCGTAAAATCTGCCTGGTCACCCACCACCTGGCTGGCCTGGATCTGGATCGCCTTGCGGTAATTCCAGTCAGGATCAAACCATGCGGCCTCAGAAAATCCGGCCCAGGCCATTAAAACCAACACAGATAGCAAACCGGATATCGGGCGGTTGGTTCTGGTCCACTTCATCTGACACGCACCTCAATTGTCCGGACAGCCCGATCAGGTCCGCTGCCACACTGCCCCGTACTGGCAATCGAAAAAACCGTGTTGCCACCGGGGCCACTGATGTTTTCTGTAACGGATTCACAGGTCAGCGCAGCGCTGCAACCGTTGAGCGCTGATGCGGAGAAGGACAAAGGCGTTGTCAAAGCGCTGCAATTACCCGCCTCAAGCACATCCCTCACGGCCACCTGCGCGCCACTCTCAGCTGCATAGAACGCCCTCTGGGACTGAATCTGCAGGCTGACAGAGTCACCGCTGGCCTGCTGCAGTTGAGCCATGCCAATCAACAGGAGAGCCAGGACGGTGATAATGAATAACGCAACGGGCAGACCTGCGCCGCCCTGATTAACCAGATTACGAGGTTCAGGGTACATTGCGAATCTGAACCTCCTGGCTGATATCGGTAGTCTCACCGGAATCCGGATCCGCCAGCACAAAGCCGAACGAAACCACCGCGCCTCGCTGCAGACTTGGCGGAGTTACCTGGAAATTCAGCGAGTTGTTGGCCAGTGTCGCGGCCATGACCTCTCGATCCGGATAGCTCGACGGCAGGCCCGACGCGGGTGAGGCGTTAATGCCGTAATTCCGGTAGCGATACAGGAATACACCCACCTGACAAACAGAAACCGGCTCGCCCACAATGTAAAAACGACGCTCCGGCGACTGCGCTGAAAAACGATGTGTTGCCCCTGAATCGAAGGTAACGGTCACCGGCGAAGCACCGGAGGACATCGTCGCCGGTGGCGAGATCGGCCCGGGACTGCCCGGGCTATAAACGTCTGAGCCATAGCCATACACCACCACTCGTCCAGAGGCGGATGCGCCGCCTGGCAGTGGCACAGCCCGAAATGAATCCGGATTTGCGCCCCGGGGGAGATCGAGATAGTTGGAGGCGGCCAGGATCGGCATCCACTCAAGGCAACTGCCACTCGCATTGGTTCTGATTGATGTTGGCAGCGCCTCCCGAACCTCGCGGCTGATCTGCTCGCTAATCACCACACCCGCTAGGGAACGCTGTTGCCGGGAGCTGACATCCAGTGCGCCCTGCGTAGACAGACTGACAAAGCGGACCGAAATCGTGGCGACGATGGCCAGCAACACGATCACAATGACAAGTTCAACGAGGGTAAAACCGCGATACCGATGCATCAGAAGTTGGCCCGGTATGCGGTGAATGAAAAGGTCTGGTTGCCGGGGGCGGTAATATCGAGATCAATCCGTTTGGCTTCCTCCGAGGGCAAGCCAACTTCTGTTCCGGCGCAGGTAACAGCGATCGAAATGGAGAAACCGGAATAGCCAGTCAGCGCGGACCCGGTGGCTGTCGACGGTGCCCCGGTAAGACCGTCATAGTCATCGACATCGTCAAACGTCGTTCGTCCTTCACCGTCTGGGCCAATGGAACAGGGCCCCGAAAACTTGGGGAAACCGCCCTGGGGCGTCTGATCATCGTATTTCTGCGTCAGAATCTCATCCATATAAAGCTGCGCAAGCTTGACAGCACGAGTCTGATTCAAAGGATCAGCACTTCTACCCGCAATCAACGAAAACGCCCCGACAACGCCGGCAATGGCCACACTGATAATCACGATCGTGATCACCAGCTCCACCAGGGTTGCGCCAGTTTGAGTAGACCTCATGACTGGCAGCTCCCGGCATATACTGCACCCAGAGAACTGATACAGGTCTGAAAGGTACTGTCACCTGAAAAGGTAAATGGCAGGTTGTCGCCTCCGGAAGGCGCCCCCTTGTTGTCAAAGGTCAGAGTCAATGGCAACCCACCCGGAGCTGACAGGCTGGTGCCTTCCCGGGCTATTTCGAAGGTCCGCGCATTGCCGGAACCAGCTCCCACAATGAATCGAAAAGTATCCGCACCCTGCTCGATGGTCAGGGTGTTGGCGGGATTCCCCGCCAGCGCTGCCTGCTGGGCAAGCAGCGTGGCGGAGGCAAGTTGCTGGGTGGCCAGCAAGGGGGAGAAGGCCGAGCGGCTGGCGAACAGGCCAACGCCCAGAGCGGAAAGGACTCCGATCAGGATGAGGACCGTTATCAGCTCAACGAGGGTGAAGCCCGATTGACTCGGGGCCTTCTTGATTCTCATGCCCCCTCCAGAACTACCAAATGTAGGTCGGGTAAGCGGAGCGTAACCCGACATTGCACCGTTCGGCTGAGATCGTCGGATTACGCTTCACTAATCCGACCTACTGAACTAGGACTACTCACATCCAGTCGTAGTCACCGTGATAACCGGAGCAGCAATACTGTTTGCAGTATCAGCAGCTTGGTAACTCACAAAGCAATTCGACCCGCTAAATCCCTTTGGCGTAAGCGTCATCGTGGTGCCCGCAGCGGCGGCTGCACTATCGTACTCATAGTCTCCACCAGTAACACCACTTGCCGTTGCGTCAACCTGTGCAGCTCTTAAAATCCCATCAGTGTTCGCTGTCGGATAACCATCCACGAAGGCAATAGTTTGCCCCTCTAGAACCACAGAGGTTGCGGTTGAGTCACCATCAGCCAAGAACCTGGCGCGGGCAATCCCAGAAGCCGATTTTATCGCCCCGCCTAGACCTTGAACGGACGCTGCACGCGCATCCCCCCCAAAATCCGCAAACCGCGGCAAAGCAAACGCTGCCAGAATCCCGAGAATCACAATCACCATGACCAGCTCGATCAAGGTGAAGCCTT
>CAZFQI010000142.1:0-7304 GCA_964520755.1 uncultured Marinobacter sp. | reverse complement strand
TATCAAACTGCATCAATGCCGGCTTGAGCGCGGGATCTGCGTCTTGGCGCTCCATGGCGTTGGCTCCCTTTGCCTTCAGGGCAGAATTACCAGATGATTGGGCAGTTCATTGCGTTCGTGGGTTGCGGGCACATGTTCTTTAAGCAGTTTGCCACAGGCGGCAATGCAGTCAAGAAACCCCTGCCGGGTCTGCCCCTTGCGTACCTTCGCCGTAAAGTCGGCAACGATACTTTCCCATACCGAGTTGTCCAGCGCATCGGCAATACCTTGATCCACGAGAATTTCAACATAGCGTTCAGCCTCCGAGACGAAGATCAGCATCCCGGTGGCGCCTTCGGTATGGTGCAGGTTCTGCTCAAGGAATTGCCGCCGGGCGAGGTTGGACGCCCGCCAGTAGCGCACCTGCCGGGGAATCAGGCGGGTATTGATACCTGGCATCCGGAACAGCAGGCTAAGCAGCACGAACGTGCCCCACTGCACCAGCATCAGCATGTCGGCTCCGAACCAGTTCCCGAAGTAGTTGCCGATACCTGGCACAAGTAACGCCAGAATTCCGGCCCAGACAAGTGGAATATAGTTGTAGTTATCCGATTGGGCCGTCAGCACGGTCACCAGTTCGGCGTCGGTCTCCTGTTCCACCTGATTGATGGCGGCGGTAACGGCTTCCTGATCGCTTTTGTTTAGTAATGTCATAATTCTGTCATTCTCATTATCAGATGAGGGGATTCAGCGTGAGAAGTCGTTCATGTTGAGCTACCAGCCACCGGAGGCACCACCGCCGCCGAAGCCGCCTCCGCCGCCACCAAAACCGCCACCGCCGAAGCCGCCGCCACGGCCGCCCATGGCACCACCCAGCAGCGCCGCGCCTAGCAGGGCAGCACCTCCGCGGCCACCACGGCCACCGCGACTGCCGATAAAGAACACCACCGCCATCATGATGATGAAAACCAGCGCGACCATGCCTGCCTTGGGCTTTTCTTGCAGTGCAACGGGTTGCTGACCCTGCGGCGCTGCCATGGGCTCGCCACCGAGCACCTGGATCATGGCGGCGGCGCCGTTAACGATGCCGGCCTGAAAATCCCCCTGACGGAACGCCGGGCTAATAATGCGATTGATGATGACCGAGGAGTCGGCATCAGTGAGCCGCCCTTCCAGGCCATAGCCCACCTCGATGCGGATCTTGCGTTCTTCCTTCGCCACGATCAGTAGCGCGCCGTTATCCTCGTCTTCCTGACCGATTCCCCAGTGCCTGCCAAGCTGGTAGCCAAAATCTTCAATCGGAAAACCCTGAAGGTCCGCCAGGGTGACCACCACTACCTGTTCAGTGCTTGCCTGTTCATGGGCCTGGAGCATCTGGCTCAGGCGCGCTTCCACATCAGGAGACAGCATTTCGGCCCGGTCTACGACCCGGCCAGTCAGCTCGGGAAACTCTGGCGTGGACTGGGCCCAGACGGTGGCTGGCAGCAACACCAGTAATGCCAACAAAAGGTTTTTGGGGAGCTGGACGACCATCAAAACTCCACCGCGGGCGCTTCATCCGCGTTTTCTGTGGTGGCTTCGAAGTTGGCGCGCGGCTCCAGTTCGCTATACAGGAGGCTGTGCCAGATTTTTCCCGGGAAGGTGCGCAGCTCGGTGTTGTAGCGTTGCACCGCCTGAATGAAATCCCGACGCGCGACAGCAATACGGTTCTCTGTGCCTTCAAGTTGTGCCTGCAAGGCCAGGAAGTTCTGGTTTGACTTCAGGTCCGGATAACGTTCGGACACCGCCATAAGACGGCTCAGGGCGCTGCTCAGCTCACCCTGCGCCTGTTGGAACTGTTTCAGCTTCTGTGGGTTATTGAGGATGCTCTCGTCTACCTGAATCGACGTGGCTTTGGAGCGCGCCTCAATGACAGCGGTCAGAGTTTCCTGCTCCTGGGCCGCAAAGCCTTTAACGGTTTCCACCAGGTTGGGAATCAGGTCGGCCCGGCGCTGATACTGGTTCTCCACCTGGGACCAGGCCGCAGTGACTCTCTCATCGTAGGTGGGGATGTTGTTGATCCCACAGCCACTGAGTAAAAGAACCAGTGCCATCAGCGAGGTCAGTTTCAGGAAATTCCGCTGCTGAAGCGGTTTGTGAAGGGTTCCCATAATGCTCTTTCCCTGATGTGGTTGCATGGAGAAGGGAGGGCGTCGGACAAATGCCTCGATTTTGTCTTTTTTGGCGACTTTTATGCCGGTAGAAAGCGTAACGAAACCCTCCTGAGAAATTGAGTGTTCATGGCAAGACTACCACGCCTGAGCTAGAGTTACGGCATGAGGCAGATGATCAATTTTTGCACAAGCCAGGACGGGGTGTGCATTGCCTACGCCACTGCAGGCCGTGGGCCGCCTCTGATGAGGGTTGGTGGCTGGATGACCCACGTTGAACGTGACTGGGATAGCCCCGTCTGGCACCACTGGCTGAAGGAATTGGCCCGGGAGCACACCCTGGCGCGCTTTGATATGCGCGGTTCCGGGCTGTCGGATCATAATGTGGCTGAACAGGGCATTGAGGCCTGGGTCAGGGATCTGGAATCCGTGGCCAATTCTCTGGGATGGCGGCGCTTTCCGCTTTTGGGGATCTGTCAGGGTGGGGCAGTTGCAGCAGCCTACGCGGCGCGCCATCCGGAACGGGTCAGCCATCTGATTCTTTACAATGCCTACGCTCACGGCGGTTATACCAGCGATGTCCCCGTTTACAAAACGGAAGAGGCGCAGGCTCTGGAAACCATGATCGAGGTTGGGTGGGGCCGTCGCCATGGGGCCTTCCGCGAAGTGTTTGCGCGCCTGATGTCGCCTCTGGAGTCGGCGGATCAGGTTGCCTGGTGGGCCGAGCTGCAGCGAATCACAACCGAACCCGAAATGGCCGCCCGACTCTGGCACGCCTTTCACGCTCTGGACATCCGCCCGGAGCTTTCACAGGTCCAGGCTCAGACGCTGGTGGCTCATGTCAAAGGTGACCAGATGGTGCCCTTCGAGTTGGGACGCACCCTTGCGGCCGGTATCGTTGGCGCCCGGTTCCTGCCCCTGGAGGGGAAGAATCATATACTGCAGCGCGACGATCCTGGCTGGCCTATCTTCGTGAACGAGTTTCGCCGCTTCCTGACCAGCCAGTGGCATGATCGCCCCGAGCCCCCTCCGGATTTTGAAGCACTCACCGACCGAGAATGCGCAGTGCTGGAAGAGATCGCCCAGGGATTATCGAACCTGGTCATTTCAGAGCACCTTTCGATTGCGCCGAAAACCACACGTAACTACGTCAGCAACATCTGCAGCAAACTTGCTGTTTCCTCCCGCGCCCAGTTGATCGTTAAGGCCCGCGAAGCAGGTTTCGGGGCGCACTAGGTTGTTTGTCCCGTTCCGAGCCAGTTGATTTGCGGCACTCGGGACATCCGCCTCATGACGCCGATTCCGGCTGAGCCTACGGTGATCGTAAAGGTAACCCGATGACTTTGTCATTCAACTCAACGGTCGGGTGCCAAGGAGGCGAACACCATGAATACCGAAACCCTCAATCAGTTCAGGGATGAGTTTCGTGGGCGCACCGTGGAGCCGGGCGACACCAATTACGACGAGATCCGCGCGCTCTACAACGGCATGATCGATAAGCGTCCGCGACTCATTGCCCAATGCGTCGATACGGCAGATGTAGTGAAGGCAGTCCAGTTCGGCCGTGATCAGGGGCTGCTGATCGCAGTGCGTGGCTGTGGCCACAACGGCCCCGGTCTGGGCAGCTGCGATGATGGCCTTCTGGTGGATCTTTCTGCCATGAAGGGGATCTTCGTTGACCCGGCCAGCGCCACGGTGCGGGCCCAACCCGGCTGTTCCCAGGGCGATCTGGACCACGCCACCCATGCCTATGGGCTGGCGGTACCGGCGGGGGTCGTCAGTACCACCGGGATTTCCGGGCTGACCCTGGGCGGCGGCCACGGCCACCTGAGTCGTTTGCACGGGCTTACTGTGGACAATCTTCTGGAAACAGAAGTGGTTCTCGCAGATGGCCGTGTTGTTACCGCCAATATCAACCAGAACGAGGATCTTTTCTGGGCCCTGCGCGGCGGTGGCGGTAACTTTGGCGTGGTAACCAGCTTCCTGTTCCAGGCCCATCCCGTGAAGAATGTCTACGCCGGCCCGATCTTCTGGGACATATCCGAGGCACGCCAGATCATGGCCTGGTACCGGGATTTTCTGCCTACAGCGCCTCGGCAGTTGGGCATGTTCCTTGGACTGGAGCGGATACCGGCATTGCCGCTCATTCCCGAAGAACTCTGGAACCGGCCGGTCGTGGACCTGGTGAGCTGCTATAACGGGCCAGAGGATGAAGGCATCGAGGTCATGCGACAGGTCCGGGAGTCACTCCCCGAGCCGTTGCTGGATGGAATGATGCAAATGCCGTATCCCATGTGGCAGTCCGTCCTGGACTCCGTGCTGCCCGAGGGCCTGCAGTGGTACTGGAAGGGCGACTTTGTGAAGGAGTTGTCCGACGAGGCGATCGAGACTCACCTGGAACACGCCGCCAGGCTCCCGGAAGGGTTGTCACTGATGCACCTGTACCCAATTAACGGGGCGGTGCACGATACTGCCAGTGACGCCATGGCCTGGAGTTGCCGGGATTCCACCTGGTCGATGGTCATAGCCGGGATTGATCCGGATCCCGAAAACGCGGAGGCCGTGACCCAATGGGCCCGCAACTACTGGGAAGCGGTGCATCCCTTTAATGCCGGCGGGGCCTACATCAACTTTATGATGGAGGAGGGCGACCAACGGGTGCAGGCTACCTACGGGCCCAATTACCCGCGACTGGCAAAGATCAAGGCTAAATACGATCCCGAGAACCTGTTCCGGGTGAATCAGAATATTCAGCCGAGTGCTTGCTGATTGCCGGCACCTGCCCCCGCGCACCCTGTTGCGATGAGCCCGAAGCGCGGTGGGCAGGGCTATTGATAGGGAGGGATGGCGTATGTCAATGCCAGTGCTGGTCCTGTTGGCCTATGCGGGCTGGGCGCTGCTTTCCATGGCTCTCACCGTGGGCGTGTACCGATGGCACCGAATTCTAAGTGGCCGGAGTCGTATCGTGGCGTTCAGTGAATACCGCGTTGAAGGGCGCGATTGGTATAAGCGCGCCCTTCGCGCTGGAAGGCATTCGACACGAACCTGCTCGGTAAAGTTGCTCCGACCCTGGCCCGAGCCAGGCATGAGTGATCACCCCGAGAACCTGGTTGGCTACCTTCCAGGGCAAACAGAACAGGCTTGCTTTCGATATCATCTCCTTGACGGTAAATGTTCAATGTCTTCTCCGCCGCTAGCCGTGTTGCGGAGACCATGGGAAGTGTGTTGAATCCTTCAATCCATGATAGAACAAGACAAAGGCAGGGCGTTCTTACCTCAGCCCCTCGTCCTTTTTTATAGCACTTTGCTGGCGGCAAATACGCTTCGCCCTAACCAATGCCAGACGTCCCGGGCATCCTGCCCGCTGCCACGCACAAGCAGCCGGCGCGCCTGCTGCTCGGCATCCGGGTTGCTGTCACCGGTCCAGATTTCAGTCAAGCTGGCGACACTGGCCTCTACCACCAGTGTCAGCTCGTGCCCCGGGTCTTCACGGCACAGGTCGATCTCTCCGTTGGCAACCACCAGCCACCAATGTCGTTCCCGTTGCCGGGCGTCATTCAGAAAAAAATGGATGACCACTTTGCGGTCAGCGGGGAATTCGTCAACGTTTGCAAAACGGCGGATATCCCACATCAGAAATCCGGCATCGAGCTGATTGGCCTGCAACCGGCTACCAATCCATCTCGCCCCCCAGTGCCCAATCGCCAGGATGATCGGGCGTAACTCCTCCCCCGCCGGTGTAAGCACATACTCTTGGTGACTGCCTTCCTGTACGCGCCGAAGTACGCCCACTTCCTCAAGCTTTTTCAGGCGCTGGGCCAGAAGCGTCGCCGACATTCGCGGCAAACCCCGCCGGATCTCATTGAAATGGGTGCTGCCACAAAGTAGCTCCCTTACCACCAACGGTGTCCATCGTTCCCCCAGTATTTCCGACCCCCGGGCCACGGTGCAGAACTGTCCATAGTTGGTCATGAGCTTTGGCTCCCTGCGCGGCGTGACTGCCTCGACTTTTCATCCTAGTCCTTTTCGGTGCTGCTGGCGCTCCATTTTCTGGACTATCGCCCGCTCCCGGTTGGGGGGATAGTGATCTCAGGCACTATTGAAAAGGGGAACAACATGATCAAGCTCGCTATTGTTCAGGAACCTCCGGTCTTTCTGGACCGGGAAAAGACCATCGAAAAGGCGGTAAAACTGGTTCAGGATGCCGCCAATCAGGGAGCCCGGCTGATCGTATTTTCGGAAGCCTTCATTCCCGGCTATCCCGCCTGGATATGGCGAGTGAAACCAGGCGGCGACTGGGGGTTGTCGGAGCAGTTGCACGCGCGCTTGCTCGACAACGCTGTCCAGCTGGGCTCCGACCAGTTACGCCCTTTGCTGGAGGTTGCCAGAGAAATGCAGGTAACCATTGTGTGCGGCATCGACGAGCGTGACGAAGACACCAGCCGGGCCACCCTCTATAACTCGGTAATCACCATCAGCCCACAGGGAACGGTGCAGAACTGCCACCGCAAACTCATGCCCACGAACCCGGAACGCATGGTATGGGGCTTCGGCGATGCCAGCGGGATGAAAGTCATCGACTCCCCCGTTGGCCGGGTCGGGTCGCTGGTGTGCTGGGAAAACTACATGCCACTGGCCCGTTACGCGATCTTCGCCCAGGGCATCGATATCTATATCGCACCCACCTACGACAGCGGCGACCGCTGGATCCGCACCCTTCAGCATATTGCCAGAGAAGGGGGATGCTGGGTTCTCGGCGCGGGCAATGTGCTACGTGCGCGCGATCTGCCTGCGGATTTTCCGGAGGCCGAGCGCCTCTATCCGGACAAGGAGGAATGGATCAACTCCGGTGATTCGGTGGTTATTTCACCCGCGGGGGAAATCGTCGCCGGACCACTGCGCCAGGAAACCGGTCTGCTGCTTGCCGATATTGATGTCAGTGAAGTGAACGCCGCAAGGCGCAGCCTGGATATCGTCGGCCACTACGCCCGGCCGGACATATTTTCACTGCAGGTGAACACACGGAAGCAAAGGCCGGTGAGCTTTAACGCATAGGTTGATAAAGGGAAACGTGTACAGCGAACACCTCTCGGAGTCCTTACGTAGACTCCACAAAGCACAAACCCCGGTAAAAGCCGGGGTTTGTCGGTTCAACCAAAGCCGTGGACTGTGGCT
>CAZFQI010000141.1:0-7347 GCA_964520755.1 uncultured Marinobacter sp. | reverse complement strand
TGAAGCCTTCCCGGCTATGATTACCCCGCAAAGCCCGAAAATGAGCCACGGCCTGCTCCAGTTGCAGGGTAATCAGTTGCAGGACATCGGTGAGGTAGTCCTGATCGTTTGTATAGCCGTCCAGTCGCTGGTGCTGGGTCATGATGGTCACCGGAAACTGAACCGGCGATTGTTCACCGGTTGCCGGTAGTCAAGTATGACGGCCTGGCTCTGATCGTCATTGCCGTCACTCAGAGTGAGGGTGATCTCTCTCGCCAAAGGCAGGTTGTCGATAGCAAAGAATCCGCGGTCGTCGGTGTTCACTGTAGGCCGGGTTTCGGGCGCCGAGACCGTCACTTCTCCATTCTCCAGAGGGGTTTCAGGGTCGCCATCCAACAGAATCTGGCCGGTAAGGCGCAATGGCTCGGGGGACAGTAGCAGGTTGAGGTCTTCGAACGGGCCAGCTATGCGCCGGACCTCCCGGCTTTCACCGGCCAACTGAAGGTCCGTGTGGGTACTGCTCAGTGTTCCGGATGCCAGCTCAAAAGTGTGGCTGAGCGGTTGATATCCGGGAGCTTCGATATCCAGTCTGAACTGCATGTCCGGCATTGTGACGCGGTTGCCGAACAACGAGCCACCACTGGCGGAGAAGCAGAAGTAGCCGTCACCGGTGACCTTACTGTGGAGCCTGGCCGGCCGGTAGTCACCGGGCTCGTCACCCCCTGCCGGGGCAGGCCTGTACCAGAGGCCTACCCTGAGCCCGCGGGAGACAGGTTGTCCGTACACCTGGTCCAGGATGCGACCACTGACCACGGACTGTGAAACGATGACCGGTTTGTTAATCATGGGGCTGTCCTCTGCCTCGGGTCATTTGGGGCCCAATACGGTATAGGCTTCCCGGACCGGTCCGTACTGGTTCGGGCTGCGATACGAGTCAATGGCAATGCCATCCACCCGCAGAATGGTGGCCAGTCGAAAGGGTTGGCTGAATGCGTTCCACAACTGGGTAATTTGTTCCAGCGGAAGGTCTTCCGCCACCACGCGGATCTGGTCCTGTTCGCGACCGAAGCTGTTGTCGAGGCTCTCGCCGGCAACAGATTCCAGTACCGGGTGGTCATGGAAATGCTGAAGGATACGGCCCATCATCAACAGGTTGTTGGTTTCATTGTCGACCGGCAGTAGCAGGTATCTCAGTTGCAGCGGTAGTGGCGGATGTTTCTCCTCTCCCGCACCTGAGCGCAGCGGCATGGGGTTGCGGGGACGCTGTTGCTGGCTGATGTGGTAGAGATAAAGGCTCACCACCACCTGGTTATTGAGGTTTGCTCCCGGGGGTTCGAGGGCAATATTGGTCGATGCATCGGTTACTGAAAACTGAGTTTCCGGTGCCTCGTCCAGGGTGGCGAATATCTGCTGCCGCAATTCCTCGCTGACCCTTTCGATGATGGTGTAGTTGCTCACGACGTTGCCCTCTGCAGGTGCGGGAAATGGTCAAAATGGAACGTCACCACCGTGCCCAGCCAGGGCAGCCAACCCGGATTCAGATCCAGTCCGGCGAGCCGAACCTCCAGGCGAACCTGACTGTTGTCCTGATACAGGTCCAGGTGCCCTGGTGTGTAGGCCAGTTCCCCGGGAACCCGGATCAGTGCCGGGGACCAGAGGTCTTCCTGCTGGAACCATTGCGCCGCCAGTGCCAAGACACTCTCCCTCTCAGGTAGCTCAGGCAGGGAATCCAGCTCAGTTGCGGACTCCAGTCCGAGCCGCTCGGCAAGGAAATCACACAGGGGATCGTTCGGATCCAGATCGAGTTCCTGTGCGAGTCGATAGAGCCAGGCCCAGCCATTGGGAAGGGACTGCCAGGCCTGAGCCATGATGGCCTGAACGGCCGGACGGTTCAGAACATTGAGCAGGTACAAGGTTCCACCCATGTCCGTGCGCACATTTCCGGAGCGGCTCTCATCATGCTGCGCTTCAGGAGTTGCCTGAGCGTTGCCAGATTCCAACGTGGCCCGATGCATGGCAGGCTGTTCGATGTCGGGCATGGAGAGTTCTTTAACGATTGCCGGATTTGCAGGGTTGCTGGCGGGTAATGGCCGGGCTTCCGGAGCAGAACTTACCTTCGTTGATTGAGTTGGCCCGGCTTTCGGCCATGTCGCACTTTCCCGGGTTTGGCCAGGGTTTTGCCTCTGTGCTGCGTCTGCCATTGGCGAGCTGTGGGCAGCAGGTTCCCGATCTGACCGAGGCTGCGCTATCCGCTGGCGGATCATAGCCAGAGTGCGGTTCGGGGCGGTGCACAATGCCAGTGCTGCCGAGTCGATTGCGATAATCAACACTGCCAGCTCCGATCGTGGATCGGTTTTCGGAAGCGAATTGAGTATGGGCTGCCAGGCCCGCACCTGCTGCTCGGGTATAGCTACTCCTCGTCCTCCCGTATTTTGGCCGACCATGGCGGGATCCAGGGAGGACGATTCCAGTCCGAGTTCGTAACGGACGGACCGTATTATGGCAGCGGCATTTTCCTCGGAGAGGCGCTGCCAGACAGTCGCCAGGTTACGGTCAGAGGCCAGGAAATAGCAGACAGCCACCAGCTGGCGCGGATGCTCCTGAAGCAACTTTTGTATCGCATCTCCGGCCGGAAGTGGCCAGAGCCCGGACCAGCGTTGCCAGTACCAGCGTTGATCAGCAACACCCCTGCAAATATCATTGACCAGCGCGGCGAGTAGCGCAGCCAGGCTTCGGAAACGGACAACGTCGGATGGGTCTGCGCTATTGATTTGCTGCCGGGTGGTTTGCAGAAGTTCTTCCGCCAGCGAGTGTTTGCTGGCGACGGCGGCCACCCTGCGAACCAGCACCCAGCTGCCATCCGAAGGCGCCGGCCAGTGGGCAGCCTCCAGCCGGGATATCAGGCGCTGCCGGGTGTCAGAAGGACCGCGTACGGTCAGTCTGCGGATCTGGGTCGTGTCCGGTTGTAGCTGCAGGCTCACCCTGTGTTACCTCCGCAATTTGCCAATGACCATAGACCGACTGCTGATCCGGATATCGTTCTGGAGCACCCGAACAATTCTCACCTCGGTACTGTCGGCCACCTGGTCCTCAACGGCCAGCACCGCAGAAACTCTCTGAAGATCGTCCAGCAATTGAAGTTCGGTTCCCGGTAGCGGGAAGTGATTCAACCGGACTTTGAGTCGTTCACCAGGCTGGATAAGCCGTGGCGGTGCGGTTACGCTGCCACGAATAATCTCTTCCGGATCTCCCAGCGACGCCACGATCAGGGTCGCCCGGATCATGTTTTCCATCGCTTGAAGGCTCTCGATGGCGGGCCTGTCGTCCAGTTGTCTGAACCACCAGTCCACCAATTCAGAGATGGTGCGTACCCGGTTGAAGTCCTCCCGTTCAGCCCGCTCCAGGCCTGGCCACTTGCTGACTTCCGACACCCTGAGCCGATTGTCCTCGGCAAGTTGCCCCCAGGTCAGCCGGAGAGAGCCGGACAGGCTACGCAGATGCTGTAGAAGACAGCTTTGCGCCAATTCCAGGTTGTTGAGCAGATTCTGGGCTTTCTTTCGTAGCAGAGGGGATTTCGTGCTGATTGCATCTTCGAGACTCAACACCCGTGAATTGTTTTGCTGGCTTTGTCGCAGACTGTTGGCCCTTGCCGGGAACATTCTCTGCGTCATACCTGCCAGAAGTGCCCGATTGTCCAATTTGAGTGTGTTCAGCCGCCCCTGAAGAGCTGTGGAGATCTGTTCGTTCCCCTGCCTCTGTTGTTTCTCGGTCAGGCGAAATTTTCGAAACTGCTGAATAACGGACACGTTGAGGTTGATTGGAACGCGGGTAATCATCGCGCCGAGTGTCGCCCAATCCGAAACGGGAATCTCGGCCACCGTGTCCATAAAACTGGCCAGGGATTCCGGCAATTCAATGGCCTTGTCCGGGTCACAGGCGGGCAGCTCATCATTACCTTGCTGGAATCGCAGCACCAGTGGATCCGCGGCTGGCAGTGATGCCTCTGCACTGCGCACCCGCACATACCAGAGCCCACGGATACCCGTTGTCAGTATGCGTGAGCGCTCCTCATTGCGTTTCTGGGCCCGTTGCCAGTCTTCCATCAGAAGCTGTTGGGCGAGCGTGTAATCACCTTTTCGCTCGGTCAGTACCTGCGCAAGGCTGTCCAGTCTCTCCCGGGCAATCCGGATGCTGGCGGAGAGCTTCTCCGCCTCGGCTTCAAGGCGCTTGAGCTGATTGATTTTCGCTTCCCGACTCCGTTCGAGCAGGTTGAAGCGGGATTCGGTGCCCTTGATCCAGCGGGTCAGGGCTTTACCGGCGTCGAGCAGCGCATCGTACTGGTCCTTGATGACCTTGTCGGTATCCTTGTCGCTGACGTTCAGTTTGCCCGGGTCGACCAGTTGGTCAGGTTTGAACAGCTTTTTAAGATTGTTGGCGTCGCCCTTGTCGAGCTGATCGGCCGCCAGGGTGTTCAGCTCAAGTAGTTTGGCATGGTTTTTCTGATACTGGGCTACAGCGGGACTGGCATCTTCCATCACCGTAAATCCCGAGACCGACGCCGTAAGTGGCTGCTTTATGATCGGCATGTTGACACCGAGAGGCGATAACGCCCGACCATGCGTTTGCGCCATGATCTCGATCGCCGGAGTCTCGTCCGGGTTTTTCCGGAGCAGGGGGTCTGTTTGCACGGACGCCCGTTTTACGGCGCTCTGTTCCAATAACTCCAGAGAGCTGGCTTTGTGAGTGCCAGCCAGTCCTGTTTTCAAAATCTCCCCGGAAATCCGCTGATTTCCCTGGATGCTGGGAATATTGTAGGCATCGGGGCTCAGCGTATAGCTGTACTGGAGCGTGCCTTTGCTCTTGGCGGTATTGCTGCCTGAAGCAATACCATGGGCGAGGGCAGAGAGGGAGGCAGACTGGACATCCAGCTGCTGGCGCTGCAAGAGCAGGAAGTCTCGTAGCCTGCCACCCCGGCTGGTCAGATCTCGGATCTGGTTGCGGGTTTCTTCAATATCCACCAAGAGTGCCGCGTAACGGACTACAAGACCATCCGCATCCGGTTCGTCCGCATCGGGTGACTGGCTGGCATCGTCCGCTTGCCCCGCGAGCCAGGCCCGGTAATCTTGCGGCGGTTGTGGTTGGGGCTGGTTATAGGGATAGACCGGCGTCTCGGAGCTGCTGCCTGAACTTCCCCGAAGCTCTGTGAAGAATCTGTCTGGGGTTATCGGATGGGGCTCTGCCGTAGGCAAGCCCAGATCGCCCAGCCTGTCTGGATCATGGATGATCTGCTCCAGTCGCCGTTCTTCCTCGGTTCTGCCAACAGAGGGCCCATGGCTGGGGACAATGTGGTATAGGCGGTAAAACTGGGACTTCCAGCGCATCCATGCCAGGTGGGCACGCATCTGATAACGATAGAGATCCTCGTCCAGGCGCTGGTCGGTGGGTGGGATATCGAGCAGGTCTGGACGGTAGTCGGAGGGATTCACTGCCAGCAAAAGCCGCAGGCGCTCACCAGAGGCGCTGCCGAGGCTCACCGGTCGTGAAGGCAGGTGGCGTTGAATCAGATCCGGTATCCGGTCTTCCGACACCGGAATCATATCCAGGGCAATATGTCGGGGCAGTCCGATCAGTTGTACCCCGGTTGTCTCGGGCCTGACTAACCAGCTAACAGGGAGCTGGCCGGCCGCCGGAAGATGGTCCAGGGCGAGGTTTTGTCGAATAAAACGGTGCTGATCCAATGGGGCTGATGCACCGTTGTCCTGAAGCTTTTCCATTACCCGATTGATCGCGCTGCTGGTCTGGGCCAGCAAAACCTGATAACCACTGTTTGCTGTCGCCGGATAACGTCCGGTTTCGGGGGAGACCCATTTTACGTCCGGGGTCGCTTCTTCTCCCGGCGCGATACAAACCAACGCCACCGGCACGGAGTCCGGATGTTTTCTCAACAGGCTGGCACCGACACCCGCGACAGCTACCCGGTTTTCAATCAGCGAGCGAGGCTGATCACTCACGGAGGTTCCCGCAATCGTGAGCCGCAGGAGAGACACCGTGGTCACAGTGACCAGTTGAGAGTCGCGAGTCGGGTCGAACTCTGACCGCTGACAGGGTTCCGTCCGGGGGCTGTCAACATGGCGAAGGTTCTGGCTGAGAGTGAGAAAGTAGACACCGGTGGCATCATCGCTTGCCACCGATTCCAGATATTGGTCGATCAGCGCCTGCCAATCGGTTTTCAGCTCAGAGAACAGATGGATGGTCTTGCCATTACCTGCAATGGCCAGGCCGGGTGTCACCGTAACACTTTCCAGTGATTCATCAGCCAGTGTCAGTCCATGGACAATGCCCGGATTGCGGTGAAGGAGCAGGGGAGCGAGCCGCGCATCGGCCCAGGCCTGTTGTCGATCCAGTTCCTGTTCTCCCAGATGTCTGCCGGGGAACATATGCACCCGTTCGAGACGGTAGTTGCTGCGAACGGGGCGATTCAGTGCTATCAGTGTCATGGCGATTTCCTCAGCGAAGGGTTTCCAGTCGCTCTTTCCATTGCCGCACCAGGATTTCTGCAAGGCCCAGGTCTGTACCCGACTGGATGACCTGTTTTGCAGTACTTCTGATATCTGAATCCGTAGTCATGAGAAGGTCACGCAGTCTGACCAGGTTGTCTTCCTGCATCGCCTGCTCCAGGGTTTGCCAGATAACCGGATCGTAGTGCCGCTCTGCGCGTAAAAGAATATCCATGACGGCCCGGATGGCCTTGGGTTCCTTTGGCAGGTTTTCAGTCAGTGCTTTTACAGCCTCTTGCCCGGCCTCATTGGTAGGGGGGCGGACATTCGCCAGAGACTGAACACTGACCATTCGCATGAAAACGGTGTGCTCATCCTCGATTTCGGTGTGCACTGACGGGGCCGTGTTGCTGTCGCCGGTGGTGTCCGACGGAGATTCCGGAACGCTGGCGCCACGGGCCAGAATGATGCCGCTGATGGCTGTTTCGGCAGCTCTTACAGGGCGTCTTGCATAGATCAGCTGGTCACGGTCGATCCGGTTCCAGATTTCGGCCCAGACACTGGCATCGGTATCCAGGCTGTGGGAAGGCTGGGTTCGGTAAAGTCTCAGAGCCAGAGGGTCGGGGTACAGAAAGTCCCGTTCATTCTGTGGGTTATCGGCAACCAGTTGCCTCGACAAGGTCTGGTAATCCTTGTTCGACAGTGGAGCCAGAATCATCACGCTGACATCACTGTCACGGTCCAGGTCAATAGGCGGAAGCCCCATGGACTCCATGCGAATCAGTTCCAGGTCCGTCTCGCGAACCGGCGCAACAGAGACATCAAAAGACGTCGGGAAATAGCCCTGATATCCATTTTCCGGGTCTACGGT
>CAZFQI010000140.1:0-7368 GCA_964520755.1 uncultured Marinobacter sp. | reverse complement strand
TCCTGAGCCCTTCAGGTACGCGTGGCAGTTCTGAACAAAAATGAGTCTTTTCTTACCTACCACCTGAGATATCATTTGCTCGTCAACGTCCAGCAGCGCCACAATGCTTAAGGCGTTTTTATTGCGAAAGTCGCAGGCTGTGGCCATCAATTCAACGGTGCTCTTTTTCTGAACGAATTTCAGATAAAACCACCGCCGCAAGAGCTCCTTCATTCGTTCTGTGGGCATATAGTTTCGCTGAGATACCCGATTTAAACCGCTCATGGCGCCCTCCCCAATCCTGATCAACGATCTCTATTCCTTCGACGATCAGGGCAGCCATGTTGTTACAGAAAAGCCTTCGGAATGACCTTGCTAGCCAAAATGAAACTGAGTACTTAAGAACCTACCTGGCCGATAATCCAGGATACAAATGCGCGAACCTTGTCGGTGCGAAATTTCGCTTCTGGTGCAACCAGGTAGTATTGGTACTCTGCCGGGACCGAAATTTCGATCGGGCTCTGAAGCAAGCCGGCTTTGAGGAGATCGGCAACAAGGCTGTATCGCATCAACGCAATGCCCCTGCCAGCTAGCACGGCCTCTACGAGCGTCGATCCCTCTGTTACCCGAAGCGTTATGGAGCTGTCAGGTATTTCGATGCCGAGTTCTTCCTGAAACGCTCTCCACGAGCTTTCCATGTCGCTTGATTCATCGATAAGCCACGGAAGTTTTGCCAGACTCTCAGGCGTCACAGGCTCTCTGTCAGTGAGCATGCTGTGGCACACCGGTAGCAGTTTTTCTTCGAGCAATAGTCTGGACTCGAGCCCAGGATAATTGCCGCTGCCAAAACGGATCGCGAGATCCACGCCATCACCCTGAAAACCCACCAACTGCAGATTGGGTTGAAGGCTGAGCTGGATCTCAGGGTGAGCTCTCTGAAACGAATCGATTCTGGGCACAAGCCAACGACTCGCGAAGGATGGCACTGTTGCCACAGTCAAACGTCCGGGATCGGAGTTTGGTGCAAACAGCGCAATGCCTCTCTCCAGCTCCTGAAAGCCAGTCTCGACATATCCCGAAAGTGCTCTGCCCTCATGCGTCAGTCTCACTTCCCGGGTTAAACGAACAAAAAGCTTCAACCCCAGAAACTCCTCCAGGCCACGAATGTGGGTGCTGACGGCCGCCTGGGAAATGTTCAGGGCCTCTGCCGCCGATTTGAAACTTAGCTCTCTCGCGGCGTACCGAAATGCCTGCAATGCCCTTAGCGGAGGTAGTTTCTGCATCGGCTCCATTCTGCTTACGGTTAATTTTTAATTAAGCATAGACCAGGTTTACCCGTTTGTTACCGGAACCGTTCACTGAAAACATTAGGTGACTAAATCAACGATAGGAATACTCAGCATGAAAATTGAAGTCCCAATCATCAGTGCCTTTGTTGACGGCGATTCCGGGGGCAACCCGGCAGGTGTTGTGTTGAATGCCGACCAGTTCAGCTCCGAGCAAAAACAGAAGATCGCAGCGGCTGTCGGCTTGTCGGAAACGGCTTTTGTGTCTGCGTCGGAGTTGGCGGACATAAAACTGGAATTCTTTACGCCAACCCAGCAGATCGCTCACTGTGGCCACGCAACGATCGCAACATTCAGTTTTCTGCAGCAAAAAGGCCTGTTAGCTCATGATCGGTCATCGAAGGAGACCATTGATGGCCTGAGATCAGTAAACATGGAAGGCAAAACCGCCTATATGGAGCAGAGGGCCCCTCGTTTCGAGGCGCTGAACGAGGATAATCTACAGGCAACCCTGCTATCCCTCGGAATAAGGAGCGACGATCTGATCGAAGGTGCCGAGCCGATGTTGGTCAATACCGGCAACAGCTTTGTGGTGATTGGCATTCGCGACGGCCAGACAGTCAAGGGACTTGAGCCAGATTTTGGCCTCATCGAGAAGCTCAGCGAAGCTCTGGATCTTATAGGATTTTACGTATTCTCCTTCGACGACGTTGGCGAAGGGAGAGACGCAGGCGCCCGCATGTTTGCACCCCGATATGGCATCCTGGAGGAGTCTGCGACAGGAATGGCTGCTGGCCCTTTGGCCTGCTATCTGCATCAGCAATTGGCTATCCAGAAGCAGGAGTTCACCATCGAACAGGGTCGCTGGATGGCCGCGCCCTCACCTAGCGTCATAAACGTGCGGCTGACTATTGGAACCGATAACAGGATCAAGAACCTGTTCGCGGGTGGTCGGGGCGCAATCAGAGAGGTTATTGAAGTTGAGGTAATCCATCACCTGAGCTGATGTGTTGTATACCGCAAAGCAATTTTTTCTGAGGACGGGAAACCAAGAGAATAACCATCAAGCCAATACGGCGATGCTGTCTAACTTAATTCTCTTAAAAGGTGGAATATCACATGAACGCAATCAACAAGTTCTTTCTCGTTTTCTCTGTAATCGCTTTCTCTGCTTTCGCACAGGCCGAAGGCGTCAGCCAGGAAGATATCGAGCGTGGCAACAACCCGGCAGTTGAGACTGTCGAACTCGGGATCAGCAAGTAAGCTAATCCTTCTTGAAAACGGGCGGTCATATGATCGCCCGTTTTCGTTTATGCACTTCCACTGCCCACCCGAAACTACCCTTTTGTTATTTTCAAACTCTTTGTTAGCCACGAACAGTGAGGATGCAATGAACGCACTTTTTAACCCCCTGAAGCTGGGCGCTATCGAAGTCCCAAACCGGATATTTATGGCCCCTCTCACCCGAGTTCGCGCGGATGCGAATCACGTACCGACCGACCTGATGGTTGAATATTACTCCCAACGCGCTTCTGCAGGGCTAATCATCGCCGAGGCAACCATGGCGATTGAAGGCAATTCGGCTTTCTGGCGCGAACCAGGGATCTATTCTGAGGCCCAGGTTGACGGTTGGAAAAAGGTCACCGATGCAGTTCATAACAAAGGTGGAAAAATCTATCTGCAGATTTGGCACGGTGGTCGTGCTTGTCATCCGGCACTGAACGACGGTGCGGATCCTGTGGCCCCCAGCGCTATCGCCATCACCAGTGACGAGGTGCATACGCCCGAGGGCAAGAAGCATTACACAGTGCCCCGCGTACTCGGGGATGAGGAAATTCCAGCTATCATAGATGGCTTCCGTTCTGCTGCTGCGAATGCCAAACGTGCTGGGTTCGACGGTGTTGAAGTACACGGCGCCAACGGTTACCTGCTTGACCAGTTCCTGCGCGACGGCTCTAACTTCCGTGAGGGTCCCTATGGTGGTCCAATTGAGAACCGAGCGCGTTTGTTGATCGAAGTGATTGAAGCCGTCTCTGATGAAATCGGGAGTGAAAACGTTGGCGTTCGCCTGTCACCGCTTAACAGCTTCCAGAGCATGAAAGACAGTGATCCTGTTGCCCTTGGGAACTGGCTCGCGCAGAGTCTAAACAAATACAATCTCGCTTTCGTGCATTTAATGCGCAGTGACTTCTTCAACCTGGAGCAGGCTGACGTAGTCACGCCGTTTCGGGAGCATTATCAAGGCAAGCTGATTTTGAACATGGGGTATACCGGAAAGGAAGCGGAAGAAGCTATCGAAACAGGGCTGGCTGATGCCATTGCCTTCGGCGTTCCTTTTTTAGCAAACCCCGATCTGCCTGAGCGGTTCAGGCTCGGCGCTGAGTTGAACGATGCAGACGCTTCGACGTTCTACACTCAGGGTGCTGCGGGCTACACTGATTACCCAAATCTGGAAACTGTACCTGAACTATGACATTCCTCTGATATTTCGAAACGTCTGGATTACCAGGGTTACAGGGGCGTTTCTCGATTGATAAAAAACTTGCAGGAAGAGATTCCTGCAAGTTTTTACATCAGGTATTTTTTTCCTGAGCTCAATACACCCGCGCTGTCACCTCCACTTGATTGAGCATCCCATGCTTGCCATTTGTTGAGTCGGCCCAATGCCTGTCTCTGAAATCTGAACCATGGCGTTTACCAATTCTTTGGTTCTATCAGCCGAACCGTCCATCCGCGCATCGTCCAGGCGACCCCGGTACTGCAGTTCACCCGATTTATTAAAACCAAAAAAGTCCGGTGTACAAATAGCACCAAAGGCCTTACCGACTTTCTGCCCTTCATCCACCAAATAGGGGAACGTGAATCCAAAATGACTGCTGAACTTCTGCATGTATTCAGGACCATCCGAAGGAACAAGGTGATAATCATTGGACATGACGGCCAGCACGTTAATACCCTGGGCTTGAAGCTCTTTCATGTCGTCGGCAAGGCGATTTGCGATTGCCTGAACATACGGACAATGATTGCAAATGAATGCAACCACCAGCCCTTTATTGCCCAGGTTATCTGAAAGGCTATATTCTCTGCCGCTGGCATCTTTCAAAGTAAAGTCAGGAGCCTTCCAGCCGAAATCACATTGAGGTGTGTTAAGTAACATAGATATAGAACTCGTTTTCACATGAAAGAAATGAGGAAGAAAAGGCCGAAGAACAGGCTAAGGACGGTGGTGAGTCCTGATAAGTCGTGTGTGACAGCGTCGCCGGTTACCCATCTACGCAGTGCCTTGATAAATCGCTTGGGCGTGTAGATGTTTTTACGATAATACTTGTGGTAGTACTCCAACAACATTGGCGGCATCGATTCACAATCAAAACGATGCCAGAGCTTCAGAACGCCCAGTAAATCCTTCCGACGCGCCCAGCTCTGGACTTTCGACGGCAGCCAAACAAGAGGTATGGCTGAGCCAAAGTCGATAATGGCAGGCTGCCCTTCTCCTGAAACCAGAATGTTCCCAGAGTTACCGAGATCCATGTGAACAACGCCATGCCGGTGCAAGGTTTTAACATCGCTGAAAAGCCGTGAAAAAAAGTATTCGGGAACCTCACTTTTTGCAGCAATCCTTTTGATCGACGTCCCTTCGATCAAACGGTAATTGATGGTGGGCACAGCGTCAGGCCCTCGGCTGATCTGACTGGGCGTAAAGTCGAGGTGCTCCACTTTTCCCAGCATTCCGAATTCATGGGAGGCAAGGAACCTGAAATACTGTCCCAACAGTCCCTGGGAGAATCGGAAAGCCTTGTACACGTGTTTATCGCCGTTGGAATCCGTATCAACAGACAAAATAGGCTTGTACCATTTATCGTCTTTGGAGTCGCCAATTGCCGCGAATTCCAAACCAGCACCCATCGACGGACAGTTCAATTGACCGTTCATTTCCCCCTCCCAAACCTGTGTGAGCAGACTTTCGAGACAAGGTGCTCGACAATATTCAACTGTTGAGCAGAGTCCTTGCCAATGCCGCAGAAGACGTCATCTGGAGGAAATTATTAGATGTTTTCGGGAGGGCGAATAATTCCGTTGCAGTATCTTTGTCATCACGAGCAGTGATGGTTTGGGTTGACGCTTCGCTTAAGCGATCGCTCTCGGAGCCGAATCGCCACACGGAGAATTCGTCATGATGTCATGCCAACGCTCCTGAAGAAGCCGTTCCACATGGTTCCGAAGCCAGACAATCCCGGGATCCCGGTCATGCCGGGTATGCCAAATGAGATACAGGCTGGTTGGATCTACTTCAAACGGAAGCTTCCCCATCCACAGCCCATCTACAAAGCCACAATCCTGACTGATCAACTCGGGAACGGCAGCTATCAGGTTTGACTCTCTGAGCACTTGGGGCACGATCGAGAAATGGTTTACGGTCGCTGCAATGCGCCTGTTATGCCCTTTCTGGTCCAGATAGCCATCTACGAAGCCATGAGCATCGCCCGACATCGTTACAAGGAGGTGCCGCGCGTTGAGAAATTCATCCATTGTGATTGGCCGCCCGGCAAGCGGGTGGTCCGCACGCATCGCCAGGACATAACCACCCTCGAACAGCCATGTGCTTCGTAGACTGCGGTCGTGTTGGTTCAGCATACCCACAGCCAGATCAACATGGGCTTCCCGTAAGTCGTCGTAGGTTCCCTCCGGCGTGTAGGGAACGGCGTGAACGTCCACGCCCGGCGCCTCCCGCTCAAGAAGTTCAATCAGCTGGCGCCAGATCATTTCAACAATCACATCCGTTACCGCGATTCGGAATCTCCGCTTGGAAGTAGTGGGATCGAACTGCGTTGCGGTGACCGCATTGGTGAGCGCATACATGTGGTCACCAACCTGGTCCCACAGACTCAGCGCGTAGGATGTGGGTTCGATGTTTCGGCCTTTGCGCACGAACAGGGGATCGTTCCAGATCTGGCGCATCCTTGAAATCGCATTGGACACCGCAGGCTGAGTCATGGCCAGCCGATCGGCAGCGCGGGTCACTGAGCGCTCAGTCATAATGGCATCGAAGATGTACAGCAGCTGAAGCTCTTGCGTTTTCATTCAAGGTTCCTGATCTTATGCACCGCACAAGTCTGGCTGGCAAATGGCTCCACCGCAATTGCGGTATTCCGGTAAGCCCCAGGTTGGAAAGATTTATACGAAGAAGCCTCCCGTTAAGGAGGCTTTGAGTGCGCGTTAAAGATGCCCTTTTACGAAGGCCCTCAGCTCGCTCAAACTACCAGCCCCTGTCTTCTGGGCAATAACCCCGCCGCCCTGGAACAGGGACAGAGTCGGAATACCCCGGATACGCATTTTGGCAGTAATGTCCGGGCTATCGTCCACGTTGACTTTGGCAATGGTCAGCTCTTCACCAAATTCATCGGCGATCGCCTCAAGCATGGGAGCAACCGTCTTGCAGGGGCCACACCAGGGTGCCCAGAAGTCAACCAGTACGGGGCGATCACTCTCAACAACCGCCTGCTCAAAATTTACATCTGTTACTTCTATCATGTTGCTCATCGGCAACCTCCTCTATACAAAAACTTGCTTCGAACATTGAAGCCTTCTGCCAGTGAAAACCAATTGCAGGACTGTATAAGTTCTATTTCCTGTGATGATGATTTCGTTCCTGGCCCTCACAGTCGTTTGCTAAATACCAGCCCACCCCACGCCAGCGTACGATTTCCTGTGCCAGATTTGATTTCAGAACTCTGAACACGCAGCACATAACTCAGTTCGGTGCCCGCAAGGAAGCTGTGGGTGTAACCAGCCCAGACCTCGGCCAGAAGAATGTTCAGCTCATTGGCATCCAGTTCATGGTCCGAATCCCTGAACTGGCCCTGCAAGAAGGCGTTGTAGGCACGGGCTTTAACTGACATTCCGCCCCAGAAATAATTCTCTCTTCCACCAGGGGCTGACACCCCGGGCGCGCGCTCACCGTACGCCATCAATTCAGGATTAAAGCGGTTATCGGGTGACGAAATCAGGCCATCTCTGAAAACCAGGGCCGCACCAAACTCAGTCAGGTATCCGACTGACCCGAAATACGTCACTTTGAACTGCTGATTCGGCTGACTGGCAT
>CAZFQI010000139.1:0-7430 GCA_964520755.1 uncultured Marinobacter sp. | reverse complement strand
TCAGTGATATGGAAAGAGCAAAGACATTCTATGCGGACTTGTTGAGCGACCAGGGGGCCAAGGTGCTTCTGGATATGGGCCGTATCGCCTTTATCGGCAAGCGCATGAGCGAGCCCATGATCGCCGTTTGCGTTCCCTTCAATGAAGAACCAAACCATCCCGGCAACGGCAATATGGTCGCTCTTCCTGCGGGTTCCAAAGAGGGCGTGGATGCCATGTACAAGAAAGCGATCGAGCTTGGTGCCACCTGCGACGGCGAGCCCGGGCAGAGAATTCCGGACCAGTTCTACGGCGCCTATGTGAAAGACCCGGACGGCAACAAGCTGGCGTTTTTTGTATTCGGTTGATTACATGTGGCCCTCAGATGAGGGCCACAATCTATACATTTTCAGCTTAACGCTGCCGTCACTTCCGCCTTGCCGGTTTTCAGCAACGCGTAACCGAAACCAATCACCAGTGATCCCACCGCAATAGCAATCACGTAGGGCAATACCGCACTAACCGCGTTCGGAATGGCAAGCACAAACAGCCCGCCATGGGGTGCCATCAGCTTGACGGTAAAAAGCATCGACAGGGCACCGGTAATTGCGCCACCGATCATACATACCGGGATAACCCGCAACGGATCCTTTGCCATAAACGGTATCGCGCCTTCCGAGATAAAGCACAATCCCAACACAAACGACGCCCGTCCGGCCTGTCGTTCCGCCTCTGCAAACTTACGCCGGGCGATGAAAGACGCCACCCCCATGCCGATGGCCGGTACCATTCCTGCCGCCATGATGGCCGCCATGGGTGCCGAGCCGCCGCTGCCCTCAGACAGCAGGCCCACGCCGAAGGTATAGGCCGCCTTGTTGACAGGCCCTCCCAGGTCAAAGCACATCATGGCGCCCAGAATGCCACCAAGCAGGATCGCATTGGTCGTTCCCATACTTTCGAGGAAGCCGGTCAGGGCGCCCATGATGGCGGCCATGGGCTCTCCGATCACATAGATCATCCCCAGGCCGGTAACCAGACTGGCCAGCAAGGGAATAATGAGGATCGGCTTCAGCGATTCGATGCTCTCTGGCATCGGCAGTTTCTGGCTGATAAAGCGCGCTACATAGCCAGCCAGGAAACCGGCCACAATACCGCCGAGGAACCCGGCTCCTAACTCACCCGCCAGAAACCCACCGATCATGCCCGGGGCCAGACCGGGACGGTCGGCAATCGACCAGGCGATGTAACCGGCCAGCAATGGAATCATCAGCTTGAACGCCGTGCCGCCACCAATCTGCATCAGGGCAGCGGCCAGCGTGCCTTCCTCCTGAAACGCTTCAATCCCGAACACGAAGGACAGTGCGATCAGCAAACCGCCAGCAACCACCATGGGCAGCATGAAGGAAACGCCGGTCAGCAGGTGCTTGTAGGGGCCCCGCTTTTCGCCGCTTCCGGCACCACTGGCAGCTTTCTGCTGGCCGCCTTCAAAAACCACGGCCTCGGCCAGGGCATCACGGATGGTATCGGCTGGTTTTTTCAGGGCCGCACCGGTTGAGGTCCGCCAGACCCGCTTGCCGGCAAAGCGTCCCGGGTCCACCTCAATGTCGCAGGCCAGGACAACCACATCGGCCGCCGCAATTTCCTCCGCCGTTAGCGGATTCTGGGCGCCAACCGAACCCTGGGTTTCTACACGGATCTTGTGGCCCGCGGATTCCGCGGCAGCGGTCAGTGCCTCCGCCGCCATAAAGGTATGGGCGACGCCAGTGGGACAGGCAGTAACGGCAACGATCCGCTTACCCGCAGACGCGCTGCCGACAGCGGAACTTGTTGCTGCAGATTCCTGACTGGCGATTGCCGGGTCCCAGGGTGTGGCCTCTGCCTGTGCCCTGGTCAGGATGGCGTCTGGATCTGGCAGGGCAGCGGTGACCGGAATCTGAAGCAAGCGTTTGCCTGCATAAACGTCCAGATCTACCGGGACACCGACCGCGGCAATAACAAGATCGGCTTGTCGGATTGCCTCTTCGCTGGGCTTGTTGTCCGCTTTACCATCCGGGCCTCGAGTGTCGGTGGTAACGGACCAGCCGCGCCGGTTCGCCGCCCGCTCAAGGGCCCGGGCGGCCAGAAAACGAGTTGCCACGCCCTGAGGGCAGGCAGTTACAATGATCAGATTCATAACCGTATCTCTCCGGTGTTATTTTGCCCGGGCCATGGCTGCACCCGGGTTTGTTGGAGAAGGGAGGGAAAGTCCGGGGCCTCGGGGTCTCCGACACCAATGTGTTGCACACATTCGGCAGACAAAGCCGTGGCGAACGTCAACACGGCTTCTTCAGACTGTCCACCAAGCACTCCATGGAGCATGCCTGCCAGTAAGGTATCGCCGGCACACACGGTGCTGACCACCGAGACGGGGGGCACCCGGGATCTCAGGATGCCGGCCGGTGACGACCAAAACACGCCGTCTGCCCCCATGGACACCACCACGTGGGACACGCCGCCAGCACGGATGCCGTCAACCACAGCTGCCACTGACGCCAGATCCTTCAGGGGCGTGCCGGCCCAGTCAGACAGCTCGTCCGTGTTGGGTTTGATGGCGTAGGGACCAGCTTTAATGCCGGCCTTGAGGCCCTCGCCACTGGTATCCAGCCATACCGGTTTGTCTGCGTGGGAAGCTTGCTCGACAAGGTTTGCCAATCCAGAAGGCGGAAAGCCATCTGGCAAACTGCCTCCGATGACCACCGCGTCGCATTCCGACAGCAGGGATTTCAGGCGGAGTTCAAGGCGCGGAAGTGCGTCTTCCGGGACCCGGAAACCGGGCCCATTCAGATCGGTTACCCGGCCGCCGGCCTCAGCAATCTTGATGTTGATTCGGTTCTGGCCGGGAACGCGTACAAAACTGTCCTGCAGGCCCTCGGCCTCAAACAGACGCTCAAAGGGCGCGGCATTGGCGTCGCCCAACAGCCCTGCAACGGTGACCGAATGGCCCAGACGCGCCAACACCCGAGCCACATTGATGCCTTTCCCGGCCGGCTCCATCAGGGTATGACCTGTGCGATTTACCTCTCCGAGAGTGAGGGGTGACGTTTCAACACTCAGGTCGAGAGCCGGATTCAGGGTGATTGTCAGGATACGGGCCATCACCAGGCCTCCAGGGCATCACGCACCTCGGACGCCGTTGCCAGAGACAGTGCCTTTCCAGCCTGTTGTCGGGCGTTTTCAAGATTTAGACCGCGAATACAGGCCTTCACCAGGGGCACTCGACGACTGGTCACAGACAGTTCGTCCACACCCAGCCCGACCAGAACCGGAATCGCCTGGGGATCTGAGGCCAGTTCCCCGCATACCCCGACCCAACGGTTGTGGGCATGTGCGGCTTCCACGGTCATCCGGATCAGCCGCAATACCGAGGGGTGCAGTCCATCCGATTCCGCAGAGAGCTGCCCGTGGCCGCGGTCGATGGCCAGGGTGTACTGCGTCAGGTCATTAGTACCAACCGAGAAGAAATCCACTTCCGGCGCCAGGGTAGACGCCAGCAGGGCACAGGAGGGCACTTCAATCATCACACCGACCTGCACATTACTGGCCGAGACCTCGCTCTGGACCTTTGTAACAATGGCCCTCGCTGCACGGAACTCCTCGAGATCCTTGACCATGGGGAACATGATGCGAAGGGGGCGATCACCTGCCGCAGTCAGCAGGGCCCTGACCTGGGTTTCCAGGATGTCCGGGCGGGTCAGTGACAGACGGATACCACGCATGCCCAGAAACGGGTTGTCTTCCTGGGGCAAAGGCCAGTAATCCAGGGGCTTGTCGCCGCCCACATCCAGGGTACGGGCCACCAGGGGCAGGCCGTTCAGGGCATCAAACGCGTGCTGGTATTCACTGACCTGGGTGGCCAGATCCGGCGCTTCCGGATGGGCCATGAATATGAACTCGGTACGAAGCAGGCCAACACCGTCGGCACCCCGTTCCACGGCATCCGGGGTGTGGGCGGTGTTGCCGAGATTGGCGCACACCTCGATGGTATGGCCATCTTCGGTGGTAGCAGGCTGATTGCGGTTTTCATGGGCTTCGGCCTGCAACGCTTCCAGCTGTTGCAAACGGCGACGGATCTTCTCGCATCGTTCGGCCCCGGGGTTCGGCACCAGGCAGCCTCGTTCGCCATCCACAACCAGATCAGAGCCATTCAGGATAGTCAGTATTCGTTCACCGGCCCCCACCACCGCCGGCAGACCCAGGGCACGGGCCAAAATCGCACTGTGAGACGTCGCTCCCCCGCGGGCTGTGACCAGGCCCCGCACCCGGGTGGTATCCAGCCGAGCCACATCCGATGGCCCGAGGTCGTCAGCCACCAGGATATAGGGCGTGTCCGGCGGCGTCGGCGTGGCCACGCCACAGAGGCTGGACAGTACCCGGCGCCCGACATCCCGCAGATCCGCGGCACGTTCTGCCAGCAAACGGTCCGCCAGTGCTTCCTGGGCCCTGGCCGCCGTATCTATGGCTTTCCACCAGCCTGCCTCGGCGGACGCCCCTTCGTTGATCGCTTCCAGCGTCGCCTGGTAGAGATCTTCGTCCTGAAGCATCTCCACATGAACCGACAGAATAGGCGCGGCTTCGCCGCCTTCGGCCTGACGGATCAGAGTGCGAAGCTGACCATCAGCACTATCAACGGCCTGGTTGAAACGCTGGATCTGTTGTTCGCTATCGTCAGCGGATTGCGGATATTCAAGGGTCGGCTGTCGCATGACGAAAGCCGGTGCCAGCGCCAGTCCGGGAGATGCTGCAACCGCTTTAACCGGCTGGTCATCCGTCAGCGTTCGGGCTTGTTCAGCTTCAGGTACCTTGGTTTGCGGATCCGCAGATCGCATTGGAGAGACTTTTTCACCCAGACCGCCTTCAATCGCGCTGGTAAGAGCCTCGATAGCCTGGCTTGCGTCCTCTCCAGTCGCCGAAAGGAGCAACGTCTGGCCCCTGCGGGCGCCCAGGCCGATCACCCGAGTCAGACTGGTAGCGGATACTGCGGCGCCGTCGCCTTCCCAAAGGCGCAACCGAATACTGGCATTGTGGCGACGAGCCTCCTGGACGAGTTGCTTGGCGGGTCGCGCGTGTAAGCCATGTGTATTCAACAGGGTGACTTTTGCAGTGACTGCATCAGCCGCCTCACCGGAAAGCCTTGCCAACAAGGCCCCGGCACTCAGCCCCTGAACAGGTTCATCACGGGCCAGGAAATTGTCGATGCGTTCCAGCAGGTCATGGCACTCATCGCCGGGTCCGGCCAGACAGAACACCCCCCGCAGTTCCGGGGTTGCACGCTTTGGTGTTGCCAATGACAGGGTCGGGCGCCTGGCACCAACAGTATGATGGGTCAGCCAGAATCCCTGACCAAGATCCACCGGCGGTTGGCCGACAATGCTGGCCAGAAAATCCGTGTCGACGCACCGCAAACTCTGCAGACGCGCAGCTGCGATCAACGACAGTTCGTTCGGGGTGGAGGCATCTATTCCGAGACAGAGGGTCTCGCTGTCGCATTTGGCAACGGCCGGAGCTTTGGAAAGCAAGGCAACCAGTTCCGTGGCATCCGTAGCACGACCCAGCTTCTCAGCCAGTCCTGGCTTATCCAGTACACGGGTCAAATGTCGGAGAATATCCAGGTGCTCGTCGGACTGAGCCGCGATGGCCACCAGTACATGCACCCGCGCACCGTCGTGCCAGGTGACTCCCTCTGGGAATTGTAGAATGCGGATACCGGTTTTCAGAACGGCATCCCGGCTTTCCGGTGTGCCGTGGGGAATGGCGATTCCGTTGCCCAGTACCGTGGAAGATTGTTGTTCACGGGCGTTCATTCCGGCCAGGTATTCCGAAGAAGTCCGGCCGGCCCGCTCGAGGTCCCGGGCTGCCTGTTGCAGTGCGTCCTGCCAGTCAGAGGCAGTGGCATCCAATCGAACGTCATTGGCAGTTAGCGTCAGCATAAATGTTGCCTCGCTTCTTGTTTTGATACTGCGTATCTGTTTTTTTGTTTGCTGAATCGTGTCAGCATGCTTAAAATCGATAATGAAACAGATATGATCAGAAATCAAGCAATCTTTTAATCGGAGCTGTCGCCCATGACCCTTGCGGAACTTGCCCGGCTTGCCGGCGTATCAAGAACCACGGCCAGCTATGTCATTAACGGCCAGGGGGCTTCACGGCGGATCAAACCGGACACCATCGAGAAAGTGCTTGCGGTAGCCAAGGCCCACGATTTTCAGGTAGATACCCAGGCGGCAGCGCTGCGGGGTGGCGCCAGCCGGACCCTCGGTTTTATTCTCCCGGATCTGGAGAACACCAGTTATGCGCGCCTGGCCAAATTGCTTGAGCAGGGCGCGAGGGCGAGAGGCTATCAGCTCCTGATTGCCGGCTCCGATGACGACCCCGAGACCGAAAAATCCCTGGCCCGAGCCCTCAAAGCCAGGCGCTGCGACGCCCTGATTGTCGCCAGTGCCCTTGCCCTGGACGACCCCTTCTATCCCCAACTGCAGAAAGACGGTCTACCGGTGATTGCGGTTGATCGCGCCCAATCTCCGGATCAGATTCGATGTGTGGTCAGCGACAACCGAGCAGCAGCCGAGATCCTGACTCGTTCCGTGCTGAATGCGGGAACCGCCACTATCGCCTGGCTGGATGCAGTACCGGAGATTGCCATGACCCGGGAGCGCCGGGAAGGTTTTCTGGCGGCCGCAAATGAGGCTGGCATTGCCCCGCTAGTGGAAAGCGGCCCTCATTACGATCGCGCCTCTGGTGCCGCGATGATGCGTCGGATTCTGGCTGACCATGGCCTGCCGGAAGCCCTGGTTACGGCCTCTTACACGCTGCTGCAGGGGGTTCTGGATGCCCTGCTGGAACAGCCGGACCAGCTTCCTGAAACTCTGAAAATTGCGACCTTCGGCGATGACCGACTACTGGACTTTCTTCCACTGGCGGTCAACTCTCTGCCCCAGAATCATGAGGCCATCGCCAATGCCACACTAGAACAGGCCCTGTCGGCTATCGCACAGAAAGGCCCTGTCGACACCATAGTGATTAACCGGTCTCTGAAGATTCGGGCCGCGGATCGTCAGAGTGGCTCTCTGCAAGCCACCAGCGAGGAAAAAACCTGTTTATAGCTGGCTGCAGAAACCGGTCATCAATCAGCCAGATCACGCCCCGGTCTTCCGGGGTGCGAATCACCCGCCCTGCCGCCTGGGCCACTTTCTGCAACCCCGGAATCAGATAGGTGTAGTCATAGCCGGCGCCGAAGCGCTGTTCCAGGCGAGCCTTCAGGATTTCATGCCAGGCATCAAACGGCGGCAAACCAAGGGTTGCAACAAAGGCCCCAATCAACTGATCTCCGGGCAGGTCAATCCCCTCGCTGAAAACCCCACCCAGAACGGCGAACGCCACACTGCCTTCCGGTTCCCTGAACCCTGCCAGAAAGT
>CAZFQI010000138.1:0-7492 GCA_964520755.1 uncultured Marinobacter sp. | reverse complement strand
AACTTCCCGTTCATAGTCACAACCACACGGTCGCCTTTCGGATTCTCTTCCTTCTCTATGTCCATGGTGAAATCGATGGCACTCATGATGCCGTCGCCGAACTTCTCATGGATGAGCTCTTTCATGGTGTCGCCATAGACACCGACCACCTCATACAAGCGATAGATCAGCGGATCCTGCGGCACAGCGCCGTCCCAGGCTTTTTTGGGGCAGACCTGCAGGGCTTCGGCTATCGGTTTGTCGAGGTCGAGGACTTCACACAGGGCAAAGGCCTTGTCTTCGGTGAGGCTGTTCATACCCAGGGCCGCTGAGGTGGTGAACACCGGGGACAGGCCGATGGTTTCGGCGATGGCTTCCCAGGTCATTCCCTTGGACACTTTGGCTTCCAGGATTTTGGCGGTCATCAGTTCTTTGTTCATCATGGCTGTTTCCTCTCTTGGGTTTTTACGTCAGGCATTCACCGCACGGGCGGCAGTGTCAGATTCGGATTCGGTTCCAGATTCGGCAGGCGCTGGCGCGGACTGGGCAACGCCTTTGGCGGGTTCCACGATTTTCGGGGTGCCGTCTTTTTCCGGCAGCGCCGAGCCGCTGCGATTGACCAGGAAGTCCACCAGGTAGTCCCGGGTTTTGTGGTAGGCCGGGTTCTGGAAGATGGTGGCCCGGGCCCGCGGATGCGGAATGTCCACTTTCACGCTTTCGGCGATGCGGGCGTTGGGGCCGTTGGACATCAGGAAAATGCGGTCAGACAACAGGATCGCTTCGTCCACATCATGGGTGATCATGAACACGGTCTGGCGGGTTTCTTCCCAGATTTTCACCAGTTCGTCCTGAATCACGCCCCGGGTGAGCGCATCCAGCGCACCGAACGGTTCATCCAGCAGCAGGAGTTCCGGCTGGGTGGCGAAGGCACGGGCGATACTTACCCGCTGGCGCATACCGCCGGACAGCTGGGACGGCTTGCGATTCAGGGCGTGGTCCAGGCCCACCATTTTCAGATAGCGCTCGCTGTGCTCCTTCACTTTTTCCTTGGACCACTCGGGCCAGCGGGCGCGCACGGCGAACACGATGTTATTCAGCGTGGTTTTCCAGGGCAGCAGGCTGTAGTTCTGGAACACCACGCCGCGCTCAAGGCCGGGGCCTTTGATTTCCTTGCCATTCATCACCACGTTGCCGGCGCTGGCTTCATCCAGGCCTGCCAGCACGTTCAGGATGGTGGATTTACCGCAACCGGAGTGGCCGATGATGCAGACGAACTCGCCTTTCTCCAGGGCAAAGCGGATATCCTCGAAGACGGTCAGCTCGCCGCCCTGGCCGTCCGGATAGACTTTGGACAGGCCATCTACTTCCAGGAATGATTTACTCATAACAGGTCTCCATTCGGAGGGTTGAGGCCGGCACCGGAAACCGGTGCCGGACCGCTCATTCTTTGTATTCCACCAGTTTCTGGGCCTTGCCCAGGGCCAGGTCGAGCAGCATGCCCACCACCCCGATCATCAGGATGGAGAAGATCACACTGGCCAGATCCAGGTTGTTCCACTCGTTCCACACGTAATACCCAATGCCAGTGCCGCCCACGAGCATCTCCGCGGCCACGATGACCAGCCAGGCAATGCCGATCGAGATCCGCATACCGGTCAGGATGGTGGGTGCGGCGGCCGGCAAGATCACCGTGATGGCGGTGCGCAGTGGGCCGAGTTCGTGGGTGCGGGCCACGTTTACCCAGTCCTGCCTCACGTTGGCCACGCCAAAGGCGGTGTTCAGCAACATGGGCCAGATCGAGCAGATGAAGATCACGAAGATCGCCGAGGCATCGGAATCCTGGATGATGAACAGGGCCAGGGGCATCCAGGCCAGCGGCGAAATCGGCCGCAGCACCTGGATGTACGGGTTCAGGGCCTTGTACATCAGCGGCGACATGCCGATCAGGAACCCGACAGGCAAGGCAATGGCCATGGCCGCCAGGTAGCCGGTCAATACCCGGTACACCGAATAGGCCAGCTGGATGCCGATACCCTTGTCGTTGGCGCCGGCGTCATAGAAGGGATCGGACAACTCCGCCCAGGCCAGCTTGATCACCGCCGAGGGCGGCGGCACGCGGGATTCCTGCTCAACACCACCCATCAGCATTTCGTATTCGGTCAGGCCTGTCTGGGCTTCCGGGGGCTGGGTTGCCATTTCCCAGAGCCCCAGGGCCAGAATCAGGAACGAGACCGACAGCAGGGCTGCGCGGACGTTCAGGGAAGCCATGGTTACACCCTCCCGATGTCGAAGCTGCGTGCGTACTCTTCTGCACGATCAGAATCGAACGTCTTGCCCATGATGGTGTGGGTCTTGTAGGTCTTGTCCGGGGCGCTGTAGCCCAGCTCTTCCATAATCTTGCCGGTCTCGCTCGCCAGGTAGACCTGCTCGGCGATGCCCTTGTAGTCCACGTCGCCCTCGATATAACCCCAGCGCTTCATCTGGGTGAGGATCCACACGCCCATGGAGTGCCACGGGAACGGGTCGAAGTCGATGCGGTCAGGAACGTCTTTCACCTCTCCAAGGCCATCGGCGTAGTAGCCGGTCAGCACCTGCTGAATCACCGGTACCGGCTGGTTCAGGTAGTTCTTGGGCGCGATGGCTTCGGAGATTTCCTTACGGTTGTCCGGATTGTTGGAGTACTGGGTGGCGTCGATGATGGCGCGCAGCAGGGCTCCGTAGGTATTCGGGTTCTGGGTGGCAAACTGCTTGCTGCAGGCAAAGGCGCAGCACGGGTGACCTTCCCAGATGTCCTTGGTAAGCATGTGGATGAAGCCCACCTTCTCCCACACGGCACGCTGGTTGAACGGATCGGGAGACAGGTAACCATCCAGGTTACCGGCACGCAGGTTGGCGACCATTTCAGGTGGCGGTACCACACGGATCTGCACATCCTTGTCTGGGTCGATGCCGTTCTCGGCCAGGTAGTAGCGCAACAGGAAGTTGTGCATGGAGTACTCGAACGGCACCCCGAACTTGAAGCCTTTCCACTGCTTCGGATCCCGCTTGTCCTTGTGGTCGACGTGCAGCACGATGGCCTGACCGTTGATGTTCTCAACCGCCGGCATGATGAACGGCTCCGGTGTGGAGCCCGCGCCCATGGTCATGGCCAGGGGCATGGGAGTAAGCATATGTGAGGCGTCGTATTCGCCGGCCAGGGACTTGTCCCGGGCCACCGCCCAGCCGGCGGTCTTGGTAACGGTCACATCCAGGCCGTAACGCTCATAAAAACCCATGGGATGCGCCATGATGATAGGCGTGGCGCAGGTAATCGGCACAAAACCAACGTTGAGCTTGGTCTTCTCGAGCTTGCCCAGCGACTCCTTCACTGCGGCCTTGGCCTTCTCCATGGGGAACACGCTGCCCAGAACGGCCGCTGCAGTGCCCGCGCCCATCATTTTCATGAAGGCCCGCCGGCTGTGCTCGTTGTGGCCGAACACGGAGCGCACCACGGCGCCTTCGATGGCCCGATCCATCATCGCTTCGGAATCCAGATGCTCGTCAGTTGCTGCCTGCTGCCCGGTAGAGGGCTTGAGATCAAGGGAAATGGACGGTCCGCTGTCGCCCGGTTTGCAATCCGAGCAGCCGCAGTTCTTTGCGTGAATCAGGGACTTGTCACCGTCAAACGGGTTTCCAAGGCTTTTCGTGGTCATGGCGCACTCTCCTGGGTTTGGGACCTAAGTTTTGGGTTATTTCTGCACTCTCACGGTGCAACAAAGGTGCGGCTCGGGCCCGACGCTGAAAATGGTCGGGTCGGCTCCGCGTTCTGAGAGAGCTATCGCAGGGTTTGTGCCAAGTCCGGCTATTTTTTTAACCCATTGTTTTTAAAGAATTAGGAATGAGGAACCTGAAAACGGGAGGGCTACGATATTTCGTGATTAACGATTTTTCGTAGCCAGGACTGCGACTTTTCGTAGTTGGCACAGGGTTTGTTTCTTCCTTCGGGGACTGACTCAGGAAATCGCCATGAATACCGAAGCCATCATTCACCCCGAAATCACCGGCAATTGGATTGACCACCTGCCAGAAGCGGCCCTGCTGGTAGACGCTGCCCGGGATCTGATTCTGTCGGCCAACAGCGCAATGGGCCGGATGGTCGGCACGGACCGACAATCATTGACGGGAACCCCCTGCACCCACCTGTTCACAGATCAACGGCCCCAACTGATTGCTTTCACCGAGGAAACCCTCTTTCGCAGCCACGGCTGGAGCCGGGATTTCTTCCTGCAGCACCGGGACGGCCACACCGTGGAGCTGGAAATCTCCTCTTCCCGGGTCGGTGAAGCGGAATCCCAGAATGTGCTGTTGTTACTGAGGGACCGACGCCAGTTGCGCACCCTCAGGGAGCGCCACGATGCCAACCACTACCACCGGGGCGGCTTGCTTGAGTGGCGGCGAGTTGAAGAGCTGTTCAAGGACATGGAGCGGGAGAACCAACTGATCCTGCATGCTGTCGGGGAGGGCATTTACGGGGTGGATGCCGAGGGCCGAGGCACCTTCGCAAACCCCGCAGCCGAGCGCATGCTGGGGTGGCGAATTGACGAACTCATGGGTCGGGTACTGCATCGCGTGGTGCACCACTCTCACGCGGATGGCAGCCTGTACCCCCTGAAGGACTGCCCGATCTACGCCGCCTTCCGCGATGCCAGCGTCAAGCGCGTCGGCGAGGACTGGTTCTGGCGCAAGGACGGCAGCGGCTTCCCGGTGGAATACACCAGCACACCGATCCTGGACAACGGGCATCCGGTGGGCGCAGTGGTTGTGTTCCGGGATATCTCCGCCCGCCAGGAAGCCCAGAAAGAACTGCAGAAAGCGCTGGAGGAAGTGGAGACCCTCAAACACCGGCTGGAGATGGAGAACGCCTATCTGCAGGAGGAACTCAGCGCCGAGTACCACTTCCATGAAATCTTCGGCCAGAGCGGGGCCATCAAAGCCATCGTAAGCCGCATCGGCATGGTGGCGCCCACGGATGCCAACGTACTCATCACCGGTGAATCCGGCACAGGCAAGGAGCTGATCGCCCGTGCCATCCACCAGTCCAGCAGCCGGCGCGACCGCCCCCTGATTCGGGTGAACTGTGCGGCCATCCCCAAGGATCTGTTCGAGAGCGAGTTCTTCGGCCACATCAAGGGCGCTTTCACCGGTGCCGTCAGCGACCGCGTGGGCCGGTTTGAGCTGGCCGATGGCGGCACTCTGTTCCTGGACGAAGTCGGTGAAATTCCGCTGGAACTTCAGGGCAAACTGCTCCGGGTACTCCAGGATCAGCAATTCGAGCGTGTGGGCGAAAACAATACCAGGGCGGTGGATGTTCGTGTGATTGCCGCCACCAACCGGGACCTGAAAGCGGAAGTCCAGGAGAAAACCTTCCGGGAAGATCTCTATTTCCGCCTCAACGTTTTCCCCATCGAGTCAGTGCCCTTGCGCCGGCGCCTCGAGGACATTCCCATTCTCGCCCAAGAGTTTCTGAACCGGGCCTGCCAGAAGTTCAACCGGCCTCTGTTGGCCCTGAAAGAACGAGATGTTGAAACCCTGAAAGCCTACCACTGGCCGGGCAATGTGCGGGAGCTGGAGAATGTGATCGAGCGCCAGGTAATCACCGCCGACGGCCGGCTGGATCTGGATCTGCCGGGGCCGGAATCGGCAGCCCGGTCCACCACGGCAGAAGCGCCCCCCGCGAGACATTACAGCGGCGAATTGATGACCGAACAGGAGCTGCGTGAACTGGAGAAGCAGAACCTGACTCGGGCCCTCACCATGAGCAGTGGCCGTGTCTTCGGCGATGACGGCGCGGCGGCCATGCTGGGCATCAAACCGACCACCCTGACCTCGCGCCTGAAAAAGCTGAAGATCGAACCGAGAGAATTCCAGGTCAGGCCGGAGTAATGCCCACCTGGTTCAGGGCGTAGGTCACCACAATCCAGATCAGCATCACCAGCGGCAGGTAGCGACCAACCAGGTACATACGCCACTCCCACCAGCGGCTCTGGGTACCCAGCACCGTCCGGATCTTCTCGGGTGGAATAAACCAGCAGAACATGGCCGCCCCCAACACCCCCGAGAAGATGATCACATTACCGCCGGCCACCCGGTCGATCACATCCAGCACCGGTTCACCGGCGATGTTCCATTCCAGCGGCGTGAAACTCAGCGCCGAAGCCGTGCCCAGTACCAGCATGACCAGGGTGACAAGACTGACGGCTTTGCCATTGCTGAGCCGGAACTCTTCCGCCACCGCGGCGATCATCACCTTCAGCCCGGCCAGGCTGGAACTGAACGCCGCCATAAAGAACAAACCGAAAAACAGCGTGCCCACCCAGTAGCCACCAGCCATATCCTCGAATACCCGGGGCATGGTCACAAACGCCAGCTGACTGCCCTCCGTCGGCTCCATACCCAGACTGAACACAAACGGGAAGATCATCCAGCCCGCCAACAGCGCCACACTGGTCTCCGTACCTGCCACAATCAGACACGCCCGGGGCACGTGGGTCTGCCGGGGGATAAAACTGCCATAAGTCACCAGGTAGCCCTGACCAATCGCCAGAGTGTAAAACGCCTGCCCGAAGGCAAACGCCCACAGCTTGCCGTCCGCCAGCCGGCTCCAGTCCACCTGGAAAAAGAAATCCTTGGTCTGCTCCCAGCCCGGCGTGCGGCTGGCGAAGATCACCAGACCGATCATCACAATGATCAACACCGGCATCAGAATCTTCGACATCAGCTCGATGGCGGTCACATCCTTGGCCAGAATGATCGCCCCCAGCACGGTCACGGCAAAGAAGTACCAGAGAGAGTTATACCCGGCGGTAAAATCCCCAAACACCCGGAGATTGTCTGTCGCCGCATCCAACGCATAGCCCAGGGTCCAGCCGGTAATCACCAGGTAATAGCTGGTAATGGCCATGGTAATGAGCACCACAAACCACCCATACACCACCCCGAAGCGGTTCACCTGCCGGTAAGTCTGAACCGTACTGCCCTTGGAAAGACGTCCCGCAGACACTTCCAGAATCATGATGGGCAAAACCACCACAATCAGCGCCAGCAGATAGGCCACCACAAAAGCGCCGCCGCCGTTCTCCCCCACCATGTACGGAAAACGCCACAGGTTACCTAGCCCCACAGCAGCGGCCGCCATGGAGGCCACAAATGCAGGCTCCGAGCTCCACTGCTTGCGGGATTCCTCAATAAATTCGTGGCGCTTTCGCACGGGGATTCTTTCTCCAATGCCGGGGACGTTCAATGCATTGAAGGCTAGCAAATCATGGGTTGGGCCGCATGATTGATATCAACTTGGGGTCTCTGGGAATAGCAGACCTGCTTTCTTGGGGGATTGGCCGGCGGTGGGGATAGATATTCGGGAGTCCGTAGGTCGGATTAGCGTAGCGTAATCCGACAACATCTGTTGGATTACGCCTGCGGCTAATCCAACCTACATGGTTACAGGGAACCAACGGGGCATTAACTCGCGATCCCA
>CAZFQI010000137.1:0-7659 GCA_964520755.1 uncultured Marinobacter sp. | reverse complement strand
CTGGCAAACCGGTTGTAGAAGCCTTCAATCCGCGACAGGGCATTGTCGACGGTTCGTGAATAGCCTTTTTTGTCCAGGCAATAACTGAACTGGACGCTCACGCGGTAACCGGCCTGATAGGGCTGGCAGTCCACCACCCGGGCGCAAACCCGCGATTCGCTGATGTATTTGCCGTCAAAATCCAGGAACAGCCGGACTCCCGGTTCTACCGGCCTCGGGCAGAGTACGGCCATGCCATAGCGGTTCAGATCGAGGCAGGTAACCGGCGTAGGCTGCTTACCACGACCAAAGAAGCCACGCTCCCGAAGCTGAACTTTCAGGCAGGAGGCTGGGTAGCGATCCTTGATTCTGCGGTCTGCGGAATCACTGGTCATACGTTGGCGTCCGTTGCGTGCATTGTATTTGTTGTCGGGAGATGAAGTGTAGTTCCGGAAAGGTTGGCTGAAAAATGAACGGCGGCGGAACTGTGAACTGCCTAACAAAATCCCGCACACTGTGCGCGACTCCAGAAATCTTCGTGCTGAACGCGACAGAGCCGACTGCAGAATCTACAATGACCGGCCAATGTGTTAACCGTTACAGGACCAAACCTTGAAGTCACTGTCCCTGCACCAGCTTTACAAAGCCTGTGTTCTGAAAGATCTGCCGTTCAAAACCACCAAACAACTGGAACCCCTGGCTGAAATTGTCGGCCAGAACCGTGCCCAGGAAGCCGTGCGTTTTGCTCTGGCTATGCCCCATGGCGGTTACAACGTCTATGCCGTTGGCCGGAATGGCCTGGGCAAGCGCACCATGATGCTGCGTTACCTTGAGCACCATGTGGATACGGATCAGCAGAGCCATGACTGGTGCTACGTGGCCAACTTCGAGGAACCGCGTATTCCCAAGCTGTTGCAGCTGCCGGCCGGCAAGGGCACCCAGCTCAAGCAGGATATGGAAAAGCTGATGAGTCGTCTGGTCAAGGTGATTCCCCAGACCTTTGACAGCGACAGCTTTCTGGAACGCTCGGAACAGCTGAAGAACGAATACGGCAAGAAACAGGAAGACGAGCTGGAGAAAGTGGCTGCGCAGGCCAGGCGCAAAAAAGTCAGCCTGACCGTGACCACACCCGGTGGCTACCGGCTGGTTGCCATGAATGGGGAAGAACCCCATACCGCAGAATCCTTCCAGGCCCTGACCGATGAGCAGCGGGACAAGTTTGAAGATGCCATCAACAAGCTTGAGAAAAAGCTCCGGCAGGCCCTGCGCAAACTGGCGGACTGGGAGCAGGAGTACGCCGATAAGCAACAGGCGCTGAACCAGGAAACGCTCGAAAGTATCTCGGGCCACCAGATTGATGAGCTGATCGAGAAGTACAAGGATCTGCCGGATGTGGTCGCCTACTTTGAGGCGGTTCGGGCGGATCTGGTGGAGAACCTGGAAATATTTCTCGACGACAACGAGGAGCAGGCCGCGATTGCTTATGCTTCTCTGGACAAGAAGATGCCCCGGCGGTATCTGGTCAATGTGCTGGTGCACCAGAAAACCAACGAGGTGCCGATGGTGGTGGAGGATAACCCCACCTACCACAACCTGTTTGGTTACGTGGAAAACGTCACCTACAAGGGCACGGTGTTCACGGATTTCTCGCTGATCCGTCCTGGCAGTCTGCATCGCGCCAACGGCGGCTATCTGTTGATGGACGCCATCAAGGTTCTGGAGCAGCCGTTTGTGTGGGACGGACTCAAGCGTGCCCTGCGCTCGAAGTCCATACAGATAAATTCCCTGGAACGGGAACTGACGCTGTCCGGAACCATCTCAATTGAACCTGAGTCGGTGCCACTGGACGTCAAAATTGTTCTGTTCGGTGATCGTGAAACCTGGATGTTGCTGCAGGAATACGATTCCGAGTTTGCCGAGCTGTTCCGGGTGACAGCAGATTTCGAGAACGAGATGTACCGCTCGGATGACAGCCAGCTGCTTTACGCCAAGTTCATCGCCAGCCTGGTGAGCGAGAAGAAGCTGCTGCACTGTTCGAACAAGGCGGTTGCCCGGGTGATTGAACACAGTGCCCGTATGGCCGAGCATCAGGACCGACTGTCCCTGCATGCGGCAGATATCGCCAATCTGCTGCGGGAATCCGATTTCTGGGCCCGGCAGGCCGGTGCCAGGCTGATCCAGGACCTGCACGTTGAGCGCGCGCTGGAAAGCGCGAAATATCGCAGCAGCCGTATCCGGGATCAGTTCTACGATTCCATCCGTGACGGCACGACGCTCGTAACTACCAGTGGTAAGTGCGTTGGACAGGTCAATGCACTGTCGGTGCTGTCCACGGGTGGGTTTGAATTCGGCCTTTCCAACCGTGTCACTGCCACCTGCTATTATGGAGATGGTGCGGTGATGGATATTGAGCGTGATGTGAAGCTCGGTGGCAATCTTCACTCCAAGGGCGTGATGATCCTCAGCTCCTGGCTCGCCTCCCATTTTGCGGTCAACGACCCGATGCACCTGTCGGCCAGTCTGACCTTTGAGCAGAACTACGGCGAAGTGGATGGTGACAGTGCATCGCTGGCAGAGCTGTGCGCGCTGATCTCGTCACTCTCCGGGATTCCGGTACGACAGGATCTGGCGATCACGGGGTCGGTCAACCAGTTTGGCGAAGTTCAGCCCATCGGCGGTGTGAATGAGAAAGTTGAAGGCTTTTTCACAACCTGCCAGCTTAAGGGCGGGCTTTCTGGCACTCAGGGTGTCATTGTACCAACCACCAATGTGCAGAACCTGATGCTCGACAGCGAAGTGGTAAAGGCAGTACGCGGAGGCCAGTTTGCGGTATACGCGGTTGCCCGTGTTGAGGAAGCCATAACCCTGCTGCTCGGCAAGCCTGCGGGCAAGGCCGATGACAAAGGCAGGTACCCGAAACAGAGCGTTTTTGGCATTATCCAGCAACGACTTGAGAAAATGCGGGAACACGAGCGCCAGGAACATGCCCGTGACGACCATAAAGACCCGTCAATTCACTGACCGGCAATCATAAGAAAACGGACAGGAGAGAACACACCCATGACTGATATCCAGCAAACCGTGTACGTTGTTGAGGACGATGAAGCAGTCCGCGATTCCCTGGAGCTGCTGCTGAAATCCGACGGCAAGCCGGTCAAGACCTATGAGAGTGCAACTGCTTTCCTGAAGGACTATTCCGACAAGATGGCAGGCTGCATTGTGCTGGATATCCGCATGCCAGGTATGGACGGCATGGAGCTCCAGAAAAAGCTCAATGAAAAACACTCCATCCTGCCGATCATCTTCGTGACCGGGCACGGTGACGTGCCCATGGCCGTCGACGCCATGAAAGAGGGCGCTGTGGACTTCATCCAGAAGCCCTACCGCGAGGAGGCACTGCTGGAGAAAATCGAGGCGGCACTGAAGCAGGATCTGGAACAGCGCAAATCCCTGGATGAAAAGCAGGAAATCATTCGCCGTATCAAGAGCCTGACCCCCCGGGAGCACGAAATCATGGACCGGATGATTGCCGGCCAGGCCAACAAGGTGATTGCCATTGAGCTGGAGATAAGTCAGCGCACAGTGGAGATCCACCGATCCCGCGTTATGCACAAGATGGGAACCCATTCCCTGGCACATCTCGTTCGTATGGTCCTGTCCGTAAAGGACCTTATCGACGCAGGGTGATCCCGGCGGCATCATACGGTTACTTTTTTAACCGGCCCGACATATATGACTGAAGCTGTCAGCGAGAACTCGGAGGTGACGGTTCTGCTCGTGGACGACAACCCGCAGAACCTCAAAGTCCTCTATGAGACCCTGAAAGACAAAGGTTACCGGCTGCTCATTGCCAACGAAGGCGAAAAAGCCCTCGACCTTGCCCACCGCCATCAGCCTGAAGTGATCCTCCTGGATATCATGATGCCGGAGATGGATGGCTATGAAGTCTGCGAGCGCCTCAAGGCCGACCCCCAAACGGCAGACTGTGCCGTTGTTTTCCTGTCTGCGCTCGATGACCTTCAGGCGAAGGTGAAAGGCTTCTCCCTCGGAGGTGCCGATTACATCTCCAAGCCCTTCCAGTCTCAGGAAGTGATCGCACGGGTGAAAACCCACGCCAGTGTGATTCGCCTCGAGAGGGAACTGCAGGCCCGCAATCGCGAGCTGCAGAGTGATCAGGCCCGGATTCTGAATTCCATCAGCGAAGGTATTTACGGCCTCGATGAGAATGGCATCGTCGAATTTGCCAATCCGGCAGCAGCGTCTATCGTTGGCTGCCCGGTGGAAGAACTCATTGGCCGGAATTTTTTCGAAACCCATTTCGCTACCGCTGGCGACAACCCGGACAGCCTTCCGGTAAAGGCCACCTGTCAGCAGGGTATTGCGGAGAATCAGCGGGATATCCGAATGCTGCGGGCCGATGGAACCGGATTTCCGGCGGAGTACCGTTCAACCCCCAAGCTGGACTCAGATGAACTCCACGGCGCCGTTGTGGTGTTTCGCGATATTACCGCCGAGCTGGACAGCGAGAAGGCACTGGAAGATGCCCGGCAGTTGGTTCAGGAACAGCGTGACCAGTTGGCCCATACCTCCCGCCTGACCACCATGGGTGAAATGGCCGCCGGCGTCGCCCACGAGGTGAACCAGCCGCTGACCGCCATCACCAATTATGCCCGCGTTGCCAAGAGGATGATGGCGAAGGAAAACGCGGACATGGGGCTGCTTCAGGAGACTCTGGACAAGATTGAGGCCCAGTCCCACCGGGCCAGTGAAATCATACGTCGCATCCGTCGATTCATGAAAAAGCCGGCCACGGGCAAGGAGGTGCTGTCAGTGCCTGCGTTGCTGGAAGATACCCGGCAGTTTGCCGAAGTGGATATGCGTAACAACAAGGGTGCCATTGAACTGTCGGTGCCGGAGAACATGCCGGAGGTTCTGGCAGACCCGGTGCAGGTACAGCAGGTAGCGCTCAACCTGATTCGTAATGCCCTTGAGGCCACCAGCAGCATTGATTCCAGTGCGCCGGTCGAGGTGAGTGCCAGTGTGCAGGGTGATACCTGTGTGCGAATTCAGGTGCGTGACCATGGCATCGGTTTGTCGGAAGACGCCGAAGAGAAACTGTTCCTGCCGTTCTTCACGACCAAGGACGAGGGTATGGGTATTGGTCTCTCAACCTGCCGTTCACTGATACAGGCACAGGGTGGCGACATCGGTTTTGAGCGCCCGGAAGATGGTGGCGCCTGTTTCTACTTTACTCTGCCCGTTGCCGGCGCCCAGGGTTCTTCCTGTGCACCGGAAAGTGATTCCTCCCGGGCCTAGAGCCAGTCGATGCGCCCGGTCAGGTGGGGCGCATCGCCTTTGGCGTTCAATACCTGATAGTCCCAGCCCTTTTCTCCCGTTTGCCAGTTTAACTGCGCTGTGCCGGGCAGAAACAGCGGTTTCTTGAACTGGCAGCTGACGCTCAGGGCGCCGCTTTGCCAGCCTTCCTGTTGCTCCAGTAATGCGATCGCGTGGGCTTTGGTCCACATGCCGTGGGCGATTGCCCTTGGAAAACCGAATGCCTTTGCGCTCAGGGCATGCATGTGGATCGGGTTGCTGTCTCCGGACACACGGGCGTATTGCCGGCCAATGGACTCGGGTGCCTTCAGGTTCTCTGTGTTCGGATAGCGCTCCAGTTCCGGTGGCGCCTTTTTTCCGGAAGACTTGCTCTCAGCATCCGGTTGCCGGAATAGCGTTGTACTCGCTTCTTCCCAGATCAGTCTGCCCGCCGAGTGCGCCTCCGTAATCAGATCGAATTCCACGCCGCGGTCACTTTTCACCGTATTTCCCAGCCTTACCTGCAGATCCAGATTTTCCCCGGTGCCGATGGGTCGGTGCTGGGTAATAGTGTTTCGCAGGTGTACCAGGCCAAGCAGTGGCAGGGGGAAGCTTTTCTCGGTAAGCAGTTTCAGGTGCAGGGGAAACGCCAGCACGTGAGGCCAGGTAACGGGCAGGTGACTGCGCGCCGCGAAACCGCATACTTGCTGGTAGCGTTTCAGGTTCTTGCCCCCCGTGCCGACGCCCAGCAGGCGCGCGGAGAGATCCGGAATGCTGATATCGCCGCCGGTTTGCGTCCGTTTCGGCAGCAGTGTCCTGCCATACATCGGTAACAATGCCGGCGGTGTGTTGTGGTAAACGAGAGTCTCTGACATCGGTGTTCTCCTTCACAGCCTGGACCATCAATCCCGGCATTACCTGAGTAGAAAGCTTTGTCGCAAAGGGTATGCTTTTTTTTACATTTTGGTACAACTCGGCGTCTGTGGCCTGATATGCTCTAATATAAGACGATTGTCTAACAGGGTGCGGTTTATAAGCTCCTTGAGTCTGACAAACCCCGCCAGATCAGGCATTGACCTGGCGTGCCCCGGCGACTGTCCGGCCGGTCAAAGCAGTAGTCAACAATTAAAAAAGCGGAATCTTATGCAGGAACTTCGTGACGCGGGAGTGATGTTGCGCCTGATCTATGAGGCGATGAAAAAGAAGGGAATCGATACCGATGCCATCTTCAGCCGCCTGGGTGTGGATGAGACTTACGTTTATACCGAGCAGCTTCGAACCCCCCACAGCGCCCAGATGTACTTCTGGCAGGCGGTTGAGGACGTTTCCGGTGATCCGGATGTGGGTCTGCACCTGGGGCAAGCGCTGCCCGCGTACAAGGGGCAGGTCCTGGAGTACCTCTTTCTCAGCAGCCCCACCTTCGGGGAGGGCCTGCGGCGGGCCCAGAACTATCAGCGCCTGCTGAGCGATGCGGCGAATACCGATTTCTTCATCGAGGGTGACAATGCCTGCATGGTTCTGGATGCGGCATCTGATGACGTCCGCCGGCTGCGGCATTTCAATGAGTGTTTCGTGCTGGGCTTGATCACGTTTTTCCGTTCGATCACCGATGGCAGCTTTTACCCGTCACGAATCGAATTCGAGCACGAGCGGGCTGAGGGGCAGGACCATGTCAGCGAGGTTCTGGGCTGCGACGTCACCTTCGGTGCCGAGGAAAACCGGCTTTATTTCCCGGCAAAGCTGCTTTCCCATGCCTCACCCCATGCGGAGCCGGAACTGCTGGATCTGCATGAGCGGTTTGCCAGTGAGCAAGTGGCCCGACTGGAGAAAAAGGACATTGTCGGTCAGGTGGAGCGAATCGTGGCAGAGCTTCTGGATAGCGGGGAGGTCACCCTGGATGCCGTGGCTGAGCGCCTTGGTATCAAGCCGAGAACCCTGCGTACTCGGCTGACCGAAGCCGAGACCAGTTTCAATCAGGTGCTCGCGGATTTCCGCTATCGGCTGGCCCGTCAGCTATTGGCAACCACCGACGAATCCATCGATGAAATCGTCTATCTGACTGGCTTCTCCGAGCCCAGCACCTTCTATCGTGCGTTCAAGCGCTGGTCCGGTATGACGCCGATTGAATACCGCAAAACCGCCCAGGGCAAGGATGCCATGGTTGACGCCATGTAACGGGACGCTTTTTCTGAATTTTTTTAAGAAAAACCGTTGACATAACAGGGCGCCTCTTTATAATGCGCCCTCGTTGTCACAGAGCATTCACACCCCTGATTGCACCGCCTTTTCAAGGCCCTATGTGATGACCCGCACGGAGCGGTAGTTCAGTTGGTTAGAATACCGGCCTGTCACGCCGGGGGTCGCGGG